>NZ_JBITDT010000003.1:19521-190844 GCF_044454415.1 Micromonospora sp. NPDC051543
CGACGGCCGCGCCGTGGGGGGCCAGGGAGGTACCCGCCGGGCGGCCGCGGCCGCCCGGCGGGTCGAGGTACGTCATGACGTGCCGCTACCGGGCGCTGCCGTCAGCGCCACCGTCCTGGTGACCCGGGGTCGCGCCACCATCGGCCGGACCCTCCGCGCCACCATCGGCGCCACCGTCCTGGTGACCCGGGGTCGCGCCACCGTCGGCCGGACCCTCCGCGCCACCATCGGCGCCACCGTCCTGGTGACCCGGGGTCGCGCCACCATCGGCCGGACCCTCCGCGCCACCGTCAGCGCCACCGTCCTGGTGACCCGGGGTCGCGCCACCGTCGGCCGGACCCTCCAGGCCGCTGCCGCCCGTGGTCTGCATGTCATCGTCGTTGAGTGCCATCGGTACTCCCTCGGGTGTGCCGCCCCGCCGTACGCCGGGGTCCGTCGTGCTGCGGGTGGTACCCCACGCGCGATCTTCTCTAACCCACACCGTAGACGTCGAACCGGGACGACACGGTCGGTTCGCGGGCGGCGGCGGAGAGTGCCAGGATGGGGCGGTGATCCTGGTGGGCACGTCGGGCTGGCAGTACCGGGACTGGCGGGGCCGCTACTACCCGCAGGGGATGCCGCAGCGTCTCTGGTTGGAGCACTTCGCGTCGGGCTTCGCCACCGTCGAGGTCAACAACGCGTTCTACCGGCTGCCCGAACGCGAGACGTTCGCGGCGTGGCGGGAACGCACCCCGCCCGACTTCTGCGTGGCGGTCAAGATGAGCCGCTACCTCACCCACATCAAACGTCTGCGGGAGCCGGCCGAGCCGGTGGCGCGGTTCCTCGGCCGGGCCACCGCCCTCGGCGACCGACTCGGCCCGGTGCTGCTGCAACTGCCACCGAACCTGCGGGCGGACGTCGACGCGCTCGACGCGACGCTGCGGCTGTTCCCGCAGGACGTGCGGGTGGCGGTGGAGCCCCGGCACCCGTCGTGGTGGACCGACGCCACCCGGGTGGTCCTGGAACGGCGGCGGGCGGCGCTGGTCTGGGCGGATCGCCTCGGTCGACCGGTGGCCCCGCGTTGGCGGACCACCGACTTCGGCTACCTACGGCTGCACGAGGGGCGGGCCCGGCCGTGGCCGCACTACGGGCGTACGGCGCTCGGCTCGTGGGTCCGCCGGCTCACCGACGCGTTCGACGCGGACGAGCCGGCGTACGTCTATTTCAACAACGACCCCGGCGGGGCGGCGGTCACCGACGCCGTCACGTTCGCGGCGCTGGCCCGCGGGGCCGGCCACCCGGTGTCCC
This sequence comes from Micromonospora sp. NPDC051543, assembly GCF_044454415.1. NCBI lineage: Bacteria > Bacillati > Actinomycetota > Actinomycetes > Micromonosporales > Micromonosporaceae > Micromonospora > Micromonospora sp. NPDC051543. Next base: position 20,809 of record NZ_JBITDT010000003.1, read on the forward strand.
GGGTGCCTTCCCCGCCGGACAGCGCCGCTCGATAGGCCCGTCTCAGGGCAGCATCATGGCGATGTCCTTGGGCATGGTGTCCTTCACGTCCTGCCACTCGCCCTGGGTGACGTGCCGGCGCAGGGTGTCGAGCACCACCTGCGTCACCCGCTCGGCACCGCCCTCGGCGTCGTACGGGAAGCCCTGGCGGACCTCGTAGAGGAAGTCGTCGCGGTTGAGCTTGATCGGCACGTCGGACGGGTTCCAGCCGTCGAAGTAGATCCCCCGGACCAGCACGGGCAACTGCTGGGCGAACTCGACGCTCTCGTTGACCGCCAACCGGTCCCGCAGCAGGTGCAGCACCGTGCGCAGGGCGGCGTACGACTGGTTGCGCCGCTCCTTCGGCCACCCGTAGGCGTTCTCGATGTCCTTGAGGATCAGGTTGGTCTTGTCCAGCGAACTCTCGAACGCGGAGATCATCGAGTCAGGCATCGGTCGACCCCCGTTCCGTGGCCTCCCAGCGTCGCTCGTCGGTACGTCGCGGCGGTCCCACGGGACCGCGCCGGGCGCGTACCGGGCTGCCCTGCGGGGCACGTCGGGCGTTGTCCGCCGTGCCGACCACGTGCAGGACGGCACCGCGCCGTCGATCCGTCACCAGTCGAACCGTCATCCCCGTCACCTCCGTGTCGTCTCCGGCCGTCGGGCGGCCGTCACCACCGTGCCCACCATGCCGGGCGAGCGGGTGAGCCAGCCCCACCCGGATCGGGTGAGACGGACGCGGGGTCGTCGCGGGCCGCAGGCGCAGGGGCTACACCAGGCTGTCAGGTACGCGATCGGGGGCCTTCGGGTAGTGCTCCTCCTCGGGCGCACCCAGCTTGATCAGTAGGTCGCGGATCACCTGCGCGCGGGCATCCGCCCAGCGGCCGACCTCCCGCTCAGTGGGTGACGCCGACGCCGCACCGTGATCGCCCGTCTCGGCGTACGCGTCGAGGGCGCCCAACAGCGCGTCGATCATCGCCCATCGTTCCTCTGCCGTCAGCACGCCTACACCGGCAGACGGGGTGCCAGCCTCCTCACCTGCGGGCATCGCCGGACCTCCCGCCCCAGTTGGGCGGCCGGATGCGCCCGATCTCGGACCGCTTCACTTCCTTCACTGGGTCGCCTCCTCGCGGCGATCGAGGCCCGGGGCGGCGGTGCAACAACGCCCCGGGCCAACTTCGTACGCCCATCGTTTGTCGGCATCCCCGCCTTGTCAAGATGCAGGGTGCAGTTTGGCAGGGCTGCGGTTTGACAGCCTGCGGTGTGGCTAGCCTGCGCCCATGCCACGGCACCTGTACGGACGCGGAGAGATCTCTCGCCGCCTCGGGGTGTCCCGCCAGCGGGCGGCGGAGATCATCGACCGTCCAGACTTTCCAGCCCCGTTCGACGTACTCGGGATGGGCGCGGTGTGGCGGATCGACGATGTGGAGCGCTGGATCGCAGAGCACCGCCCGCACCTGGGGGCACCGGAGGGCGACTAGCCGTCACCCTCCCAGGGCGGGCCGCTGCCGCACCAGAAGCTCTCGGCACTATCTGCGCCCGCACGAACCCGACCCTGGCCGGCTCGCCGCGTTACCCGGCCAGCAGGGCCTGCAACTGCTGGCCGTTCTGTTGCGCGTAGTCGCGGTAACAGTTGTTCATGAGCACGTGGGTCTGGCTGGCGGAGTCGGCCAGCTCGCGCAGCTTGGGCGCCCAGTCCTTGAGCTCCCGCTTGGAGTAGTGGTAGCCGAACTTCTCGTGGATGTCCTTACTGGTCCACTTGTCACTGTGGCCGTGAAAGCGCACCACGGCCAGGTCACCCGTGGCGGCCAGCACCGGGGGCACCGACGAGCGGTGACCCTGCGGCATGTCCACGCAGACGTACGACAGGTCGTGCTCGCGCAGGAACGTCAGCGTCTCGTCGGCGTTGTCGCCGTCGAACCAGGACGCGTGCCGGAACTCGTAGACCGGTAGCAGGGGGGCGCAGCGCTTCGCCACCTCCAGCAGGTACTGCTTGTTGGCCCGCTTGATCGTGAACCAGGGCGGGAACTGGAACAGCAGCGCGCCCAGCTTGCCCGCCTCCACGAGGGGGTCCAGCGCGGACAGGAAGCGCGTCCACACCTCCTCGTACGCCTGCGCGGGCAGGTCGTCGGGGTAGACGTTCTTCTTGTCGGTCTCCGGTCGCAGGTCCTTGTAGAGCGCGTTGACCCGGGTGGGATGGCCGGTCAGCAGGCTGAACGCCTTGATGTTGAACGTGAAGCCGGCGGGCGTGCGGTCGACCCAGAGCCGTGCGGTCGACTCGGCCGGCGGCGAGTAGTAGGTGGCGTCCACCTCGACCAGCGGGAACTGCCGGGCGTAGTACGCGAGGCGTTTCTCGGGGTTGTCCGCCGTCTGGGGATACCAGCCCGAGTCGAGCAGCGTGCGGTCGGTCCAGGACGCGGTGCCCACCAGAATGTCACCCATGGGTGGAGTCCATCGTGTCGCGGACCGACCGGCAACCGCTGCCGTCGCTCAGGCCGCCCGCCTTTCGCGGGTCTGCTTGCAGGTGACACAAGTGGTGGCGGCCGGGAAGATCTCCAGCCGCTCGACCGGGATCGCCGCCTTGCAGCCCTCGCACCAGCCGTACGTGCCCTCGGCGAGGCGGCCCAGGGCGTGCTCGTACTGGGCGCGTCGGTCGAGGATCGTGCGCAGGAGGGACTGGGCGGTGTCCCGCTCGGCCGTCTTGGTGCCGCTGTCGGCCTGGTCGTCGCCGGCGGTGTCGCCGACCTCCACCAGACGCAGCACCTGACTCTGCAGGACAGCCTGGTCGTACTCCGCCGTCAGGTCGTCGTAGCGCGCCTGCAGGGACTGCCGGATCTGGTCGATCTCCGTCTGGGAGCGGCCGGTGTCGACCGTGTCGTGGACGAGCATCGCTGCCTGCCTTTCCTGGCCTAAGGTTCCCGTGAACCGGGTCCGGCGGCGTGGCGCCCCGGGTAGCGGTCGCATGCGGTACGCGGGCGATCACCCACGCTCTGTGAGCCGGGCGAGTACCCGCCGGACCCGGCCCGCAAACGAGCCAATTTCAGCCCTCGTCGGGCGCCTCGACGAGCGCGGGATGGCGGGGGTCGTCGGCGCGTACGACCACGTCGGCGAAGCTGGCGGGAACCACCTCGTCGGCGTAACGGTCGAAGGCCGGCAGGGTCCACCCCCGGCCCGGATCGGTGCGGCGGCGCAGGGCCGCCGTGGACACCTGAAGGTGGACGGTCACGTCGAACGGCAGCGCGCCGCCGAGCAGGAGCGCGCCGCTGACCAGGACCACGCCGCCCGGCGGCAGGTCGAGGTACGCGGCGCGGCTGGCCCGGTCGGCGACCGGGTCCCACAGCGACGGCAGCACCCGCCCGTCGCCGCCGGGGCCGGCCGGGTCGAGCACCTCACGGCGCAGGCCGGCCTCGTCGAGCCAGCCCTCGTAGTAGGCGTCCGGGTTGGTGCGGCCGAGTTCGAAGCGTAGCGACGCGGGCCGGAGGAAGTCGTCGGCGCGTACGTGCAGGACCGGACGGCCCCGCGCGCGCAGCGGGTCGATCAGCGCGGCGGCCAGCTCGTCCGGGCCGGCGGCGGGAGCGCCGTCGACGGCGACGCGCAGCCGGGCGGGCTCGACGGTAGCCGAGGCGTCGGCGAGGCGGCCGGTCAGTTCGGCGACGAGCAGGTCGGGCGAGATGGGACGGATGCGCACCGGTCCATCCTGCCCCGCCTGGGAGCGGCGAGCGGTGGTGGCGGTCAGCCGGTCCGGTCGACGGTGACGAGCGCGTCGTCGGCCAACCGATAGCCCACGCCGTAGACCGTGGTGACCAGGGGCACGTCGACGCCGACCTTGCCGCGCAGCCGGCGTACGTGCACGTCGACGGTGCGAACCCCGGCGTGCTCGTAGCCCCACACGGCGTTGAGCAGTTGCAGCCGGGTGAAGACACGGCGGGGGTGTGCGACGAGGTGCAGCAGCAGGTCGAACTCCAACCGGGTCAGGGGCAGCGGCTCGTCGTCGCGCAGCACCGACCGGGACGACGCCAGGATGTGCAGGGCGGGGATCGTCGGGGTGAGGGCCCGCACGGGTGACCGGTTGGCCGGCACACCGTCGGCGCGGCGCTCGGCCGGAACGGAGCTGGTGACCACGCCTTCGCCCCGTTCGAGCAGCTCACGCGCGGCTTCGAGCAGCCGCTGGGCCGGCGGCGTCAGCGACTCCTCGCAGGTCAGCGGGATGGACAACGTCACGGTGAGCACGGGCGCGGCGGTGTTCGCCGGGCGGCGTTGACCGCCGGGAGGTCGACCGGGCACCGCGGGTTGGGACGTATGCCATCCGGCGCGCGACGAGGCGGGGCTGACCGACATGGTCCTCCTTGGGCTGGTCCGGGTATCTCCCCACGGCCCGGGACGCCGCTTCATCGATGCTTCCCGGCGTCCGGGCGAGGGTCAAGAGGCGGCTGCGTTGCATGAATGTGACAATTGGCGAACGCATCGGAGCCAGACGCTCGCTCTGCGTACGAAGCCAGATGATTACAGCAGAGCCACCCGGATGCCCCGTTACGGGGGTCCCCGTCCTGTTCACCATGCGGATGCCGCCGCGCCCCGGCCGGCCGCCCGGCCCGCTCAGCGGGTGTGGTCCACGCTGATCCGCGCCTCGTCGCCGAGGCGGTAACCCACCCCGTAGACGGTGGTGACCACCTCCGCGCCGTCGAGCTTGGCGCGTAGCCGCCGGACGTGCACGTCCACGGTCCGGGCCACCGCGTGCTCGTAGCCCCAGACGTTCGACAGCAGCTGCAGGCGGGTGAAGACGCGGTGCGGGCGCTCGGCGAGAAAGAGCAGCAGGTCGTACTCGATGCGGGTGAGGGCGACCACCCGGTCGCCGTGCCGGACGGTCCGCGAGCCGGCCAGGATGCGGACATCGGCGGCGTCGGCCACCGCGGACGCCTCGACGACGGTGGGGCGCGCGAGCGGTCGCGGCGTCTGCGGTACGTCGTCGGCGGGACCCAGCCGACCCTCGCCGGCCTCGGCCAGCTCGCCGAGCAGCTGCACCAGCCGGGCCAGCCGGGGGCTCATCGGCCCGGGGGCCAGGTCGAGGGTGATGGTCAGGGTGGGGCCGGTGCGCGGGCGGCCGACGGCCCGTCCCGGGTGACCCGGCGAGTAGGGACGGGTGGGGATCGCGACGACGGACATCGTGCCTCCTGATGGCGGTACGCCCGCCACGCCCGGTGCGGCGTGGGGGTCAGCGGCGCGCCCAACCGGCGGTGACCGGGGGCGCGAGGGGGGTTGCGCGGTGCAGGGGGGTCGGACCGAGCGCCGGCAGGCCGGCGATGCGCCAGGCGGCGAACCCGCCGTCGACGTCGGTGGCCCGGTGCAGGCCGATGTCCTGCAACGCGGCGGCGGCCAGTGACGAGGTGTAACCCTCCTGGCAGAGGATCACCACCGGCACGTCGTAGTCGACGGCTTCGGGCAGCCGGGCCGGACAGCGCGGGTCGAAGCGCCACTCCAGCACGTTGCGCTCGATCGTGAGCGAGCCGGGCACGACGCCGTGCGCGGCGCGCTGGGCCGCCGGCCGGATGTCGACCAGCAGGGCCCCCGCCCGGTACGCCAGGTGCGCCCGCTCCGGGTCCAGCCGGTCGAGCCGGGCACGCGCGGCCGCCAGGATCTCGTCGATGCCGCGGGAGCCCGGCGGTGGTACGGGCGCCGGACAGTGCTCGGCGGTGAGCTGCATTATCGATTCCTTCCGGGAAAGAGAGGGTCGGGGCGGTTCACCAGGATCGGCCGGCCTCGGCGACCTCGGCGGCGCGCAGTCGGCCGTCCAGAAGGTCGTAGCGGGTCATCCGGCGCAGCGCCGGCCGGTAGACGTGCACGCTGACCGCCGGGTCCGCGCCGCGATTGGTGACCTGGTGGACGTGGTGAGCGCCGAAACGACGGCCGGCGCCGGCGGGCAGCACGCGGGGCAGCAGCCGCCCCCGGCTGACCGTCTCCTCGGTGAGGGCGCCGGCCACCACCCGGAACGCTCCGGCGGAGCCGCCGTGATCGTGCAGGTCGGTGCCCTGGCCGGGTAGCCAGCTCAGCGCCCACACCTCGTGGTCGTCGGCGGTGGCGAGCCGGGCGTACCAGCGCTCGCTGGGATCGAAGCGCAGCGTCACCGGCCAGCCGGCCGGGTCGGCCCAGCGGGCGGCGACAGCGAGCAGGTCGGTGGCCGGGCGATCGTGGGTCATCGGTGGTTCCTCGCGGGTCGGTGCGTGGGGTGCCCTCGTACTCTAGACGGCAAAGCCTATAGGTTTAGTAGGTAATTCCACATGCCGAGATGTCCCGCGCGGGTGCGGAGTCCTCCGTCGCGCCCTAGCCTGGACCGGTGACCGACGACCTCGACGCCGAGACCCTGGCGTTCGCACACCGGATGTTCGACCTGGCCCGCGCGGGCGCCGCCGACGAACTGGCCGCCCAGGTCGACGCCGGCCTGCCGGTCAACCTGACCAACGACAAGGGCGACACCCTGCTGATCCTGGCCGCCTACCACTCCCACCCCGACACGGTGGCCGCGTTGCTGGCCCGGGGCGCGGACCACACGCGTACCAACGACCGAGGTCAGAGCGCCCTGGCCGCCGCGGTCTTTCGCAGCAGCGCCGACGCCGTCCGCGCGCTCCTGGCCGCCGGCGCCGATCCGGCGTACGGCAACCCCTCGGCGTTGGAGACCGCGCAGTTCTTCGACCTGCCGGACATGGTGCGGCTGCTGCGGGCCGACTGACGGTATACAGGGGCGGTGGAAGATCCCCTGCCCGAACAGATGCGTGCCGCCGGCAGCGCCCTGCTGACCGCGCTCGCCCCCGCGACCCGCGACGACGCCGTGTACCCCTTCGACGACGAGCCGGCCCGGCGCTGGCTGGAGTACCGGCCGCGCCCGCGCCCCGGCGTCTGCCTCGCCGCGCTGGACATCGCCGGGCGCAAGGCCGCGCACCGGCTACTGGCCACCGCCCTCAGCCCATCGGCGTACGCCCAGGCCATGGCGATCATCGCGCTGGAGGAGGTCCTGGACCGGGCCGAGGGGTGGCGTCGCGGGCGGCACAGCGGCGACTACTGGATCGCCGTGTTCGGAGACCCGGCGCGCGACGACCGCTGGGCGTGGCGGCTCGAAGGGCACCACCTGTCGGTGACCATGACCGTCGTGGACGACCAGGTCTCCCCCGCGCCGGTCTTCTTCGGCGCCAATCCGGCCGCGGTGCGGTACGCCGGGCGGCCCGTCTCCCGACCGCTCGGCGTGGAGGAGGATCTGGGCCGCGCCCTGCTGGACGCCCTGGGCCCCGCCGGGCGGGCCGCCGCGATCATCGCCGACGAGGCCCCGACGGACATCATCAGCGCCACCCGCCCCCGCGTCGACGGGCCACTCGAACCCCTCGGCGTACCGGCCGACCGACTCGGCCCCACCGGCCGGGCGCTGCTCGACCAGATCGTCGCGCTCTACCTGGACCGGCTACCGCCCGAGCTGGCCGTCCGCGAGGCCGCCCGGCTCGCCGGCGGGCCGCTGCACTTCGCCTGGGCCGGTCCGACCAACCCGGGGCAGCGCCACTACTACCGGGTGCAGGGCGACGACCTGCTGATCGAGTACGACAACACCAGCGACGACGGCAACCACGCACACACCGTGCTCCGCCGCCCGGCCAGCGACTTCGGCGCCGACGTCCTGGCCGCCCACCACAACTCCCACCCCCACTAACCCGCCCCCGCCCCGCCCCGCCCTCGCCCTCGCCCTCGCCCTCGCCCTCGCCCTCGCCCTCGCCCGTCGATCTTGCGGTTTCTGTGGCGACTAAAGGTATATATGGGGCAAAACGCCAACAGTAAGTGCAAGATCGGCGCGGGGTCGGCGGGAGGGCGGGGTCGGGGGCGGGGTTAGGGGTGGGTTGCTTCGATCAGGAAGCGTTGGGCGTGGGCTACGAAGGGGCCCTGCTCGGTGATGCGGCGGTGTAGGGCGAGTAGCGGCGCGCGGTGGCGGTCCACACTGAAGCCCGGCACGGTCCAGACGACCTTGCGCAGGAACCAGACCACCGCGCCGATGTCGTGGAACGTCGCGCGCAGCGTGGCCCGGCGCAGGTCGACCACGCGCAGGCCCGCCGACTCGGCGGAAGCGACCGCCTCCTCGGGGTGCCGGCCGTCCGGGGGTGGCAGCGGGCCGAGGATCGCCTCGCTCAGCTCCCGCATGGTGCCCGGCCCGATCTGCTGCGACAGGTACGTCCCCCCGGGGCGCAGCACCCGGGCCGTGTCCGCCCAGTCGGTGCGCACCGGGTGCCGGCTCACCACCAGGTCGAAGGAGCCGTTCCGGAACGGCAGCGCCGAGTCCGGCGCGACGGCCACCACCGTCGCGTCGAGCGGGCGCAGGTTCCGTCGTGCCACCAGGACGTTCGGCGGCCACGCCTCGGTGGCGACGAGCACCTTCGGCGGGCGCGGCACCTCCGCCAGCACCTCGCCCCCGCCGGTGTCCACGTCCAGCGCGGCGGCGGCGCGACCCATCCGGTCGGCGACGAGGCGGGCGTACCCCCAGGGTGGACGCTCCTCGGTGGCCCGGCCGGACAGCCAGTCGAAACCCCAGCCGTCGACGGGCGCGGCGGCGGCCTCCGCGATCAGGTCCTCGGCGGTACGCGCATCAGTCACGGCGATCAGCCTCGCCGGCACGCCACCCGAGCGGCAATCCAATTACCCGGCGCTTGATCGACTCGCGTTCCTGGAAGCCGTTCTGTCACCGAGTCGCCGACGCCCCGTCTTTCCGGAAACCGAGTCGATCATGCAAAGACCGAGTCGGTCACGGGCGGGGGCGGACGACCTCGACCGTGCCACCGGCGAGGGTGTCCAGGCTGCCGGTCTCGACGCGACCCCCGTCGAACTGGCGCATGAGCCGCGCGCCCAGGTACACGCCAACCCCGCCGGCCGTCAGCGCCACCAGTTCGGTGAACAGGATCGCGGCCGTCGCGCCACGATCGGGCGAGTGGGCGCGGACCAGGCTGGTGATCAGGAACAGCCCCGCCATGGCGGCGTTCACGAGGTTGAAGGCGATGGCGGTACGGCGGGTGCCGTCGACCGGCACGTCCCACAGGTCGACCATGCCCGCGACGGCCGTCATGGCGGCGGCGAAGAGGGCGGCGACGCCGGTCCAGTAGCCGACCTCACCGAGGAAGACCGGCCCGCCGGCGACGTCGGTGAGGTCGAAGACCGTGGCGCTGACGAAGAGCCCGAGCGGGAACGTCACCAACATCGGTTGGATGGGGTGCCCCTGCACCCGCAGCCGGCTCTGCATCGGTCCTCCCCAGGGTCAGGCGCAGTCCACCAGTACCAGAGTGCTACCCGAGCGCCCGAGAGGTGAAACGACGCCGCCCGACTCGCCGCCGACCGGGAGAACGGGCATCCACCCGCACCGGTCGACGGTCAGCTCTCGCGAGGGCGGGAGACCGTCCGTACGAGGCGTTCGGCGACCTCGCGCAGCGGTATGTCCAGCGACGAGGCGGCGGTACGCAGCACGTCCAGGGCCTCGGCGGCCGGGCACCCCCGCTGCGTCATGATCACCCCGATCGCCTGGCCGACGACACCCTCGTGCAGGAGCGCGGCGTCCCGCTCCCCGGCGAGCGCCTGCTGGCGGCCCCGGTCCCGCACGGCGGCCAGCAGCAGACCGGCGTGTTCGGCGAGCAGCATCGCGGTGAGTTGGTGCTGCGGGGTGAGCACGTCGGGCGCGGCGGCGTAGAGGTTGATCGCCCCGATCACCTGGTCGTCGATGTCCACCGGCGCGGAGATCACCCCTCGGACGCCGAGGTCACGGGCGCGCGGCGTCCAGGTCGGCCACCGCGGCTCGCCGGCCAGGTCGACCGCGAGGATCATCTCGCGGCGCGCGATCGCGCTCATCGCCGGTGTGTCGGGCCCGTGGCGCAGGTCGTCGAGGCCGGCCATCCGGTCGTCGGAGGCGGCCAGGCTGGCCGGCTCGCCGGCACGCAGTGCGGTGAACCCACACCAGCGCACCCCGGCCACCGCGTCCCGGGTGACCCGGACCAACGCCAGCAGCGCCTCATCGAAATCGGTCAGGCCGATCAGGCCGGCGGTCAGCTCCCGCAACAGCGCGGCTGTCTCCAGCACGCCGAGTCGTTCGACCACCGGTTCCCGCGTGTCCAGGTTCACCGTCGCACTGCCCTCGTACGCCCTCGCACCCATCCCGCCGACGTCGTCACGTGTGCCATCGTCTGCTCTCTTCCGCCTTGACCGACCCGCCCTACTACCCTCGCAACCGGGATCGAAACGGCGCAAGGAGGGGTCTCCGCCCTACCCGGAGGTACGGCAGAGACCCCTACGAGCCAGGTCAGCGCGACGCGCTGCTGAGTCGCCGCCCGATCGAGGCGATCAGCCGGTCGAGCTCGGAGCCGAACGGGTTGTCGTGCACCAGGTACGTCCAGGTGGCGGTCGGCCGGACCAGGGTGCCGTCCTCGGGCTCCCAGTCCTCATCGAATTCGGTCTCGTTGAACGTGGCGATGGTGCGCGCCTCGATCTCCGGGACGAGGTTGTTGAACGCCGGCACCGCCGCCCGGTGGAACTCGTCCAGCGGGTCGAGCCGCCCCAGGGCACGCAGGTGTACGCCCTCACGGACCTCGGACAGCTCGGCGAGGTGCTCGGCCCAGAGGCGGTCCAGGTGGAAGAGCGCGATCGACCGGGCCGCCCGGGCGAGCAGGTCCTCGTCCATCTCGCCGGCCTTCTCGGGCTCCTTGTCCAGCAGCATGAGGGCGGCCACGTCGCTGGTCAGCAGGCGCTCGCGGCGGGCGGCCAGGGCGATGCGCTGCTGCTCGATGACCACGCTGTAGCGCCAGGTGTTGCGGTGGATCTCGTGGTTGACGCCCTCGGCGACCCGCTGGGCGTGCTCGACCGCGTAGTCGACCTGCTCGTCGGTGACCAGGCCGTCCGCGTTCATCCGCGGCGACGGGGGCACCGCGTCGGCGGCGTGCCGGACGACCAGGTCGTCCTCCAGGCTGACGAAGAAGACCGAGCCGCCCGGGTCGCCCTGCCGGCCGGCGCGGCCCCGCAGCTGGTCGTCGACGCGGCGGCTGTCGTGCCGGCCGCTGCCGATCACGTAGAGGCCGCCGAGCTCGGCCACCCGATCCCGGTCGGCCTGGTCGCTGCCGCCGAGGCGGATGTCGACGCCCCGGCCGGCCATCTGGGTGGAGACCGTCACCGCGCCGTACGCGCCGGCCTCGGCGATGATCGCCGCTTCCTCGTCGTCGTTCTTGGCGTTCAGCACCACGCAGGACACGCCGGCCGCGTTGAGCCCGGCGGCCAGCGCCTCGGACTCCTTGACGTCCAGCGTGCCGACGAGCACCGGCCGCCCGGCGTCGTGGCAGCGGCGGATCTCGTCGATCAGCGCCTCGTCCTTCTCGGCGCGGGTGGCGTAGATCCGGTCCGGCTCGTCCTCGCGGACGCACGGGGTGTTCGGCGGGATCACCGCGACCTCGAGGTTGAAGAACTCCCGCAACTGGTCGCCGACCAGCACCGCGGTGGCGGTCATGCCGCACACCTTCGGGTAGAGCGCGATGAACGCCTGCACGGCGATGGTGCCGAGCACCTCGCCCTCGGCGGTGGCGTCCAGCCCCTCCTTGGCCTCGACCGCCGCCTGGAGCCCGTCGGGCCAGCGGCGGCGCTGGGCCACCCGGCCGCGCATCTCGTCGATCAGCTCGACCGAGCCGTCCCGGACGATGTAGTCCACGTCGCGGTGCAGCAGGGTCTGGGCGTGCAGCGCCACGTGGACGGCGGAGAGCTGCTCGACGTGCTCCTCGTCGTACAGGTCGATGCCGAGCTTGGCCTCGACGGCGGCCAGGCCGGCGGAGGTGAACGCCACGCTGCGCCCGTCCTCGGCGATCGTGTAGTGCCGGCCCTTGCGCAGGCCGCGCACCAGCGCGGCGGCGGCGTGCACCGGATCCTGCTCGCCCGGCACCGCGCCGGCGAGCACCATCGGCACCCGGGCCTCGTCGATCATGATCGAGTCGGCCTCGTCGATGATCGCCGTGGTCAGCACCGGCTGCACGCGGTCTTCGACGTCGGTGACGAGCTGGTCGCGCAGGTAGTCGAAGCCCGCCTCGCTGACCGAGATGTAGGTGACGTCGCAGGAGTACGCGTCGCGCCGCTCCTGGGGCGTGGACGCCTCGTTGACCCAGCCGACGGTCAGGCCGAGCAGCGTGTAGACGGGCTCCATCCACTGGGCGTCCCGGCGGGCCAGGTAGTCGTTGACGGTGAGCACGTGCACCGGACCGTTGCCCAGCCGGACGTGCCCGTACGCGGCGATGGTGGCGGTCAGCGTCTTGCCCTCACCGGTGGCCATCTCGGCGACCTTGCCGGAGAGCAGCGCCATCGCACCGAGTAGCTGCACGTCGTACGGCCGCTGGTCGAGGCCCCGGCGGGCGGCCTCGCGGCCGACCGCGCAGATCTCCTCGTAGCCGGTGGCGGCGCCGGCGGCCTCGGTCAACTCGGCGTCGTCAAGCGCGGCGAGGTCGTCCTCGCGCGCCGCGATCGCCGGCAGCAGCTTCTCCAGCGGAGCAAGATCCACGGTTGATCCCGGGCGCTGGAGGAAACGCCGGAACTTGCTCTTGAACCGTTGCGACACACCCATGAGCGGCAACGGTACGCGATTCTCGACCGACGCGGGCGGCCCGGCCGCCCGGCAAGTTGGTCCCCCTCAGGCGACCAGCAGTTGGTGGGTGGCCAACTCCCGGTAGAGCGGGTCGGTGGCGGTCAGTTCGGCATGGGTGCCCACGGCCACCACCCGGCCGCCGTCGAGGACGACGATCTGGTCGGCGTCCACCACGGTCGCGAGTCGGTGCGCCACGATCAGCAGCGTACGGCGCACGGCCACCGCGTCGATGGCGCGGCGCAGCGCGGCCTCGTTGCGCGCGTCGAGGTTGCTGGTCGGCTCGTCGAGCAGCAGCACCGGCGGGCCGGCCAGCAGGGCGCGTCCGATGGCCAGCCGCTGCCGCTCACCCCCGGAGAGCAGCACCCCGCCCTCCCCCACCTGCACGTCGAGACCCTGCGGAGTCCGCTGGGCCAGGTGGGCGAGGTTGACCTCGTCCAGGACCTCGCGCAACCGGTCGTCCGTCGCGTCGGGGGCGGTGATCAGCAGGTTCTCGCGCAGCGTGCCGGCGAGCACGGGCGCCTCCTGCTCCACGTAGCCGAGCCGGGCCCGCAGCGCGTCGCGGGGCAGCTCCCGCACGTCCACGCCGTCGACCCGGACCGCGCCGGCGCTGACCTCGTAGAAGCGCTCGACCAGGGCCAGCAGCGTCGACTTGCCGGCGCCCGACGGGCCGACCAGGGCGGTACGGGTGCCGGCCGGCACCGCGAAGCTGACCTCGTGCAGCACCGACGCGCCGCCCGGGTAGCCGAATCCGACCCGGTCGAACTCGATCATCGGTGCGGGCCGGCGCGGGGTCGTCGTCGCGGGCCCGGCCGTCGGTCGGTCCGCCGCACCCTCCGCCGGCACGTCCAGGATTTCCTCGATGCGCTGCAGGGCGCCCAGACCGGACTGCAACTGGGTGTACGCGCGCAGCACCTGGCCCAGCGGCAACGCCAGGAGGAAGAGGTACATGACGAAGGCGACCAGATCGCCGACGGAGATCGCCCCGTCGGCGACCCGCGCCCCGCCGATGCCGAGCACGAGCAGGAACGCCCCCTGCACGGTGACCGAGCCGATCGGGCCGATCAGCGCCTGCACCCGGGCCACCCGCAACCCCGCCCCGTACGCCTCGCGGGCGCTCACGGCGACGGTGTCCGCCTCCCGCGCCTCGGCCCGGCTGGCCCGGATGGTCCGGGCCGCCGAGATCGCCCGCTCCACCGCCGAGGTCATCTCGCCGACCCGCTCCTGGGCGGCGCGGGCCAACGCCCGGACCCGCCGGGCGAAGGTCGCCGCGAAGCCCAGCCCGAGGCCCACCCCGAGCAGGGTGACGCCGAACAGCAGCGGGTCGAGCAGCACCATCGCCGTGCCCGCCCCGACCACCATCACCGCTCCGGTGACCACCTCGAACAGGCCGGAGGTGACCACCGCCCGCAGCAGCGTGGTGTCCGAGCCCACCCGGGAGAGCAGGTCGCCGGTACGCCGCTGGTCGTACTCGGCGATGGGGAGCCGCAGCAGGTGGGCCGCCAGCCGTCGCCGGGTGCCCAGCACCAGTCCTTCGGCGGTGCGTTGCAGCAGGTAGTCGCGCAGGCCGCCGATCGCCGCGCCGAGCACCACGAGCCCCACCAGCACCGCCACCAGCCACCAGACCGCGTGCTCGCGGCCGATCCGGTCGAGGACCGACCGGGTGAGCAGCGGTTGGGCCAGTGACGCCGCCGAACCGGCCAGCGACAGCACGCCCACCACGACGAGGGTGCCCCGATGCTCGCGCAGGTACGGCAGCAGGGCGCGGAGACCGATCGGTCGGCTGTCGCCCGGCGTGTCCGTCGAGGTGCTCATGGGGCGAACGGTAGCCGGCCCCCTCACCCCGCGACGGCTCCTCAGCCGGCCAGGACCACCTGTAGCTCCTGACGGCGGCGCTCGGCCAGGTCGGTGAGCAGGGTGGGCGCCTCGTCGAACGGAACCACCGCCGAGACCAGGTGCTTGCGGATGACGTCGCCGTACGTCCGCAGCAGGTCGACGGTCTCGGCGGAGAGCCGCTCCCGGTCCCAGGTGGGCGCGAGCCCGCGCGGCACCCGTCCGATCTGCGCGCAGCGCAGCGCCAGGCCGTTGTGGTGGAACTCCTCGCCGAGTCGGACCGCGTCCGCGCCGCCCTGGTAGAAGGCCAGGTCGATCACGGTGCCCTGCGGTCGCAGGAGCCGCAGCGCGAGGTGCAACGCCCACGCCCGACCCCGGCACTGGAACACCACGTCGGCGCCCCGGTCGCCGGCGACGTGCGCCCACCGGGTCTTCAGCACCACGGCGGGGTCGTCGGCCTCCGGGTCGAGCGATTCCAGGCCGAGCGCGTCGGCGACCCGACGACGCTGCGGGGTCGGGTCGAGCACCACCACCGACGCGGCGCCGTGCCGGCGGGCCAGCAGGGCGGTCAGCAGGCCCACCACTCCGGCGCCGACCACCGCGACCCGCCGGCCGCGTACCCCGTCGCCGAGCGCGCGGACGTCCGCGCCGTGCAGGTCGGCGGCGGCGTGCAGCAGACCGTTCGCGCAGATCGGGCCCATGTGCGCGACGTAGACGCCGAGCAGCGGGTCCAGATCGTCCGGCAGCGGCACGAACCGTTCGGCGACCGGGTCGGCCAGCCAGCCCGTGCGGTGCCCGTACGTCATCGCGCCGACCGTGCCCACCGCCACCGCCGGGGTCGCGCTCTCCACCACCCGGCCCACCTGCATGTAACCCAGCCGGTTCACCGGGTACGGGGTGCTGGCCGCGCCGGTTTGGAAGAGCCCGAGGTCGGCGTTCCAGGTGACGTTCAGGTAGGGGTTCGTGCCCTTGACGTAGCTCAGCTCGGTGCCGGCGGAGACGCCGCTGAACAGCGTCTCGACGCGGAACGTGCCGGGCCGCAGCGGCGCGGCCTCCTGCTCGACGATCTCCACCCGACCGGGGGCGGTGACCGCGACGACCCGGTCACGCATCGACGGTCACCCCGGCGCTCAGGGCGTTTGAGTCGGCGGGCGTGGTGAGTCGGATCGTCCGGCCACCGCGGGCCGAGTCGGCCACCGCGAGGGCGAGCCGCTGGGTCTGCAACGCCTCGGCGTACGGGACCCGCACGTCGTCGCCGACACCGCGGACGGCGTCGACGAAGGCGCGGTCGACCGCCACCCGGGCGGCCTCCGGATCGGCCGGGACGTGCCGTTCGCCGTCGGCGTCACGGATCAACAGGCCGTCCTCGCCCAGCGACAGGGCCAGCCCGTCGGCGAGGATCTCCAGGCCGGCGCGGTGCTTCCAGCCGAGCACGCAGGCGGCGCTGAGCGTGCCGACCGCGCCGCTGTCGAAGCGCAGCGTGGCGGTGGTCACCGAGTCGATGTCGGCGCCGTCGACGGGCGGTGGCGTGCCGTCGCCGTACGCGGTGACCTCGGTCACCTCGCCGGCCAGCACCCGGATCAGGTCCAGCACGTGGGCGGCCTGCTCGACGACCGGGCCGCCGGACCGGTCGCGCCGCGACCACCAGGCCACCGGCGGCACCTTGTCCAGCCAGGCCCCGCTGACCATCCGCACCGGACGGTCGGCGAGCAGCTCACGGGCCGTGTCGAGCACGCTCAGGTAACGCCAGTGGTGCCCGACGGCGGTACGCAGTCCGCGCCGGGCGACGAGGTCGGCGATGCGTTCGGCGGTGCCCAGGTCGACGGCGACGGGCTTCTCCACGAACATCGGCACCCCGGCGTCGATCACCGCCTCCTCGGCGGGGCCGTGCGCGAAGGGCGGCACGCAGACGTACACCGCGTCGGGGCCGGCGGCCAGCAGCTCGGCCACGTCGGTGAAGGTCCGCGCGTCGTGCCGCGCGGCCAGCGCGGCCGCCGCCTCCGGAACCACGTCGGTCACCCCGACGATCTCGACGTCGTCGAATCCGGACAGCACTCGCGCATGACGCTGCGCCACTCCCCCGGCACCGACCAGGCCCACCCGACAGCTGACCATTCGACAACCTCTTCCGAGAACGTTTCGGCTCCGTCGGGAGCAGTCCCCTGGCATGCGCGCAATCAAACGTTCATCCCCCGGGAACGCGCCGATGCCACGTCGTGATCAAGCTGTTGCCCTGGGAACGGTTAGCGCGAGGCGGCAAGTGGGAACTAGAGCCCTGCTTGTTCCACGCACGAAAGAGGGGGTGCCCGTGCGGGATACGACCGTGTCACCGGTAGTGGAGGCGTGGGCCACGTACCGGACCACGTCGGCGTCGGACTGGCCGGCACGCCGGTTGCTGCGTGCCAAGGGCGCGAGCCGGGTCAGCGTGGTGCTGCCGGCACGCAACGAGGAGGCGACGGTCGGCGCGATCGTGTCGACCATCCGGGAACACCTGATGGATCGGGTCGCGCTCGTCGACGAGCTGATCGTGGTGGATTCACGGTCGACCGACCGCACCGCCCAGGTGGCCCGGGCCGCCGGCGCGGAGGTGGTCAGCCAGGACGCGATGACCCGGGGCCTGCCCCGGCTCACCGGCAAGGGCGACGCGCTCTGGGCGGGGCTGGCCGCCGCCGGGGGTGACGTGGTGGCGTTCATCGACGCCGACCTGCGGGAGTTCCGCCCGCACTTCGTCACCGGCCTGCTCGGGCCGCTGCTCACCGACCCGTCGGTGGACTTCGTGAAGGGCTTCTACCACCGCCCGCTCGTCGGATCCGCCACCGTGGAACAGGACGGCGGCGGGCGGGTGACCGAACTGATGGCCCGACCGCTGCTCAATCTCTTCTGGCCCGAACTGGCCGGTTTCGTGCAGCCGCTCGCCGGTGAGTACGCCGGCCGCCGCGACGTGCTGGCCCGGGTGCCGTTCGTCTCCGGGTACGGCGTGGAGACCGCCATGATGATCGACCTGCTGGACCTGGTCGGTCTGGACGCGCTGGCGCAGGTCGACCTGGGCGAACGCAAGCACCGTCACCAGGACACGGCGGCGCTGGGCCGGATGTCCGCGCAGATCATGCTGACCGCGTGGTCCCGGCTCCAACGACGCGGTTGGGCGACCCCCGGCCTGATGCCGGAGGCGCTGCTGACCCAGTTCCGCCGGGGCGGGTCCGACACCCTGCCCAACCTCGACCGGGAGGTCGTGGTCAGCGACGTGTCCATCGAGGAGCGTCCGCCGCTGGCCGAGCTGCGCCACCGGCTCCCCCGCCGACGGGTGGCGGCCGCGTGAGCGCCCCGGTTCGTCGACCGGCCACCGCCCGGGTACGAAAGGACCCCCGATGAGCCTCACCGTGCTGATGAACGCCGGCCCGTGGCTGTCGGTGCCCCCACCCGGCTACGGGGGCATCGAGAACGTGATCGCGACCCTGGTGCCGGAGCTGCGCCGGCTCGGCGTACGCGTGGTGCTCGCCTCGGTAGAGTCCAGCGCCCTGCCGGTGGACGAGAAGGTGTCGGTCTTCGCCGACGGGCAGTTCGGCGCGCTGCAACGGCCCTACAACCAGGTCTGTGGCATCGCGCAGGCGCACCTCGCCGGGGTGGTCCGCGAGCTGCACTCCCGCGACGACATCGACCTGGTGCACGACCACGTGGAGGCGGTCGGGCTGGCCACGCTCACCGCGATGGGACCGTCCGGGCCGCCGGTGCTGCACACCCTGCACTGGGACCTGGCCAAGCACCCCGCGCTCTACGGCACTCTCGACGGCGGCGACCGGGTCCGGGTCAACGGCGTCTCGGCGTCGCAGTTGGCTCGGGCGCCGCTGGCGCTGCGGGAGCACTCGGTGGGTCACGTGCACCTGTCCACCCCGCTGGCCGTGGACGCCGACCGTCGACCCGGTCCGCCCAAGGGCGACCACCTGCTCATCCTCGGTCGGATCAACCCGGGCAAGGGGCAGGACGTCGGCGCGCGGCTCGCGCGGCGGATCGGCGTACCGCTGGTGCTGGCCGGTCCCGTGGGGCCGTACCACCGCCCGGCCGATCTGGCCGCGGCGGGCGACGAGGCCCGGCAGAACCCGGACGTACGGTTCTTCCTCGACGAGGTGGCGCCGCACGTCGACGGCGACCTGGTCCGCTGGGTCGGCACCGTGGCCGGGCAGGAGCGCGACGACCTGCTGGCCAGCGCTCGCGCCTCGCTGTTCCCGCTGCGCTGGGAGGAGCCGGGGGGCACGGCCGTGGTCGAGTCGCTGGCCCTGGGTACGCCGGTGGTGGCCACCTCCCGGGGCTGCCTGCCCGAGTTGATCGAGCACGGACGTACCGGCCTGCTCACCGACGAGGAGGACGAGCTGGCCGACCTGGTGCTGGCCGCGGACCTACTCGAGCCGCACGAGTGCCGCCGGGTCGCGGCACAGCGGTTCACGCCCGCGGTGATGGCCCAGCGCTACGTCGAGCTGTACCAGCGGGTCCGCGAGCTGGCGAGCGCGCCCCGCCTGCAACCGGTCTGAGCCGCACGGTCGCCGCCGGCGCGTTTGCCCCCGGCGGCGACGGGTAGGCGCACTCGTACGCCTGCCGCGCAGCGAGGAGCCGGTGATGGTCGGACCGATGGCGCACTCCCGGGCCCGGGCCAACCCGGCCGACGGCAAGCCGCCGGTACGCCGCGCGGCCAGCACCGCGTCCGTCGTGTTCCTGCTGATCGGTGTGCTCGGCTTCGTCCCCGGGATCACCAGCGGTACGCAGAACCTGCGCTTCGCGGGGCACACCTCGGGCGCGTTCCTGTTCGGCGCCTTCCAGGTGTCGGTGCTGCACAACCTCGTACACCTGCTGTTCGGGGTCGTCGGCCTGGCGCTGGCGCGGACGGTCGGCGGCGCGCGGACCTTCCTGGTCGGCGGCGGCGCGGTCTACCTGGTGCTCTGGCTCTACGGACTGGCGGTGGACCACGACACCGGCGCGAACGTCCTGCCGGTCAACGCCGCCGACGGTTGGCTGCACCTCGGCCTGGGTCTCGGTCTGATCGCGCTGGGTCTGCTGACCGCGCGGCTCCGGCGACCGTGAGCCCCGTCGCCCTGGCCGATCGGTCCGGTTTGCTGGGGCGGAACCTCGGGTAGTGGGCAGATCCCGACCCACAAGCGAATCGAGGGCGCCCCGATGGCCAGCCGGATCACCTGCGAGGTGCGCGACACGGCACCGGTGGCGGTCGTCCGGCTCACCGGCGCCCTGGACCTGGGCACCATGCGGTCGGTGCACCAGGCGCTGGATGGCGCGTTGGCGGCCCAGCCGGAGGCGCTGGTGGTCGACCTCGCCCACGTGATCGTGCGGGACCGGTTGGCGCTGTCGGTCTTCGCGGCGACGGCCCGGCGTGCCGAGGAGTGGCCGGCCGTGCCGGTGGTGCTCTGCGCCCCGCCGCCGGCCGCCGCCCGGTGGCTGGCCGAGTCGACGACGTGCCGGGTGGTTCCGGTCTCGCAGGACTGCGCGGAGGCGACGAGGGTGGCCGGCGCGCAGGGAGCACTGCGGATCCGCGCCCGGTTGGAGCCGGTGGCGGAGGCATGCCGGCGAGCCCGGGAGCTGGTCGGCGAAGCGTGCGCCCGGTGGAACCTGCCCGACGCGGCCGGCCCGGCGGCTCTCGTGCTCACCGAACTGGTCGGCAACGTCGTCCGGCACGTGGGCACCCCCATGCAGGTGACCGTGACGCTGCGGCGGCCGTACCTGCACCTGGCCGTGGTGGACGGCAGCCCGGCGGCGGCCCAACCCGCCAGCCTGGACCTGCGGGCCGAGGGTGGCCGGGGGCTGCTGCTGGTCCGCGAGCTGGCGCAGCGGTGGGGCAGCGTGCCGGCGGGTCAGGGCAAGGCCGTCTGGGCGATGCTGCCGGCGACCTGAGGCTGCGGGGCACTTCGACCGGTACCAGCGATCTGACCGAATTCACCGCTTAAGCCTGGTTACATGGTGCAAGGGTCGGGTAGGCACGCCCGTCCTTTCTGCCGTCACGACGGGGTGAGCAGCCATGCCCAAGCGGGTAACCACGGAACCCGTTCGCGATCGGGGCCCGGCGATCCTGGCACCGGCCCGCTTCGGGGGCTTTCCCGGGGCACTGCGGACGCCGGTCCCCGGCAACTCCCTGATCAAGTTCCTCGCCACCACCGACCACAAGCAGATCGGTGTGCTGTACCTGCTGACCTCCTTCGGGTTCTTCCTGGTGGCGGGCCTACAGGCGATGCTCATGCGCGCCGAGCTGGCCCGGCCGGGCCTGCAGTTCCTCTCCTCCGAGCAGTACAACCAGCTCTTCACCTCACACGGCGCGGTGATGCTGCTGCTGTTCGCCACGCCCGCCGCCTTCGGATTCGCCAATTTCATCGTGCCGATCCAGATCGGCGCGCCGGACGTGTCGTTCCCCCGGCTCAACGCGCTGGCGTACTGGCTGTACCTGTTCGGCGGCCTCATGGTGATCGGCGGTTTCATCACGCCGGGCGGCTCGGCGGACTTCGGCTGGACCGCGTACAGCCCGCTGAGCGACGTCGACCACAGCCCCGGCGTGGGCGCGAACATGTGGGTGCTCGGCCTGGTCGTCTCCGGCCTGGGCACCATCCTCGGCGCGGTCAACCTGATCACCACGATCCTGACCCTGCGCGCGCCCGGCATGACCATGTTCCGGATGCCGATCTTCACCTGGAACATGCTGTTCACCAGCGTGCTGGTGATCCTCGTGTTCCCGCTGCTGGCCGCCGCGCTGCTGGCGCTCTCGGCCGACCGGCTGCTCAACGCGCACGTGTACGACCCCGCCACCGGCGGGCCGATGCTCTGGCAGCACCTGTTCTGGTTCTTCGGGCACCCCGAGGTCTACATCATCGCGCTGCCGTTCTTCGGCATCATCACCGAGATCATCCCGGTGTTCTCCCGCAAGCCGCTGTTCGGCTACACCGGGATCGTGCTCGCCACCATCGCCATCACCGTGCTGTCCATGACGGTGTGGGCGCACCACATGTTCGCCACCGGGCAGGTGCTGCTGCCGTTCTTCAGCATCCTGAGCTACCTGATCGCGGTGCCCACCGGAGTGAAGTTCTTCAACTGGATCGGCACCATGTGGAAGGGGCAGCTCACCTTCGAGACGCCGATGCTGTTCGCCATCGGCTTCCTGGTGACGTTCCTTCTCGGCGGCCTGACCGGGGTGCTGCTGGCCAGCCCGCCCGCGGACTTCCACACCCACGACAGCTACTTCGTGGTGGCGCACTTCCACTACGTCGTGTTCGGCACGGTGGTCTTCGCGCTCTTCGGCGGCTACTACTTCTGGTGGCCGAAGATGACCGGGCGGCTGCTCGACGAGCGGCTCGGCAAGGCCCACTTCTGGACGATGTTCATCGGCTTCCACGGCACCTTCCTGGTGCACCACTGGCTGGGCGCCGAGGGCATGCCCCGCCGGTACGCCGACTACCTGCCCACCGACGGCTTCACCACGCTGAACACCATCTCCAGCATCTTCGCGTTCATCCTCGGCCTGTCCACGCTCTTCTTCATCTACAACGCCTGGAAGTCCTGGCGGTACGGGGCGATGGTCACGGTGGACGACCCCTGGGGCTTCGGCAACTCGCTGGAGTGGGCGACCACCTGCCCGCCGCCGCTGCGCAACTTCGACAAGATGCCCCGCATCCGCTCCGAGCGGCCGGCGTTCGACCTGAAGTACGGCCCACTCGTCGCCGACCTGGGCCGGGACCTGCCGCAGCGCACCACGAAGCCGCCCCAGCAGTTCGGCGACGAGATACACCTCGAACACCACGCGCCGGAGTCGCCCGCCCCCGAGGGCGCGCACGGCGCCCCGGAGGCGGCGCGCTACCACCCGGCGCCCGAGTCCGGCGCCCGCCCGGTGGACGTGCCGGTGCCCGAGGGCGTACGGCGGCCCAGCTTCGAGCAGAGCGACGCGCCGCAGGACGCGCAGGACGCGCCGAAGCCGCACGAACGCTGGCGGCACCCGCACAGCGACGGCGGTGAGACCGAGGACCGCTGAGAGTCGGTACGCGCCAAGGGGCCCGACACCTCCTCCGGTGTCGGGCCCCTTGCGGTCGTCGGCGGATCAGTCCCGGGCGGGCGGGAGCCCGGCGGCGGTGAGCGAGCGGCGCACCGCCGGCTGCACCCGGGTCAGCCGCAACGGCACGCCGGTACGCTCGGCTGCCTCCCGCCCCGCCACCAGCGCGGCGATCCCGCCGGCGTCGAACCCGCCCGCCCCGACCAGGTCGACGACGACCTCGCTCGGCTGGCCGGTGACGGCCTCCAACATCGCGCGGCGTAGCTGGTCCGCGCCGTCGCGGTCGACCTCGCCGCCGACCTCGACGACCACCCGGTCACCGTTCTGCCGTACGGAGATGCGGGTCTTGCCCGGATCCGGTTCGGCGGCGCCGTTCTGCCAGGGCGGTGGGGCGTCGGCGAGCATGGCCTGCCGCAGCCAGGTCAGCGCCCGCGACAGCAGGCGGGACACGTGCATCTGCGAGATGCCGAACCGGGCGGCGATCTCCGCCTGGGTCTGGTTGCCGTAGAAGCGCATGGCGAGGATGCGGCGCTCACGCCAGGGCAGCCGGTGCAGCAGACCGCTCACCGTCACCCGGTCGTCGACCGATTCGAGGGCGTTGTCCGACTCGCCGACCAGGTCGCCGAACTCCGCGGAGCTCTCTCCGCCGACCGGCGCGTTCAGCGACGCCGGACTGTAGCCGGCCGCCGACTCCAACGCCGCGAGGATCTCCTCCTCCGGCGTCTCCAGCCGGGCCGACAGCTCGGCCACCGACGGCGCGCGGGACAACTCGCTGGTCAGCGCGGCGGTGGCCTGCCCCACCTCGAGGATCAGATCACGCAGCCGCCGGGGCACGTGCACGCCCCAGGTACGGTCCCGGAAGTGGCGCTTGATCTCGCCCACGATGGTGATCGCCGCGTACGCCGTGAACGAACCCCGCTCCGGGTCGTACCGGTCGACGGCGTTGACCAGCCCCAGGCGGGCCACCTGCTCCAGATCCTCCAGCGGTTCGCCCCGCCCCCGGTAACGACGGGCCAGCCGGCCGGCGAACGGCAGCGCGAAGCGGACCAGGTCGTCCCGCGCCTCCTGTCGCCGCTCCGGCGGCAGCCCTTCGATCCGGGCCGCGTACGCCAGCGCCGCCGCGTCGAGGTCCTCCAGACCACGCTCGGTGGGTGGTGGTGTGGTCGTGGTCGTGCTCGTCTGTCCGAACATCCGCGCCTCCCTCAGGAAGGTCCCCCGCCCGGATCGGGAAACCGGTCGTGCGCGTGGTCGAGCCACGCACCGGGCCGGAAAGTGGGTCAGTGACTGGGATGCCAGCGGGCGACAACATCTCTACGCAGCGCGATCAGGTCGTCGCAGCCAGCGATGTTCCCGCTCCGTAGGTACTCAATCACGGGACCCCGGGTTCGCGAGGAAGTTTCGGCGTCCTCCCCTTCAGGAGACGAGCAACCCCTGGTGGCCGCCGGTGTCACGGAGCACCGAGAGGGCCTCTGCGACCCCCAGCGGGGGCGGGACGGGCAGGTCGTACGGCTGGGCGCGCATGACCTCGGTGGCCCGGCGCGTCGGCACGGACGTCACCGGATAGCCCCGCGCGGAGGTCCGGTCCAGCGCCCGGCGTCGTCGGCCGAAGCCCGCCACCGCCAACCACTGCGGGAGCCCGGCCAGGGCGGGCGAGCGCATGCCGGGCGGCTCGGGCAGGACGTCCACCGAGCTGAACTCCTCGCTGCCAGCCAGCCACCACTCGGCCTCGTCCACGCTGCGGCGGGTGGCGTTCTCGCACCAGTACGGCACCAGCCCCGCCCGCACCACCTGCCACGGATCGAGCAGCCGACCGCATTCCACCACCAACCGGTCACCGGTCTTGCCGGCGGCCCGCAACCAGCGCCGGTAGAGGTCGGCCACTGCGGCGCTCAACGCTCCCGGCCGGGGCACCAGCACCCGGTGCAGCGGGCGCCCGTGACGGCCCGCGAAGTCCCGGGCGGCGAGCTCGAATCCGGGGTCCATGCCGTACTCGGCGTCGCCCGACGGCACCGACACCTCCGGCGGTGCCCACCGGGCGGCGTCGCCGCCCACCGCCCGCAGGACCTGCCGCAGGGCGTGGCTGTCGGGGTGGAAGTCCACCGGGTCCAGTCCGCTCGCCGGGCAGCCGACCTGGAAGCTGTGCCCGGGCCCGCGTTCCAGCACCGGCCACGTGCGCGCGTCCCGCACCAGCAGCACCGGGGCGTCGGCGCTCAGCCGGTCGGTCAGGAACTGCGCGTACGCGGCCGGCAGCGACCTCCAGCGGGCGGCCAGCGACACGGTGACGCCGGTGAGGGTTCCCCGGCTGGCCGGGCAGTGCACCTGGCGCAGGTGCACGTCGGGGTTGCCGCCGACCAGCCGCTCGGCGAGCGCGCCCCCGTGCGCCAGCGCCTCCCGGGGACGGTCCACGGCCCCGTCGCTCCAGTGCACGGTCATCTCGAAGCCGGCGGGTAGCCACGGCACGCCGAGGGCGACCGCCAGGTGGGCGACCGCGCCGTGCGGCGACCCGATGAGCACCCCCGGGTAGCTGCCGCGCGGGTACTGGTCGACGAACCAGCGTGCCACCCGGGCCGCGTCCACCTCAGCGATCTGGTCGACGGTGAGGGCGACCCGCCCGGCGGCCCGGGTCGCCGCGGCCCGCCGTACCGGCTCGGGCGCCGTCGGGAACCGCGAGATCGGCCCGGTGTGCCCGAGGTCGGCGCAGTCCGCGCCCCGCAGCGCCCGGGCGGTGGCGGCGACCAGCACCCGGGCGGCGCTGCCCTGGGCCACGACCCGGTCGCCGGCCAGACCGGCACCCTCGGCCGTGAGCCCCTTGTGCACCTTGTGCACCGGCCCCACCTTGCCTCGTTCGCTCACCACGCGGCCCGGCTTCCCGTCCCGATGGGGTTCAAACGGGGCATCACCCACCCGGCGGTCACAATCCGCTGGTCAGCGGGGTGCGCCGGTCATCACCGGCGATCGGCCGCGCAGGTTTCACCGGGGCTGGGGCGGGCACATCGGGGCCCATGCGCACCGACGACACCAGCGAGCCCGCCGCCGCCACGATCACCCCGTACGAGGACGGTCCACTGCTCGTCCGCGGCGACTTCGCCCTGGTGACCCCCGATGGCGAGCGGATCGACGCCCGCCGGGGCACGGTGGCGCTGTGCCGCTGCGGCAAGTCGGCGCTCAAGCCGTTCTGCGACGGCACCCACAAGATGGTCAACTTCCGGGCGGGCACCACCCGCGAGGGCTGAACCGGACCCGGCGGACCCGGTGAGGTCGGATCAGACGAGCGCGATAGGTGCCAGCGGAGCCACGGGGGTCACCGCAGCCCCTGGGGTCGACCCGACGAGCGGGACGGTCGGCGGCGGGATGGGTGGGGCGGGTGCTCGCAGCGAGCTGCGGCCGGCCGCCCAACTGTCCAACAGGTGCGCCGCGAAGAGCCGGTCCACCGCGAGCGCCGCCGCCGCGCCGAAGAGCACGTCCGGGGCGAGCGCCGGCTCGGTCCGGACCAGGCCGCCGCACAGGTCGTGCGCGGCGATCTGCTCGTGCACCGCGTCCGCCTCCACGTGCTCGTCGTAGAAGCGGGTCGCCACCTCGTCGAAGCCGAGGCGGCGCAGCCCGTTGCCGTAGCGGCGGTTCGGCAGGGACGAGGTCATCTCGAAGGCCGCCAGGTGCCCGAGCAGCGCCCCGCGCAGCCGTCGGTGCAGCCCGAACAGGGACATCAGGTTGTTGGTCGCCAGCGTCACGGCGGGCACCACGTCCAGGTGAGCGCCGTAGCCGGTGTCCAGGCCCAGCCGGTCGAGGGTGCGCCGGAACAGCTCGGCGTGCATCCGGTCCAGCCGCCCGTTGCCGTACTCGTCGGTCTGGATCTCCACGAGAGCGGCCTTGGCGGGACCGCCCAGGCGCGGCAACGCCCAGCTGTGCGGGTCCGCCTCGCGCAGGTGGTAGACCGAGCGGTGGGCGACGAACTCGCGGAACTGGGTGAGGTCGGCACGACGTTGGAGCGCGGCGGCCAGCGACGGCCCGTCGTCGGCCGCGACCAGCTCGGCCAGCCCGGCCGCGACGCCGTCCGCCGGCACCGCCGGTACGTCGGCCAGCCGGCGCAGCGCCACCTCGAAGGGGCGTTCGGCTCGGGCCCGCAGGGCCAGCAGGGTGGGCTGCCACTCCCAGCCCTCGTCGACGCCCTGCCAGCCCCGGTAGTGCAGCTCGTAGCAGAGGAACAGGGTCAGTTGCAGGTCCTCGTCGGTCAGCGGGTCCGCCGGGTCGAGGTCGACGCCGAGGTACGCCGGCAGGTCGTACGGCGCGCGGCGCAGCGCTTCGGTCACCGCCGCCGACAGCGGGCCGCGCGGCTGCGGCAGGGGCGCGGGACCATAGCGGCGGTCGGCGGGCTCCGGCATGGGACCTCCAGGGTCGTCGGGCCGCTACTGATGCCCTGGTCGGATGTGCCTAAACGAGATCCTCGACGGCCACGGCCTGCTCCACCTGCTCGCGGACTCGCCGAGCCGGCTCCCCCTCGTCGTACAGGCCACGCAGGTCGGCGAAGGCCGGTTCCGGGGGCGCCAACGAGACCGTCGCGTCTACCACGGCCTCCAGGACGCAGGGCCGGTCCGCGGCGAGCGCCTCGTCCCAGGCCGCGCCGACCAACTCCGGACGGTCCACCCGGACGCCGTGCAGCCCGAGCAGCCGGGCCCAGCCCGCGTACGGGACGTCGGGGCGGCGGACCATCGGGTCCCCGGACGACTCCCGTCCACCGCCCATGCCGTTGTGGTCGCGGTTGTTGAGCACGAGCACCACCAACCGTGGGTCGGCCCAGTCCTGCCAGTGGTGCGACACCGTGATCATCTCGGCGAGGCCGTTGAGTTGCATGGCACCGTCGCCGAGCAGCGCGACCACCGGCGCGTCGGGGGCCGCGAGCTTGGCGGCCACCGCGTACGGCAGGGCGCAGCCCATCGAACCGAGGGTGCCGCAGAGTTGCGCGTTCACCCCGGGCGGCAGGACGAGATGCCGGGCGTACCAGTAGAGGACCGAGCCGACGTCGACCGCCACCGACCCGGCGTGCGGCACCCGCGTGGACAGTTCCTGGAGGACGAGCTGCGGGTTGATCGGTTCGGCCGGCGCGGCGGCCCGGTCGGCGGCGGTCGCTCGCCAGCGGTCGACGGTGCTCTCCACCGTCGCGCGCCACTGTTGGTGCGGCCGGGCGGGCACCCGCTCCAGCAGTGCCCGCAGCGTCTCGGTGGCGTCACCGACCAGCGGGACGTCGGCCGGGTAGCGGCTGCCGATGCGGGTGCCGTCGATGTCGATCTGCACGGTGCGGGCCTGGTCGGGCATCGGGAAGTAGTCGGTCCACGGGTCGTTCGTGCCGACCAGCAGCAGCGTGTCACAGCCGCCCATCAGCTCGGCGGCGGCCGGTGTGCCGACCTCCCCGAGCACTCCGGCGTGAAAGGGCAGGCGCTCGTCCAGGATCGGCTTGCCCAGCAGGGACGTCGCCACCCCGGCGCCGAGGCGGTCGGCCAGCTCGACGATCTCGGCGGCGGCGCCCCGACCACCCTGGCCGACCAGGATCGCGGTGCGCTGGCCGTTGCCGAGCACCTGCGCGGCGGCGTCGAGGTCCACCTCGTGCGGCAGCACCCGGGCCAGCGGCTCACCGGGGGTCGCCGTGATCACGCCCGCCGCGTGCGTCCCCAGGTCCGGCACCAGGGCCTCCTGGAGGTACCGCGGCAGCACCACGCACGTCGGGCTCCGCGTCGCCGCCGCGGTGCGGAACGCCTGGTCCAGGAGCACGGGTACGGACGCGGGGCTGCGGCCGTACCGGACGAACTGGTTGCACACGTCGCCGAAGAGCCGGCTCAACCCGATCTGCTGGTGCGCGCCGCCCAGCGGCCCGGTGACGTCCTCGCCGACGATCGCCACGACCGGCTTGCTGTCGAGCTTGGCGTCGTACAGGCCGTTGAGCAGTTGGACCGCGCTCGGTCCCTGGGTGGCGAGGCAGACCCCGATGCCGCCGGTGAACTTGGCGTGCCCGGTGGCCATGAACGAGGCGGTCTCCTCGTGCCGGGCCGGGATGAACGCCGGGTCGCCCCCGGCGTCCTCCAGCGCCTCGACCAGCGGGGCGATCGCCGCTCCGGGGTAGCCGAAGGCGCGCGGCACCCGCCAGGCCCGCATCCGCTCGACCACCAGGTCCGCGACCCGGCGCTCAGCCATTGCCGCGTCCAGGGGTGCCTTCGTCGACGTAGCGCAGGACCGCGCCGACGCCGTCGGTGAGCTGCGGCGCCTCGTCCGCGCCGAGCACCGTCAACGCCGCGTCGGTGCCCACCAGGGCCCGGACCAGCGCCGCGTCGGCGCGGACCCGCTGCGGGTCGCCGACCGACATCGCGCTCAACTGGGACGGGTCGACGGCGATCTCGGTGGGCTCGGGGCCGATCCACAGCTCGCCGTTGGCCGACGGGTCGTCGACGATGAGCATCGTGTCGACCTGGTTGCGTTGCAGGGCCGACACGACCGCGTCGAGTCCCGCGCCGACGTCCTCCTGCACGCCGAACTTGTCCAGCGCGGCGGTGATCCGCTGGTCGGCGACCTCGGCGATGGTCTGCACCGTGAGGTCGTCCAGCATGCTCTGGTCGGCGCCGCCGGCCCGCGAGCCCGCGTCGGTACGGACGACCAGGTCCTGCCAGCGCGGCGGCATCTGCGCGGCGATCATCCCGGTGGCCCGGACGTCACCGGCCACCACCACGACGTCCGCGCCGACGCGGTCGGCCAGCTCCACGGTCGCGGCGGTGACGTCGCCGGCGTTCTGGTGCCACGCCTCCATGGCGGCCCGCTGGTAGCGCGACTGCGACCACCCGCCGGGCTGGACCCGACGCAGCGGGAAGCTCTCCCGGCCGGCGACGTGCGCTCGCCGGGGTACGCCGCCCGCGCTGACCGCGACGGCGTCGCCTCCGGTACGGTCGGCGACCACCCGGACCCACGCCACCTGTTCGCCGCGTTGGGCGAGCAGCGGCATGACGTGCGGCAACGGCCCGAAACTCGCCAGGTCGCGCAGCGGCGGCGCGGACAGGTACTCGGAGAGCACCACCCGACCGTGGCTGGCGAAGACCGCCAGGCCGTAGTCCCCGACCATCGGGTCGTGACCTCGGATCACCCGGTCCAGCGCGGCGACGCTCGCCTCGTCCGCCCCCTGTTCGGCCAGGCGGCGTTCCAGGGCGCGCCAGCGCAGGTCCAGCGCGGGGTGGGCGTCCTCGGTGTCCGCTGAGGCGTCCAGGTACACCGAGCACCACGGCCCGGGTCGGTCGTAGAGCGGGCGCAGGAAGGACAGCTGCATGCTCGACCCCTTTCCAGCTCGACCGCCCGCTTACCCCCGTCGCCCGGGATGTCACCTCGCGGGCGTGAGCCCGTGACCAGGTTTCATTCACGTCGTTCAACCGAGGACATCGATACGATCAGTGAACACAAGCGGACTCTCGGTGGTGGACATGGACAGCGGACTCGATACCCGGCGGATCGTGCACCCGACGGAGCGGATCGTCACGGGACGGCTGATCCGCCTGCTGGACGGCTACACCCGTGAGGTCCGCGTCGGCCAACCGGTGCTGGTCGCGGTGCTCGCCGCTGCCGCGTTCGCCCGGCTGCCGGCCCTGCTGCTGCGCGCGCTGTTCTCCTTCGGCGGCGGTGGCGCCCGCCGGCGCTGGAAGGAGCTGAAGCAGGGCCCGGAGTACCTGGTCACCCCGGTGCGCCTGCGGAACACCGCCGGTCAGCTCTGCGAGGTCGAGCTGCACGGGCATCTGCCGCAGAGCGCCCTGCACCCGGCCGACCAGGTGCAGCTCACCCTGCGCCCGCAGCGCGACCCGGAGCTGCCGCCGCGGATCGAGCGCATCGTCAACCTGACCACCGGGCAGTTGCTCACCCCGCGTACCGCGACCCTCTGGTCACACCTGGGACCGCCGCTGCTGTTGCAGGCGATGATCGGCGCTCTGCTGTTGGCCGGCGTCGTGGCCTGTTCCGCGCTGACCTGAGCGCTCGGCCGGGGCCGGTCAGCCGACTGGGGCGGGCTCGCGGGTCGGCTGCCGGTCGCCGCCGAGCATGCCCCGGCGGTGTGCCCAGCGTTCGAAGATCACGGTGGCGAACGGCGGCACGGCGCACGCCAACGCCACCAGGGTCACCGGCAGGCTCCAGCGGCGCAGCCGCGCCACCGCGAGCACCAGCAACCCGTACGCGATGAACAGGCCGCCGTGGATCGGACCGAAGATCTTGACGCCCAGCTCGTTGCCGGGCGGACCGTACTTGACGGCCATCCCGACCAGCAGGGCCAGCCAGGAGCAGGCCTCGGCGATCGCCGCCGCGACGAACAGCCGGGTCACCTTCTCGCGCATCCGGACGCCACCACCTCTCGGGCGGTAATGCTAGCGGTGCCGGCCGTTCGCGCCCTCGCCGACCACACAGCGTGCGACAGGGGTCACTGGGCTCACCACTGGGTAGGAAAGAACCCTCGGGTCTTCCCCGCCCGCACGGCCGCGTGCGAGGTTAGGGGGGACCAGCGGTGACAGGGCGGTGACCATGGGCGAGGATGTCGGCGTACGGACCTTCAGTCGGGAGGATCGGGCCCGCTACCGGGAAAAGGTGCGGAGCTGCCTCGATGTCTTCGCCGAGATGCTGCGGGAGTCGCGGTTCGACATCGACCGGCCGATGACAGGGCTGGAGATCGAGCTGAACCTCGTGGACGAGGCGTCGAATCCGGCCATGCGCAACGCCGACGTGTTGGCGGCCATCGAGGATCCGAGCTTCCAGACGGAGCTGGGCCAGTTCAACATCGAGATCAACGTGCCACCGCGCCGGCTGACCGGCACGGGAACCCTGGACTTCGAGGAGGACGTGCGGGCCAGCCTCAACGCCGCCGAGGAGAAGGCCCGTACGGTCGGCGCGCACATGGTCATGATCGGCATCCTGCCGACGCTGCGTCCCGAGCACCTCACCGCCGAGACGCTGTCGGCCAACCCGCGCTACAAGCTGCTCAACGAGCAGATCTTCGCGGCGCGCGGCGAGGACCTGCCGATCGCCATCTCCGGGGTGGAGCGTCTGGCGGTCACCGCCGACACGATCACCCCGGAGGCGGCCTGCACCAGCACCCAGTTCCACCTCCAGGTCAGCCCGGCGCAGTTCGCCGACTACTGGAACGCCGCCCAGGTGGTCGCCGGCATCCAGGTGGCCCTCGGGGCGAACGCGCCGCTGCTGTTCGGTCGGGAGCTGTGGCGCGAGACCCGCATCCCGCTCTTCCAGCAGGCCACCGACACCCGGCCGGAAGAGATAAAAGCCCAGGGGGTACGCCCCAGAGTCTGGTTCGGCGAACGCTGGATCACCAGTGTCTTCGACCTGTTCGAGGAGAACGTCCGCTACTTCCCGGCGCTGCTGCCGGTGTGCGACCCGCAGGACCCGGCGCAGACCCTGGCGGCCGGCGAGGTGCCGAACCTCGCCGAGCTGCGGCTGCACAACGGCACGATCTACCGCTGGAACCGTCCGGTGTACGACGTGTCGCGCGGCCGGCCGCACCTGCGCGTGGAGAACCGGGTGCTGCCGGCTGGGCCGACCGTGCTGGACACCATCGCCAACGGCGCGTTCTACTTCGGACTGGTCCGCGCCCTGGCCGAGTCGGACCGGCCCCTGTGGTCACAGATGTCGTTCAGCGCCGCCGAGGAGAACTTCACCAGTTGTGCCCGGCACGGCATCGACGCGCAGGTCTTCTGGCCCGGCCTCGGCTACCTGCCGGTCACCGAGCTGGTACTGCGCCGGCTGCTGCCGATGGCGCACCACGGCCTGGACCGGTGGGGCCTCGACCCGACCGAGCGGGACCGCCTGCTGGGCGTGATCGAGCAGCGCTGCCTGACCAACCGCAACGGCGCGACCTGGCAGGTGGCGACGCTGCACCGGCTGGAGTCCACCGATCACCTGGACCGGCCGGAGGCGCTGCGCGAGGTGGTGCGGCACTACGTGGAGCTGATGCACAGCAACCGTCCGGTGCACGAGTGGCCGATTCCCTGACGACCCTGGCGTCCTTTGTGGACCCCCCATGACATCGACCATCGTCATAGGCTGTAGCGGCTCGGACGTCGCACGTCGATGACGATGGAGGCAACTGTGGCCGATCCCGGCGCGGATCCCGTCCCGACCCGCACATCCGCTCGGCCGCCCCTGTCGCGTCGTCGCGTGCTGGGCATGGGAACGGCAGCCGCCGGCGCGGTGACGCTCGCCGGCCATGCGGACGCCGCATCCGCGCACACCGCGCCCGAGCCGAAGACGCGACGGGCGCTGCGGGCGCCGGCGCTGGCGCCCGGGGACCGGGTCCGGGTCGTGTCTCCCGGAGGCACTCCCAACCCGACGAACATGGCGCGCGGCATCGAGATCCTGCGGAGCTGGGGTCTGGAGGTGGAGCTGGGCGAGCATGTCTACGCGAAGTACGGCTACATGGCCGGCACCGACGCGCAGCGACTGGCCGACCTGAACGCCGCGCTCAACGACCCTGGCGTACGCGCCGTCTTCGCCGCCCGTGGCGGTTACGGCACGCAGCGGATCGTCGATGAGATCGACGTGTCCGGCCTGCGCCGCGACCCCCGGGTGGTCGTGGGCTTCAGTGACATCACCAGCATCCACGGCCGACTCTGGCGCGAGACCGGGCTGATCACCTTCTACGGTCCGATGGTCAACTGGAGCGACAGCCGCACCGGCCCCGAGTCGGCAGAGGCGTTGCGGAGCGCGGTGATGACCACCGCGCCCGTCACGATCACCAGGGACCCAGCCGAGACGGCCGCCCCGGTGGTGGTGCCGGGGCTCGCGTCGGGCCCGCTGCTCGGCGGGACCCTGACGATGCTCTCCACGTCGCTCGGCGCGGCGGACTCGCCGCGGTTCGACGACGCGATCCTGTTCTTCGAGGACGTGGACGAGGCTCCGTACAGCATCGACCGGATGGTGACCGAGCTGCGCCGGGTGGGCGTGCTGTCCCGGGTTGCCGGGGTGGTCATCGGTCAGATCACCAACAGCGTCGGCGGCGCTGGCGACTGGGACGCGGCGGCGGTGCTCAAGGACCGCCTGTACGACCTGGGCGTGCCCGTCCTGGGCGGGCTCCGCCTGGGGCACGGCCCCGGGCAGCTCACCGTCCCGCTCGGTGCGCCCGCCACCATCGACGCCGAGGCGGGGACCCTGACCGTGGAGGCCGGGGTCCGCGCCCGTTGAGAGCGTGACCGCGCTCAGCCGCGTGGGGTGGGGACACCGAAGAGGTCGGTGATGCCGCCGGGCAACTGGGCCAGCAGGTCGTGCCGGTCGTCGTCGTCGAGCGCCTCGGCGACGGTGTTCAGCACCACCTGGGCGTGTTGACGCACCTGGTCCGCGTTCGACACCTGCTCACGGTCGCCGACCTTCTTCAGGAACTCCTCGACGTCCCACCGGCGTCCCTGCGGGTTGCGGGTGACGGACCCGTTCAGCCGATCGGGCAACTGTGCCGCCAGGTTGTCGGCCTCCTGTCCGGCGAGCCGCTCGCCGAGCACCGACAGGACGGCCTGCACCGAGCGAACGGCCTCGTTCTCCCCGAGCCCTCCGCGCTGTCGTACGGTCGCGATCATCTGCTCGTACTCCATGATCCGCTCCCTCCCGTCTCCGGAACGAACGAGCCGCGTTCCCGAGCCCACAGACCACAAACGCGCCACCCCCCTCGCGCCGATCTTGCGGTTTCGGTTGTCGACATGGGGTGGTATGCCCCTTGTGTCGCCGCAGAAAGTGCAAGATCGCGGGAGCTGGGCGGCGGTCAGACCTTGAGGAGCACCTTGGTGCAGTCGTCCTGCTTCTTCTGGAAGATCTTGTAGCCCTTGGGGGCGTCGCGCAGCGGCATGCGGTGGCTGACGATGAAGCTGGGGTCGATCTCGCCGCGCTGGATGCGCTCCAGCAGCGGGCGGGTGTAACGCTGCACATGGCACTGGCCGGTCCGCATGATCAGTGACCGGTTCATGAACGCGCCCATCGGGAACTTGTCGACGAAACCGCCGTACGCGCCGACGACCGACACGACTCCCCCGGATCGGCACGCCAGGATCGCCTCCCGCAACGCGAACGGCCGTTCCGTCTCGGTCCGGGTGGCCTGTTTGGCCCGGTCGTACGCGTACATGGCGGAGTTGCCGTGGTGGCCCTCCAGGCCGACCGCGTCGATGCACGCGTCCGGGCCCCGACCGGCGGTCATCTCGTTGAGGGTGTCCAGTACGTCGACGTCCTCGTAGTTGATCGTCTCGGCGTCGGCGTGCTCGGCGGCGAGCCGCAGCCGATACGGGAACCGGTCGATGACGATCACCCGCTCCGCGCCGAGCAGCCGGGCGCTGGCCGCGGCGAGCAGCCCTACCGGTCCCGCGCCCCAGATCGCGATGACCTGCCCGGGCTTGATGTCGCACATCTCGGCGCCCATGTAGCCGGTCGGGAAGACGTCGGCGAGCAGGACGGCCTGGTCGTCGGGGATCTCGTCGGGCACCTTGAGCGGGCCGACATCGGCGAACGGCACCCGCGCGTACTCGGCCTGGCCGCCCGCGTACCCGCCGAGCAGGTGGGAGTAGCCGAAGATGCCGGCCGGCGAGTGGCCCATGACCTTCTCGGCGATGCCGGCGTTGGGGTTGGAGTTCTCACACACCGAGTAGAGGCCGCGCTGACAGGAGGAGCAGTGCCCGCACGCGATCGGGAACGGCACCACCACCCGGTCGCCGGGCTTGAGGTTGCGGACCTGCGGCCCGACCTCCACCACCTCGCCCATGAACTCGTGGCCGAGGATGTCGCCCTTGCGCATAGCGGGGATGTAGCCGTGGTAGAGGTGCAGGTCGGAGCCGCAGATCGCGGTGGTGCTGACCCGCACGATGGCGTCCCGGGCATTCATGATCGTCGGATCGGGCACGTCGATCACCTTGACGGTGTCGGTGCCCATCCAGGCGGTGGCCTTCATTTCGCGTTCCCTTCGGATCCGGTGGTCAGCGACGGGACGCCGGCAGCGGCTGCGCGGGCCGCTGCATCGCCTGCTGGCGTACGGAGATGCCGTTCGGGCTGCCCTCGGAGCGGACCACCTCGCCGGCCTCCAGCACCTGCTTGAACCGGCGCAGGTCGTCGCGGACCTGCTGCTCGGGCTCCTCGCCGAAGAGCTTCGCCACGGCCCGGCCGAGCGCGCCCGCCGGTGGCGCGTAGCGCAGTTGCACCCGGACCTCGGTGCCGCGGTCGCCCGGAGCGGGTACGAACGCGACCCGACCGGCGTTCGCCACCCGGCTGCCGGGCAGCGACCGCCAGGTGATCGACCTGTTCGGCTGATCGTCGATGATCTCGGCGTCCCACTCGACGCGGCGACCGGCCGGCCCACGGGCGACCCAGTGCGAGAGGCGCAGGTCGTCGGCGCGTACCGACTCCAGGTGCGCCATGAACCGGGGCAGGTTCTCCATGTCACGCCAGAACCGGTACGCCTCGGCGGGCGAACGGTTGACCGTCACCGCGATCTCCATCCGGATCATCCGCGCCCGGGCCCGGCGGGCACGCCCGGCGGCGATCGCGGTGGCGACGTCCAGGGCGGTGACGCCGGCGATCGCGGCCGTGGTCAGGGCCAGGCGACGGCGTCGCTCACCCCGCCGGTCGGCCATCGCCCGGCCCAGCAGGGTCAGGTCGAGGGCGTCACCGGCGACCCGGGTCCACGCCCAGCCGGCCGGGCGGCGGCCGGCGAGCAGACCGACGGCGTGGATCACCTCCCGCGTTCCGACGGCGGGGATCACGGCCTGCGCGGCAGGTGAGTCGTCGACGCCGGTCAGGCGGGCCAGGGTCCGGGGCGCGGCCAGTGCGCCCACGCCCAGGGCCAGGCTCAGCAGACCCAGCGCCCGCGTCGCCGCGGTCGGCACCGGGCCGTCCAGCGCTGGCAGGAGCATGTTGTCGACCCGGTCCATGAGCCGGTCCCCTCCGGTCGGCGCGAGCGCCGGGGGCTACCGGCGCGGGCGGCCGTGAGCCGCCACCGTGACGCTATGCGCTGGATCCGCCTCATGCGCCCGAATTGAGGGAGAACACCGATCACGACCTTGTTGATGATCGCCACTATCTTGTAATCGTGAAGATGGATGGCGCATACGAGGTTCGACAGAGCCGCATCCTGACCGGGCTCACGCTGGCGCTGTACAGCGCTCTGCCGATGACGGCCGTGGTGATCGGCCTACAGGACCTGTCCGAGCGCTACATGTTCTTCATCATCGGGCTGGGGTTCGAGGCGACCATGCTCGCCCTGATGCGGGGCCGCGTCGGCCGCGCGGTCCGGCAGGAGTTGCTCTTCGCCGTTGACGAGCAGGGCGTCTACCTGGGCCCGGACGAGTACGGCCGGCCCGCGATGCGCGAACCGTGGTCCCAGATCGACTTCATCGTCCACTTCAAGGGCAGCATCTGGAAGACCAGCACCCGACCAAATCCGAACCGTAACGTCGGTATCGCCCGTGGTGGCAGAATCATCACCTCGCGAGCAACGGGCGGCTGGCGCTTCAGCGTCAGGCGAGCCGCCGCGGCCGCCGACCGCTTCGGCGGCGGAAAGCCGGTCCTCAGGGGACCGTATTTCGATCAGGTGCCGCGCGAGTGGTTCCACACCCTCACCTTGCCGCCGGCATGGCTTGCCACCCATGCCGCACCGGGCGGCGTGTCCGGAACGAAACGCTGATCAGCCGCTAGCCGGCGCGCCTTCAGTCGGCATCACGACATTGACCGATTTGGATCAGCAACGCTCCGTTACCGTCGGCGAACCCCCGTTCCGTCGCCGCGAGGAGCACGCCTGTGAGCCCTACCCTCCTGCGCAGACTGACCACCACCATCACCGTCGCGGTGCTCGTCGTGGAGGCCGCCGCGCCGGCTCTGGCGCGTACCCCCGAAACCGCGCCACCCGCGCCCGGCAGCGTCCGCGGCGTGGTCCGCGACGCCGCCACGGGCGCTCCGGTGACCCGGGCCTGCGCCACGCTCGTCCCGGTGGACGCCGCGGCGCTGGCGGCGGTCACGATCGGCGAGGACCAACTCGGTCGGTACGCCGGCTGCTCCGACGAGCAGGGCACGCTCGTCGCCGAGGGGGTGGCTCCCGGGGAGTACCGGCTGCTCGTGCGCCCCTACGACACAGCGGCGCACGGCTGGCAGTGGGTGGGCCGCCACGGCGGCACGGGTGAGCGCGAACGCGCCCGGGTGGTCCGGGTCTCCGCCGGCGCGGTGACCGACGTGCCGACCATCCGGCTCGACCCACCGGGCACCATCACCGGCGTGGTGACCGACGCGGCGACGGGCGCTCCGGTCTTTCGCGCGCTGGCCATGGTGGTGCCGTACGTGCCGCATCCGAAGTACGACGACCACGGCCCGACCACCGACGAGGAGGGCCGCTACACGATCACCGGCCTCGGGCCGTACCACTGGCCCGTGCAGTTCGCCGCGAACGGGCATGCGACCGTGTGGTCCGGTGGGGTCGGCACCCGGGCGCAGGCGCGCGGCGTGCGGGTGCGTGCGCACCAGACGGTGACCCTCGACCAGGCGCTACCCGCCGGCACGCTTGTCAGCGGGGCGGTGCGGGTCGACGAGCTGCTCACCTACGCCCAGGTGATCGCGTTCGACGCGACGACCGGGGACCTGGCCGGCGTGGCGGACGTGGGCGACGCGTACGCCCTGCGGCTGCTCCCCGGGCAGCGGGTGAAGCTGCGCTGCGACTGCGCGTACACCCAGCCGGTGTGGCACCGCGACGCGGCAAGCTTCGACGCCGCGACTCCCCTGCGGGTCCGGCGAACGCCGGTCGCGGTCGACTTCGACCTCGGCTAGAACACCCACCGGAGCACGGTGACCAGGCCGACGACGCACAGCGCCACCAGCACCACGCCGATCACCGCCGCCACCAGGCAGCCCAACCCGTCCTGCCACGAACTCGGCTCCTCGGGACGTGGCCCGTCATCGGTCCAGGTGACGGGCCCGTACCGGCCGGCCTGCTCCAGCAGTCGCGCGAAGCGCGCGCCCGCCACCGGCCCGAGTCTGGCGCTGGGGTCGGCGGTCACCCGCAACGCCCGCAGCCGCCGCCAGGCGTTCCCGTAGGCCCGCTCGAACGCGGCGACCTCCCGCGCGTCGGTGTCCTCGCCGAGGAAACCCCACCGCCCCGCCTCGATCACGTTGCCCACCTGCCGGTAGAGCGCGGCACGCCGCGCCCGCACCTGCAGGTCGTCGGGGTACGCGGCGGTCAGGCTCGCCAGGCGTTGCATCGCGGGGTGCACGTGCCCGCGCTCCAGATCCGCCGCCACCTTCGCCAGCACCTGTTCCTTCGCCACGGCGGACATTCTGAGCGGTACGCCTGCCACGGCGACAGTTCATTTCCGTCGGACGGGCGTTAGCAACGGGCCGCAGCGGGTAGCCGTCGTCCGCTCTTTTCCAGGCCGGGGAGGTGGGATGACGACGGCGACCAGCGGGTTCTTTCAGCGGCTGGCCGCCGCGTGCCAGGATCCGCGGTTCAGCAAGGTGTGCGGGAGCGTGCGCTTCGACATCGCCGACGGGGACGACCTGGAGCAGTGGCTCCTGGTCATCGACCACGGCAAGCTACAGGTGTCGCAGAGCGGAGACCCGGCCGACACCGTCATCAGGGTGCCGGCACAGGTGGCCGAGTCGATGGCGCGCGGCGAGGTGAACGGACTGGCGGCGATCGAGCGCGGCGAGATCCTGGTCGACGGCGACCTCGCCCTGGCGTTGCGCATCGGGCGACTGTTTCCCCGCGGGGCCGATGGTGGCGCGGAAGCCGACCAGCCGACGACGACCAGTGCGCCGTGAGGGACATCCCGGGCACGGTGTCGTGCATCGACGGCAACACCTTCATCGTGTCGGACGCCAGTGGCGACGTGGAGTCGTCGCCCGCCACGCCGGTGGGGCTGTTCGCCAACGACACGCGCTATCTGTCCCGCTGGGTGCTCACCGTCAATGGCGAGCGGTTGGCCGCCCTGTCGGTGGACGACAGCCAGTATTACGAGGTCACGTTCTTCGTGGTGCCGGGCGGGGCCGTCGACTACGTGGAGGCGGACGTGTCCGCGATCCGGCGGCGACGCATCGGCCCGGACCTGACCGAGACGCTGACGATCTTCAACTACGGCCAGGGAGTGGTGGACCTCGACGTACGGCTGGAGGTCGAGGCCGACTTCGCCGACATCTTCGAGATCAAGTTCGACATCCAGGACAAGGCGGGCAGCTACTACACCGACGTCGAGCCGAACGAGCTGCGGGTGGGCTACCGGCGTGGGACGTACCGGCGCGAGGTCGTCGTGTCGACGAGCGAGTCGGCCACCATCGACGCGCGCGGCCTGCGGTACGCCGTGCGACTGCGACCCGGAGAGCAGTGGGACACCCGGTTGCAGGTGGTCATGCGGGCGCTGCGACCGGACGGCGTCGACCTGCGCGCCGCCCTGCGCGCTCTACGCCCGGACGAGTCGACGCTGCCGGACAGCGTGCGCGAGTGGGTGGCGCAGGCGCCGACGCTGGACACCGAGAGCGCCACGCTCCAACAGGTCTACCACCGCAGCCTGGTGGACCTCGCGGCGCTGCGCTTCGCGCCGCTGTCGCTCAGCGGAGCTGCCGTACCCGCGGCCGGACTTCCCTGGTTCATGACCCTGTTCGGCCGCGACAGCCTGCTGACCTGCCTACAGACGCTGGCCGTCACGCCGTCGCTGGCCCCGCCGACACTGCGGATCCTCGCCTCGCTCCAGGGTGCCCGGACCGACGACGTGCTGGAGGAGGATCCCGGCCGGATCCTGCACGAGCTGCGCTACGGGGAGTCGGCCGCGTTCGAGGAGCAGCCGCACTCCCCCTACTACGGCACCGTCGACGCGTCGCCCCTGTTCGTGGTGCTGCTCGACGAGTACGAACGGTGGAGCGGCGACACCGGCTTGGTGATGGAGTTGGAGCAGGAGGCTCGCGCGGCCCTGGACTGGATCGACCGGTACGCGGACCTGACGTCCACCGGCTACATCTGGTACCAGCGGCGCAACCGGGCCACCGGCCTGGACAACCAGTGCTGGAAGGACTCCTGGGACAGCATCTCCTACGCCGACGGCCGGTTGCCGGGGTTCCCGAGGGCGACGTGTGAGGTCCAGGGGTACGCCTACGACGCCAAGCTTCGCGGGGCTCGACTCGCGCGTACGTTCTGGGGCGACCGCGACTACGCCGAGCGGCTGGAACGCGAGGCGG
Source organism: Micromonospora sp. NPDC051543 (assembly GCF_044454415.1). Taxonomy (NCBI): domain Bacteria; kingdom Bacillati; phylum Actinomycetota; class Actinomycetes; order Micromonosporales; family Micromonosporaceae; genus Micromonospora; species Micromonospora sp. NPDC051543. The sequence goes on from NZ_JBITDT010000003.1 coordinate 61,506, forward strand.
CGGCGCTGTACGAGCGCTTCAACCGGGACTTCTGGCTCGAGGACCGCGGCTACTACGCCCTCGCGCTCGACCACGACGGCACTCCCGTGGACAGCCTCTCCTCGAACATCGGCCACCTGCTTTGGAGTGGCATCGTGGCGCCCGACCGGGCCGCGCGGGTCGTCGAGCACCTGATGGGTCCGGCGCTCTTCTCCGGCTGGGGCGTACGGACCTTCGCCTCCGGGCAGAGCCGCTACAACCCGCTCGGCTACCACAACGGCACCGTCTGGCCGTTCGACAACTCGTTCATCGCGTGGGGTCTGCGCCGTTACGGGTTCCTCAGCGAGGCGGGCCGCATCGCCGAGGGGATCCTGTCCGCCGCGACCTACTTCCAGGGGCGGCTGCCCGAGGCGTTCGGAGGCTTCGACCGCAGCACCACCCGGTACCCGGTCCGGTATCCCACCGCCGGCAGCCCGCAGGCGTGGTCCAGCGGTGCGCCGATGCTGCTGCTGCGCACCCTGCTCGGCCTCGACCCGCACGAGGACCACCTGGCCGTGAATCCCGCGCTGCCGTCCGCCTTCGACCGGATCGCGCTGCTGGACATTCCAGGACGCTGGGGGCGCGTCGACGCGTACGCCCGGCACCGCCCGGACCGGAACTAATCTCCGGCCCGGGAGTGCAGGACGGCGCGGGCCTGTTCGGCGGCGCGGGTGGTGCTCTCGCTCATGAAGTCGAGGAAGCGGGCGACGTTCTCCAGGCGGGCAGCGGCGGGGGTGTGCGGGCCGAGGACGGCGACGCCCTGGCGTGCCGTCGCGACGAGTTGGTCGTTCGCGCGGGCGCTGGCGATCGTCGCCTGGTAGAAGAGTTCGGTGTCGACGACGTAGCGGTCGCGGCGGCGCTCGTCGCGCTCCCGCCGCACGAGACTCTGACTCTCCAGGAAGCTGATGGCCTTGGAGATGGAGGCCGGGCTGACGTGCAGGCGCTGGGCCAGCTCCGCCGCGGTGAGGCTGCCCGTGTCGGTGGTGAACAGGCAGGTCAGCACCCGGGCCCCCATCTTGTTCAGGCCGGATGCCATGAGGACGGTGGTGAACGTTTCCTCGTACTCGGCGACGGCCTCGGCGTCGCGACCGTGCGGCTGCGGGATCGACTCGCCGGTCCGGGTGGCGGTGGGCACGCGGCGGCGGGCGCGGCGTTCGGTGGCGCGGTGGGCGAGGTCGGCCCGGTAGGCGTTCGGACCGCCGTTGCGCAGCACCTCACGGGTGACGGTCGAGGTCGGACGGTCGAGGCGTCGGGCGATCTCGGCGTACGGGAGGCTGTCGGCCAGCCCGGACGCGATCTGCTGGCGGTCCTGCTGGGTGAGCCTGCCTCCCGGCACGGTGATCTCCTCGGTGGTCGTCCACAACGGCACTGCCACCATAGCGTTCACCGACAGTCTATTGCAATGACGGCAATGGCGAGCGTTGCTTTATCGGCAAAGCGATTGCAACGTTTACAACGCTTCTAGCTGCTGTTATCGGCTAAATACGCAACAGCTCTGTTGCCACCAGCTGGAAAGCAACGTAGCGTTTCCGATGTAAGAAACACCGGAACAAGCATCGGAGAACGCCGTGCAGACCTTCGCCACTCCCGCCCCCATCGCCGCCGTCCTGGACATCCCCGCCGGACGCGTCCAGCTCATCGCCGCCGACCGTGCGGACACCACCGTCGAGGTCCGGCCCGCCGACGCCGGCCGCAGCCGCGACACCCGGGCCGCCGAGCAGACCACCATCGCGTACGCCGACGGTGTCCTGCGGGTCACGACCGCGTCCCCCGACAACCAGCTACTGGGCCCCACCGGCTCGGTGGAGGTCACCGTCCAACTGCCCGCCGACTCCCGCGTCGAGGTCCGGGCCGCCAGCGCCGAGCTGCGCGGCGTCGGACGCCTCGGTGACGTCACCGTGGACGGCGCGTACCGCCACATCAAGGTCGACGAGGCGGCGAGCATGCGCCTCACCGCCGTCGACGGCACCGTCGAAGTCGGCCGGCTCAACGGGCCCGCCGAGATCAGCACCACGCGGGGCGACATTCGCGTCGCGCAGGCGACGCGGGGCCGGCTCGTGCTGCGTACCCAGTCCGGCGACATCTCGGTCGCCGCCGCCACCGGCGTCTCGGCCGCCCTGGACGCCGGCACCGGCCACGGGCGCATCAGCAACGCCCTGGTCAACCACGGCAGCGCCGACCTCGACATCCATGCCACCACCTCGCTCGGCGACATCAGCGCCCGCAGCCTCTGAACCCCAACCCCTTTCAAGGAGTACGACAATGACGACCAACAACCCCTCTCCGACCCGTTCGCCGTGGACCGGCATGGTGCCGGTCGACGACACCGCCCTTGCCGTCACCGACACCGGCGGCGCGGGCGTCCCGGTGGTCTTCCTCAACGGCCAGTTCGCCACCCAGGGGTACTGGCGGCGCGTCACCACCGACCTGGGCACCCGATGGCGGCACATCACCTACGACGAGCGGGCCCGCGGCAGAAGGTCGGGACGCTCGGCGGACTACTCCTTCGCGGCGGCCGTTCGGGACGTCGACGCCGTTCTCGCCGCCCGAGGCGTCCAGCGGGCGGTGCTCGTCGGCTGGTCGTACGGGGCCGTCGTCGGCGCCCACTGGGCCCACCGCAACCCGGACCGCACGATCGGCGCGGTGCTGGTCGACGGCGCGTTCCCGCACGACTGGCTCGACGACGCCATGGAGCAGCGGATCCGCACGCTGTTCCGGCGCCTGGGCTGGTTCACGCCGCTGCTGCGGCCGACCGGCCTGACCCCGCGCATGAGCGCCGCCCAGCAGGCGGAGAGCAACATCGAGCTGGGCCGGCTCTCCCGGGAACGCGAACTGGGTCCGGTGCTGGACGGCATCACCGTTCCGGTGCGGTACGTGGTCGCCTCGGGAACGTCCCTCGGCAGCAAGGGTGACGAGCAGGAACGCATCCGCGCCAGCCTCGACGCGGTGACCGCCCGCAACCCGAACATCCGAGTCCACGCGAAGGTCGCCAGCAACCACGGCGCGATCCTGAAGAAGGACTTCGCGGCCGTCGCCCAGGCCGTACGCGAGGTCGCCGCCCTCGACAGCGAGCACCGCTGACACACCGACCTCGGTCCCCCGGCCACCGCGCGCGATCGGGGGACCGGGGGCGTCGGCGGGGTATCGGCGCACCACTGTGGATGATCGCCTGGTAGGAAGAAGGCAACCGCCTCACCCTCGGGAGATCACTGTGCCTCGTACCCCTCTGTCCCGCCGCTCCCTGCTGGCCGCCGGCGGCGCGACGGCCGTCGCGCTCGGCGCGGCCGTCACCGGTCCGTCCGGGGCGAGCGCCGCAGCCGCGTCGCCGGCCGACGACACCGTTGCCACGCCGGCCGAGGCGCTGCGTCGGCTGCTCGCCGGCAACCACCGCTTCACCAGCGGTCACGGCCGGCACCCGCACCAGGGCATCGACGACCTGCACCGCCTCGCCGCCGGCCAGCACCCGTTCGCCATCACGGTCGGCTGCGCCGACTCCCGGGTCGCGCCCGAGGTGCTGTTCGACCAGGGGCTCGGTGACCTGTTCGACAACCGGGTGGCCGGCAACATCGTCGACGACCTGCTGCTGGGCAGCGTCGAGTTCGCCGTGGAGGAGTTCGGCAGCCTGCTGATCGTCGTCCTCGGGCACGAACGCTGCGGCGCCATCACGGCCACCATCGACGCCATCCACACCGGCGGCACCGCTCCCGGACACATCGGCACCATCGTCGACAGCCTCCGCCCGGTGGTCGAGCCGGTGCTGAGCCAGCCCGGCGACCCGGTGGAGAACGCCGTCCGCGCCAACATCGCCGCCCAGGTTCGGGCACTGTCGGCGCGCAGCCCGATCATCGCCGAGAAGGTGCGGCAGGGCGCGCTGCGGGTCGTCGGCGCCCGCTACGACCTGGACAACGGACGGGTCTCACTGGTGGCCTGACGGCCGCGTCTTCCCGGCCGCCCGTCCGGTACGGGCGGCCGGGGCTATTCCAACGTCCAGGTGACGGCGGGTGGGCGGACCCGAGCGCATACCGGCCCGCCGGCCGCGTCCGTCAGCCCCAGCCTGCTCACCAGCAACCCACCGCTCTCGTGCGCGGCGCGCAGCAGGGCGGTCGGGACGTCGGTGAACATCAGCTTCGCTCGCCGGAACATCGCGAACCCGTCATCGGTCAGCGCTCCCCAGCTCAGGTAGAGAAAACGCCCTCCGGGTCGTCCGTGCACGAACGGCCCGCCGACGTCGAGCACCCCGTCGACCTCCCGGCTGGACACCTCCACGTTCCAGACCGCCCCTGCCGCGTCGACCCGTACGCGATCGAGCACCTCGCTCTTGCGCTGGATGCCGACGTGTACGTTGCCGAGGCGCAGCGCGTCGGCCTCCGCGCCCGCGCGCCGGCCCGGCAGGTCACCGCCCTCGATCCGGATCCGCACACCACCAACTCTAGTTTCTCGGCGTCGACCGCCCGATGGTCACCGCTGGCTGACCGCTCGCGGCTAGGGTGCGTTCATGGTTGACCGGCGTCAGGTGGTGGCCTACCGCGTGCGGGCGCAGCAGCTGGACCGGGACGAGGGTTCGCTGGCCGACACCGCCGTCCTGGACATCGGCGTGCAGAACACCGGGCCGGACGGCGCCCGCTGGGCCCTGGCCGTCCGCGGCGTCGACGTGACCGCGCTGTCCGACGCCGACGTGGTCCTGCTGTGGACCGTACGGGGTGCTCCGCACCTCTATCGCCGCGCCGACGTCGGGCAGGTGGTGGCCGCGGTCGAGCCGTTCTCCGACGCCGACGCGGGCAAGCGCATCTACGACGCCTCGAAGCCGTTGAAGGCGGCCGGCATCGGCAACCTCGCCGCGCTCGACGAGGTGGCCGCCGGCATGCGGGCGATCGTCACCGCGCCAACGGTCAAGGGCGACGTCTCCGGCCGCCTGGCCACCATGCTGCCGGAGCCGTACCTGCGGTTCTGCCGGCCGTGCGACGCCACCCACCTGTACGAGATGCCCTTCCGGCTGGCGGCCGCGCGGGCCGGTCTGGAGTTGCAGCTCGACACCTCACCTCCGGTCCTGCGGCGCATCACCGGCTTCCGCCGGGCGGCCGCCCCGGGTGACCGGTTCGACCTCGTCCGCGCGTACCTTCGGCTACTCGGCCCCGCTACTCCGAAGCAGGTCGCCGACTATCTCGACGCGCCGGTCAAGGACGTGAAGGCACGCTGGCCCGACGACGTGGTCGACGTGACGGTCGACGGCGAGACGCGCTCGCTGCTGGCCGCCGACGAGGAGGCGTTGACGGCGGCCGAGGTGAGCGCGACCCGCCTGCTCGGCCCGTTCGACCTGTTCCTGCAGGCGAAGGACCGGGCGACACTCGCGCCCGACGCCGCCCACGCGAAGGAGTTGTGGCCGGTGCTGGGCCGCCCGGGCGCGGTGCTGGTCGACGGCGAGATCGTCGGCACCTGGCGTCCCCGCAAGTCCGGCAGGACGTTCACCGTCGCCGTCCAGCCCTGGCGCAAACTGTCCGCCGGCACGCGCGACGCCATTACCGGGCAGGCCGAACGCCTCGCCACGCACCGCTCCGCCACGCTCGCCGCCGTCGACTTCGCCGACTAACGACCCGAGCCGGACGGCACGCGGCGGCACCGTCAATGCGGTGCCCGCGTACGTGACCGGCTCGGCGTGCCCACGGCGGCGGCTTCGATGCTTCGGCGCTCTGGTTCACGGTCGTCACTCCGTATCGATGCGGTGGTTTCCTCCGGTCCCACGCTGCGCTGCCGGCGTGCCCGGCGGATCCCCGCGCGGAGGGAACTGGGTCCCCGTGTCCGGGGGCGCAGCCCGCACGACGAACGCCCCGATCCACCGATGCGGGCGGGTGCGAGCTGGGAGACTGTGGGCTGCCGTCGGCAATCGGTTGACTCCCCTCCACGTTCGGCCGCGCCAAGCGCCGAGGCGCCGGGTGGAAAGGGAGCGAGAATGCAGCCGACCTGGCTCTGGACGCTCTCCTGGATCTCACTCGCGGTCGGTGGCGTCAGCTTCGTGATCGTCCTCGTCGACACGTACCTCTACGGACACCGTCAGCCGGCCAGAGTCATGGAGATCGTCTGGCTGGTGACCGTCCTCTACGTCGGTCCGGCAGCCGTCCGCCTCTACTGGAACTGGGGCCGGCCCGAGGCGCTCACGCCGTCGCCGCGGACGGATCGACCCCACCGGGGCATCATCGTGACGCAGGTGTCCCGTTGTGGCGCGCACTGCGCTCTCGGCTTCGTCGTCGCCGAGGTCGCCCTGTACGGATTCGATCTTCCCCGGAGCGCGCTGTGGATCGGCTACTCGGGCGACTATCTGATGGCGGTGACGATCGCCGTCCTCTTCCGGCTCGTCGAGGGCCCTCGTCGCAGCCTCGCGGAGGTCTGGCGTGCGCTGGCGACCGTCGTGAAGGTGGAACTGGTGACCATCACCGCGTTCGAGGCGGCGCTGTTCGTGTGGCTGACGCTGGCGCACCACATGGTTTTCCCGGAACCACCCTTGCGGCCCGACAGCCCCACGTTCTGGTTCGCCGGGCAGATCGGGCTGGTCGCCGGCTTCATCACGGCCTGGCCCGCCGCTTCCTGGCAGGTCGCCCGTCGGCTGAGCGGCGGGACCCGTTGACCTGGTGGGCAGCACGTGGCGGGGCCGGCGCGCTCGACCTCGCGCTACCAGGCCCGGTAGGCGACGGTGTCCGGTAGCGGCGCCGCCGCTACCGGATCACCTGCCCTGTTCCCACGGTCACGCCGCGGCGGCCACCTGGCCAACCGGAAACCGCACGCCGGTGAGGTCTTCCGAAACGGCCCAGAGGCGCTGCTGCACGGCCAGTTCGTAGGACTCGGGGCTGGACGTGACCAGCTTCGGGTGGCCGCGCGTCTCGCCCAGGCCGTCGGGGCCGTAGTACTGCCCGCCGAGGACGGACGGGTCGGTCGCGGCGCGCAGGGTGGGCAGCGCGCCTGCCGCAGCGGGCTGGGTGACCACCGGGGCGAGCAGGGTGATCGGCGCGCGGACGAGCGCCGGGGAGTTGCGGACCAGTTCGGTGTCGGAGACGCCGGGGTGTGCGGCCACCGCGACGGTGGTGCCGTGTGGGGCGAGCCGGCGCTGCAGTTCGTAGGTGAACATCAGGTTGGCGAGCTTCGACTGGCCGTAGGCGGCGACCCGGCCGTACGACCGCTCCCACTGCAGGTCGTCGAAGTGGATCGCGGCACGGATCCGGTGGCCGACGCTGCTGACCGTGACCACCCGGGAGCCGGGCACCGGCAGCAGCAGGTCGAGCAGCAGGCCGGTGAACGCGAAGTGGCCCAGGTGGTTGGTGCCGAACTGCATCTCGAAGCCGTCGCGGGTGGTCTGCTTCGGCGTGTACATGACGCCGGCGTTGTTGATGAGCAGGTCGATCCGCGGGTGGGTGGCGCGTAGCCCGGCCGCGGCGGCGCGCACCGACTCCAGCGAGGTCAGATCCAGTTCCTGTACGGAGACGTCGCCGTTCATCCGGGCGGCGGCGCGCTTGCCCTTCGCGGTGTCGCGTACGGCCAGCACGACCGAGGCCCCGCGCTCGGCGAGGAGCCGGGCGGTCTCGAAGCCCAGGCCGGTGTTGGCGCCGGTGACCACGGCCACCCGGCCGTCCTGGCGCGGAATCTGCTGCTCGGTCCAGTTCATCTCAGGCTCCTAAGGTACCGCCGGTAAGTTATGCTCGAAACGCTAATGTACCGCCGGTACACTGTCAAGAGACCGGCGGTACCTAAGTTAGGGTTGACGCATGACCTTCCAGCGGGCGCGCAGCGAGGAGCAGCGTGCGGCCCGTCGCCAGGCGATCCTGGAGACGACCTCGGCGATGCTCGACGAGATGCCCGTGGCCGACGTGACCCTCAACGAGCTGAGCCGGCGGGTCGGCCTGGCCAAGACGGCGGTGCTGCGCTATTTCGAGTCCCGCGAGGCGGTGCTCCTCGACCTCCTCGACGACCGGACGACCACCTGGCTGGCCAAGCTGGACCGGGAGTTGGCCCGGGGCGTCGAGCCGAACCCATCCGCGTCGGAGCGGGCCGAGCAGATGGCCGACGTGCTCAGCCGGTCGCTGGCCACCGAGACGGTGCTCTGCGATCTCTTCGGCGCGCAGGGCGGGGTGCTCGAACACAACATCTCGGTCGAGGCGGCCCGCCGGCACAAGCGGGCCTCGCTGGCCAACCTCGCGACGATGGCCGACCTCATCCGCCGGCACCTGCCCGAGGTCGGCGACCGCGCCGACCTGTTCTGTCTTCAGGTCCTCATCGTGGCCGGCGCGTTCTCCGCCTACAGCACGCCGCCGCCGAGCCTGCTCGCCGTCTACGAGTCCGAGCCGACGCTCGCGGTCTACCACATCGACCCGCAGACAGCCCTGCGCATCGCGATCATCACGCAGCTCGTGGGCGTCCTGCCGCGCGCCTGAGCCCCGGTGCCGCCCATGTGGGCGCGAAAATCGATGGTCCTGGGGCTTCGTCCGGTCTATCGTGGCCCGCCGTGCTGTCAAACGAAGAGATCATCGGACGGGCCCTGGATCGGATCGAGGCAGGGTACGTCTTTCCGGCGAAGGTCCCGGACATCGACGCCACGATCCGACGTCGTCTCGCGGCGGGTGAGTACGACGACCTGGACGGGCCGGCGCTCTGCGAGACGGTGACCGCTCACCTTCAGCAGGTGTGCCCGGACAAGCATCTGCGGCTGCTGTGGTCGGACCAGCCGCAGTCGCTGGATCCAGCGGACGAGGACGGGGGCAAGGCGGCGTTCCTCGCGCTGCTCCGGACCGAGAACCAGGGCATCCGCCGGGTCGAGCAGGTGGACGGCGAGGTCGGGCTCATCGACCTGCGGCGCATCGCGTACGCCGACGCGGGGGCCAGCGTGATCGGCGCGGCCATGCAGCTGGTCGCCCTCAGCTCGGCGCTCATCCTGGACCTGCGCGCGTGCTCCGGCGGAGCGCCGGAGGGAGCCGCGATGTGGTGCAGCTACTTCTTCCGCGACGACCAGGTGCACCTCAACGACTTCTACGAGCGTTCCACCGGCGCCACCCGCCAGTTCTGGACCGCCGCGCACCTTCCCGCGCCGCGCTACCTGGACCGCCCGGTCTTCGTGCTCACCAGCGCGACGACGTTCTCCGGGGGCGAGGATGTCGCGTACACCCTCCAGGCGCACGGTCGAGCCGTCGTCGTCGGTGAGACGACACGGGGCGGCGCCCATCCGACGGCCCGCCACGCGGTCACCGAACACATCCTGGTGACCGTTCCGACCGCTCGGACCATCAACAGCGTCACCGGAACCAACTGGGAGGGCGTCGGAGTGGTCCCCGACGTGCCCGTGCCGGCCGAGCAGGCACTCGACACGGCGCTCACGGCCATCGCTGGGGCATAGGCGCGCGGCGGGACCGTTCCGGTCCCGCCGCGCGTGGTCCCCGCCGGCCGGGAGGCGGCGTCAGGTGGTGGTCAGCCCTCGCGTCGCCAGCTCGCTGAGCGACGCGGCGGCGTCACCGCCGAGCGCCGCCCGCGCCACCGCCGGCTTGCGCAGCTCGAACACCTCGACGAGGATCGTCGGCGTCTCGGACCGGCGGCGGATCCCGTCGACCTCCTGCCGGTCCGGGTTGAACGGCAATGTCCGCCACTGGTCCGCGGTCGCCTGCCAGTCGCCGGAGATAGCCACGGCCAGGCCGTCGAGAAGGCTCTCGTAGTTCTCCCGGCTGATCGGGCGACCCAGCCCGTACCGCTCGCGCAGTGCGAGGATCTCTGCCGACGGCTCCCCGGAGTAGCTCTTGTTGATGCCGAGCCACCAGTGGGCGAAGTAGGTGCCCTGGTAACCCTGGGCCAGGTAGCGCGGTCCGTCGTGGTGCACCTCGATGACGAAGTTGTGCACCTGCGGGAACTGGCAGTCGAGCAGTAGGACGGTGTCGGCGCTGGCCGGCTTGACGAGCAGCGCCTTCTTGAGCGCGTCGCCCTCGCCCGTCCCGTAGGTCTCGCCCGACAGGCGAACGGGCTCGCCGCCCTTGTTGCGCAACTGCTCGCGGATCTGGAACGCGGCCATTCCGCAGTTCGCCCACCTACGGCTCTCGTCGCGCAGAATGATCTGTTCGTCGTCGGTCCGCCCCGTGCTCGCCAGCGCCTTGCTGAGCTCCAGCTTCTCGTCGCTGCCGACAGCCTCGTCGCGCTGGCGCTGGCTGTGGTCGGTGAGAAGGGCCATGTCGTTGCCCACGAAGCGGTTCGCGGCCTTGATGGCCTCGTCCCAGGTCGCGAAGGTCCGGTGCGGCAACAGCTTGCTCGCCGACCAGTTCACCAACGCTCCGATGACCTCGAGCGTGAGGTTGTCCGGCAGGAGGTCCTTGATCCGGTTCAGGATCTCGTCGTTCGCCTTCTCGTCGGTCTCCAGGTTGGGGATCTGGCCGTTCGGTGGGTAGGTGTCCCGCTCCTCCGCGATGATCAGCATCCGAACCCTCCACAGTCCATCGTGTACGGCCGCCCCCACGGCGGGCCGCACTCCAGGTTGGACTGTCCGTGATCGGGCCAACACGAAACGTCGGACTTCCGTCCCCGGCAATGTCGGACACCAGCCGCACGCCGGTGATCCGTCGTTGTCGTTCAGCCTCAAGTTCTTCGAGCGACCCACGCCCCGCCGCCGAGCGCGCGTTGGTCGTAGCCAGACGGGCCGGAGTCCCCCGTACTTAAGAAAGTTAAGGTTTGCCTCTTGGAAGATTAGGATTCTTAAGCTACAAATTGAGGTATGACAGAGCAGGCGATGGACTGGCAGGAACTGACCAGCCTGACGCGAGGTCAGCCGTTCGTCGTCGAGCGCGTGCGCCTGGTGAGCAACGGCATCGCGATCGAGGGCGCGTTCGAGCTACCGCAACTGGCCCAGCTCAACGTCGAGGACCAGGTCTTCGTCACGGCGTTCGTGCGCTGCCACGGTTCGATCAAGGAGATGGAACGCATCTTCGGCGTGAGCTATCCGACGATCAAGTCTCGGCTCAACCGGATCACGCAGATGCTCGACTTCGTCGAGACCGATCCCGCGCCGTCCCGGGCCGACATCATCGACCGGTTGCGCCGCGGTGAGATCACCGCACAGCAGGCGTTGGCCGAGCTGGACGGCCGCTCATGATGCCCCAGCTGGTGACCGTCAGGGTCAATCGCCCCGCCCGCCGGCCCGTCCGTCTCTGGGTTCCGGTGCTCCCCCTGGCGCTCGTACTCCTTCCGGTTCTGGTCCTGGTCGTCCTCGCGGCGATCGTGGCCTGCCTCGTGTTCCGCATCCGGGTGATGCGGGCGCTCGGCGCCGGCTGGCGCGTCGTGTCCGCGCTGCCCGGCGCCCGCTTCGACATCGAGCAGGGCCGCTCGGCCGTGCTCGTGGCCATCCGATAGGAGAGGTTCGCATGACCGAACAACGCAAGGACATCCTCGACATGCTTGCCGCCGGCAAGATCACTGCGGAGGAGGCGGAGCAGCTCATCGCCGCCCTCGAACGGGACCAGGGCCCGGCGGTGGCAGGTCCCGACGCCCGGCCGAAGGGGAAGGTGAAGTACCTGCGGGTGGTGGTGGACGCCACCGACAACGGCGAGCCGTCGCGGGTCAATGTGCGGGTGCCGCTGCAACTGCTGCGGGCCGGCGTGCGGCTGGCGGCGCTGGTGCCGCCGCAGGCCCTGGTCAAGGCCAACGCCTCGCTCAGCGACTCGGGTGTGCCGATCGACCTGACGCAGCTCAAGCCCGAGCAGTTGGAGGCGCTCGTGGAGCACCTCGACGACATGACCGTGGAGGTGGACTCCCCCGATGCCACCGTGCGGGTCTTCTGCGAATAGCCGCCGTCCCGACGGGACGGCCCCCTCGAGAGGGTGCTGCAACACCCTCCCGAGGCTGCGCCCGCCGCAGCAGAGCACAGGTGATTTGCCAATCTGAAGTCTAGCCACTCCCCACCGACCAGCGAAGGGACCACTCGGGCGAGTGGTCCCTTCGCCGCATCCCGCCGCGGCGCGCCCGCCCGTCCGCTTGCCGATCCGCCCACTCGCACGCCAAGATCCGCGCAATTTCCCTGTTACTGCTGCCTCCGCCACCCGGGAGACAGCAACATCCCTGATGTTGTCCGGATCTTGGGGGCGGATCAGCGTGGCGGGGGCACGCTGATCGGCGAGCGGGGAGTCGCCGACCTGGTCAGCCCGCCTGGCGCAAGGATCGCAATCACGACTCGCGCTTGGCCCTGGTGCGCCGGGGCCGCCGACGAGGGGTTTCGTCGCCGCCGGCAAGCCGGGTGAAGGTCAGCATGTTCGCCAGCGCCACGGCGATGATCGCGAGGCCGACCTGGATCGCGAGCACGATCCAGTCCCAGCGCAGCACCCACACCTTCACGCCGGCGTCGTCGTCGACGTGCAGTGCTCGGGCCACCACGGTGCCCAGCACCGCCGAGCCGACGCCGAGAACAAACGTGGCGAAGATGCCGATCCGCTGCCTCCCCGGCAGGATGAGCCGGCCGAGCAGGCCGACGAGTGCGCCGATGAGCACTGCGCCGAGATAACCGGTTACCAACATTGCTGTCTCTCCCCTTCCAGCAGTGTCGGGATACATGCCCGGATCTCACGTTCGCGGAAACCCGACCCCCGATACGCTGACGGGCCTTTCACCCCTTGAGCGAAGGACGTCCATGGCCCGCCCCTACCGCCCCGGACCGAAGCAGTTCGTCTTCACCGCCGGTGACGGCACCACGCACCAGGTCTCGGTGAGCGACCCGCAGGAGGCCTACGTGGCGTTCTCCGCGTTCTTCCGGGGCCGCGAGTCCGCCACGTACACGATCAGGGACGAGCCGGCGCGGCAAACTCTGGTGCTCCTGCCCCACTTGGGGGTGATCTCCCGGGTCGAGGATGCGGACCCACCCCGCTCGACACACCTGCGGATCGACCGGGCCAACCGCTACCTGCCGAGCGCGATGCTGTTCTTCGAGAACGGCTGTCGCGGCCTCGACCACTTCGGCCAGTGGTTCGCCGACCTCGCCGACCTTGACGCGGCACCGGAGGCCCGCGGTGCCGCCCGTGCCGCCACGATCACGACGGAGGCGGCGGCGCTCGAAGAGGTCGGCCGGATCTGGGCGGACTCGGGCTACGTCGACCCCAGCGACAGGTACTACGTCTTCTTCGACGGGCACGACATCGACGACGACCGCGCCGAGCGGGCCACCCTGCTCCCGCTGATCGGATTCCTCGGCCTCGAACGGGTCGACACCCCGGCCGGGGCCGCCGGCGGCGAGGTCTGGGTACGCACCGACCCACGCCTGGTCGCCGAGTGTGCCCGCTGGTCGTGAACGGTCAGCCCGACCAGCGTCGCCCGGTCAACGGCGTAGACAGAAGGGATGGCCGGCCGGGTCGCGCAGGACGCGATAACGGTCCGGCGCGAACTGCTGCTCTTCCTTGACCGCGCCGAGTTCGATCGCGCGGGCCTCAGCGTCGTCGAGGCTGGCGGGGTCGTCGGCGGCCAGGTCGAAGTGGATCTGCTGCGACCGCTCGCCCGAGGGCCAGGTCGGTGGCTGGTAGTCGTCGACGCGAACAGCCCCGAGCAACAGCGGCCCCGCCTTGACCGCACAGAAGTCCGGTGTCCGGACCGCGACCTCACCATCGAGCATGGCGGCCCAGAAGCGGGCCAGGTCGGCCGGGTCGGGGCAGTCCAGGTTGATCGCGGCGATGTGAGCTACCGGCATGGCTCCTCCAAAGAGCGGGACACTGATCAACCCTAGCACCAAAACGACGGTTCGCTCTTTTTCTAAGCCATCCCGACGAGGCCGCCGCCCGGCACTCCCCGGCGCGGTGATCATGAAGTTATTGCCACTGTCAGCGGCGTGTCGAGGCAATAACTTCATGATCACCGGGGTCGTTGATGATCGCCATCAACCCTGCGGCGTAGGGTGCGGGGTCCACGTCGCCGCGGACCGCCAGTTGCAGGCTGTAGCTGACGCAGAGGGCGACGAACGCTTCGGCGATCTGCCCCGCTCGTGGGCGCTGACGGTCGGGCACCAGCTCGGCGATCGCGGCCCGCATGGCGGAGAGTTGTCGTTGCACAACGGCCGCCAGCAGCGGCGACACCGCCGCCTCGGCGTAGATCTGAGCAACCAGCCGGGCGTGGTGGGTGTCCCGGGCCTGGGTACGCACGTACTCGAGGAAACCCCCCACCGCCTCGGCGCTGAGCGCCCTCGGCAGCGCGTCGGTCCCCTGTTCGCAGACCGCGACGACGATCTCGTCCTTGCTCGTGAAGTACCGGTAGATGGCGCCGTTGGAGAGCCCGGACTCGGCGACGATGTCGGCCATCGACGTGTGGGCGAAGCCGTGGCTGGCGAACCGGGCGCGGGCGGCGTCCACGATCTGCTGGCGGCGAGAGTCGAGATGGGCTTGACTGACCCTGGGCATAAAGAGTGACCCCTCGTTTTTTTGCTACTGTCGAAAGCGTACCTCCTCGCACCGCGACTCAGGAGCCCCGTGCGCTACCGGACCACGTCCTCCCGTTCCCGCCATCTGACGACGCCGCCGAGGATTCGCGCGGACCGCCGGCAGCCGACCCCGGGAGTCACCGGTCCTTGCGCAGCAGGAGGGTCACGGCCTCTCCGTCGGCCGTGCCGAAGGGGCCGTCGGTGGGATGGCCCAGCGCGACGCCGAGGGTGCGCACGTGCAGGTCGACCACCGCCTCCACCAGGTCGGCCAGCACGGACACCGTGCCGCGGCCCTGTCGCCAGCCCGCCACGCACAGGCCGAGGCCGACGACCGCCGCGGGCCACCACAGCAGGCCGAGCGCCAGATACAGCAGCCCCCAGCCCACCCGTCGGGCGGCGGCGGCGAAGTCGGCCTGCGCGAGGGCGAGCGGGCCCCGGTTCTCCTCGGGCAGCAGTAACCACAGCCGGGGCCAGGCGGCGGCCAGGTCCAGGCCGTAGCAGGCCCGCACCCGTACCGCCGTGGCCTGCATCCGGTCACCGATCCACGTCGGGCGGTCCGGCTCGGTCAACGCGATCCGGTCGCAGGCGCGGGCGAGCGCCTGGGTGTCCGGTAGCGGTCCGGCGTCGCCGTCGGCAGACCGCAACCGGCGTGCCTTGTCCCGCAGGGCGTCCTCGTACCGGTCCATGGCAGCGTTCCACCGGTGCCGCCGCCGGCGGGTCACCGCGTCGCCGACCCGACCCCAGTGCTGGGTCCACAGGGCCACGACCAGGCGTTCCAGGCTCTGGGCGGCCATCGCGGCGACGACACCGCCGAGCACGACTCCGAGGACGATCAGCAGCGCGGACCCGGTGCTCCGGGCCGGTGCTCCGAGGACGAGGCGGTCCACCTCCTGCCGCAGCAGCCCCAGGTCCCACCAGTGGGCGTGGCCGAGTCGCGCCGCCGTGGCGACCATCGCCACGAACACCACACCGGGCAGCGCCAGTCCGGCGAGCCACCGCTCTGCCAGCTTGCCGCCGAGCGAGGCGATGAGCGTGTTCACCGGTCCATCCGGAACGTCGGCAGTGGACAGTCCCACACGGCGCAGTGCGGCGGCGGGCCGGCGTCCGGCCGGGGAATCTCGACCCGGTCGCACAGGTCGCCGGGGCACACCTGGACCACTTCCGGGCGGCGGCCGTGGATGCCGGCCAACGGCAGGTAACGATCTCCCCGGACGGTGGTGTCACCACCGACCAGGCCACCGACGCGCATCAACTCGGTCATGTCGGCGAGCACCGCGTCCACGCCCTGGTCGGACAGGGACCGATCCCGCAGTCGCGTCAGGACCCGGGCCGGTTCCGGCCCGAGCAGGTCGCCCACCTGCGCGATGTCCGCGCAGACCCGGGCCAGTCGAGCCGCCCGGTCGTCGTCGAGTCGCCGGTCCGGCGCCGATTGGCTCATCGGCTGATTATCTCCTGTCGATGTGGCGTCCGGCTGGCAGGCTGGGGAGCAACCGTGATGGGGAGGTACGCCGGTGGGTCGCTACGCAAGGGACGCCGTGAACGACTGGCGTCGTGTCGCGGCCGGCCAGCGGCGCGGGGACCGGCGCTGGGCGGAGGCCCAGGTGGAGCTGGGGGCCGCGCTGCTCGACCGCTACCACGCGGACCGGGCGCGGCAGGACCTGATCGAGGCCACCGTCGTGCTGGAGGCCGCGATCCGCACGATGGCCGACTCCTTTCTGGCCGACGAGTTGGGTACGCCGCACGGTGTCCGCGCGCTGGTCACGTACACCGATGTGCTGCTGGCCAGGGCCCGGATCGAGAGTGAGCCGCAGCTCCTGGACGTCGCCGAGCAGTATCTGCAGTTCGCGGAGGACGCCTCGGCCGACCTCGGCAACAGCGCGGTGCTGATGCTCAAGAAGTGCCAGGTCTACCGGGTCCGGCACGACTTCGACGGCTCGGTCGACACGCTCTACCGGCTCACTTCCATCGCCGACATGGCCGAGAACTGGATCAGCGAGGAGCACCGACCCGCGCTGCGGGGCATCCACGCGGAGGCGCTGTTGCGCGCCTACCAGCTCACCGGTGTGGAGGACTACGTCGACGAGGCGCTGGACCTGCTGTCGTCGGTGGACACCACCGGGCCGAACCAGGACCAGATCGTCATGCTGCGAGCCCGGTGCCTGCTGGCCAGGGCGGCCGGGACCACCCACACCGCCGATGTCGAACGGGCCGTGGCGGTGCTGCGGGACCACGCGTCGCAGGGCGTCGACGCGCGTTTCCTGCTCGGGCAGACGCTGCTCACCCTGGTCGACCGCACCGGCCGTGCCGAACTGCTCGGCCAGGCCTGGGAGGAGTTCGCCGGCGCGCTGAGCACCGTCGGAGAGCGCCATCCGCACCATCGCAGGGCGCTCGCCAGCCTGTCCACCGTCGGCATGAAGACGCACCAGCTGACGGGCGACGTCTCCGCCCTGGAGATCGCGATAGGCCTGCTGCGCCGGGCGCTCGCGCTGTCCGTACGCGGCGACGCCAACCACGCGTTGTACCTGGACCAGTTGGGCTACAGCCTGCGGCTGCTCTACGACGCCACCGGGGAGCCCGCCTACCTCCAAGAGTCGCTCGTCCTACTACGCCAGGCGCTGGACGCCCTGCCCGCACGCGATCCGCAGCGGGTCGAGACCGGTTTGTCCATCGCCCAGGCGTTGCGGGCGACGTACCTGCGTACCGGCGAACCCGCCCTGCTCACCGAGGCCGCCGAACGGGCGCTCGCCGCCGGCCGGATCGACTCCGGTGCCGTGCCGGTCCGGATTCAGGCCTTCGACAAGGCGGCCTACACGCTGACCGCGCTGCACCGGTGGGAGGAGGCGGCGGACGCCTTCGACGAGGCCATCACGCTGCTGCCCCGATTGGCCTCGCGAGGGCGTACCCGGCACGACCAGTACGCCGACCTCGGTTCGACGGCCGGGCTGGCGGCGACGGCCGCCTCCTGCGCGATCGGCGCGGGGCAGCCGGAGCGGGCCGTGGAGCTGCTGGAGCGCGGCCGGGGTCTGCTGCTGCACCAACGGTTGACGGCGGACGGCGAGTGGGCGGCGCTCCAACGCGCCGACGGGCGTCTGGCGGCCGACTTCCAACGGATGCGCCGGGACTTCGAAGCGCCCGTCCCCGATTCCCCCCGACCGACCACCTTCGGCCGGGACCGGGAGACCGAGTGGAACGTGCTGCTGACGACGATCCGGGAGCTGCCCGGCCTGGGCGACTTCCTGCGCCCGCCCAGCGCGCGCCAGCTACTCGACCAGGTCGAGGGGACCGTGGTCGTTCCGATCGCGAGCGAGTTGCGCTGCGACGCGCTGATCCTGCGGGAGCACCGCGTCACGGTGCTGCCGCTGCCGGATCTGTCGCTGACCGACGCGATGACGCAGCTGCGGCTGCTCCAGGAGGCCACCAGCACGGCGTCCGACCCGACGGCGGACGCGCGGAGCCGGCTGCGCGCCCAGTCGGCACTCCGGGGCGTACTCGAATGGTTGTGGTCTTCCCTGGTCGGGCCGGTGCTGGACGCGATCGACGCGCCCGGGGCGGGCGGCGAGTTGCCGCGCGTCTGGTGGTGCCCGGT
The DNA here is from genome assembly GCF_044454415.1 of Micromonospora sp. NPDC051543. Taxonomy (NCBI): domain Bacteria; kingdom Bacillati; phylum Actinomycetota; class Actinomycetes; order Micromonosporales; family Micromonosporaceae; genus Micromonospora; species Micromonospora sp. NPDC051543. The sequence continues at coordinate 79,514 of NZ_JBITDT010000003.1, forward strand.
CGGGCCGCTGGCGTTCTTTCCCCTGCACGCCGCGCAGGCCGACGCCGACCGGTCCGCCCTCGACCGGGTGGTCTCCTCCTACACCCCGACGGTGACCGCGCTCGCCCGGCGACGCACCGCGCAGCGGCAGTCCCGCCGCGACGCCCGGTCGTGCGTGGTGGCGATGCGCGCCACCCCCGGTGGTCTGGGCGCGCTGCCCAGCGCGGAACGTGAGGCCGCGTCGGCGGCGCGGGCGCTGCCCGGAGCGTGGACCGGGCTGGACGCGACGGCCACCCGGCAGCAGGTCCTGGAGCGGCTGGCCGACTCGGCGTACGCGCACTTCGCGTGCCACGCCGTGGCCGACCCGCAGGACCCGGCGCAGGGCCGGCTGCTCGTGCACGACCACCAGGACAGCCCGCTCACCGTGGCCGACGTGTCCCGGCTCGACCTGGACGCGGAGTTCGCCTTCCTGTCGGCCTGCGCGACCGCCCAGGCCCCGCCCACCCTCGTCGACGAGGCGCTGCACATCACCGGCGCCTTCCAACTCGCCGGGTTCCGGCACGTCATCGGCACCCTCTGGGAGGTCGACGACGCGATCTCCCTCGCGTTGACCACCGCCTTCTACGAGCACGGCGACGCGACCGGGTCGGCGGCGTACGCGCTGCACTCGGCCGTACGCGGACTGCGGGACCGCTACCCGCTGGCGCCGACGCTGTGGGCGGCGCACATCCACACCGGAGGCTGACCTCTCAACGCCCGTCGACGAGCCGGACCAGCGCCCGGGCCCTCTCCGTGTCGGGGTGACCTGGGCCGTGCACGCGTTCGCACCCGGCCAGCGCGGCCCGCGCCACACTGCCCGCCCGCCGGTCACCCGCCTCGATGAGCAGTTGGGCGAAGAGCGTGCGCATCTCCAGGGTCCCGGGATGGTCGACGCCCCGGCCCCGCTCACTGTCCGGCAGCGTGTCGGTCAGCAGCCGGATCGCCTCGGCCGGCCGCCCCGCCCCGGCGAGCGCTCTGGCCAGGGAGTGCCGGGCATGCAGCGACACCCCGTCGGTGGTGCTGAGCGTGCGCCCCGCGTCGTCGGCGAGCGCCCGGGCCGGGTCGAGCGCCTCGGCCGCCCGGCCGGAGTCGAGCAAAACGACCAGCAGGTTGCTGCGCGCCTGGAGCGTCACCGGGCTGGTAGGCCCCAACGTCCTGGTCATCCGGCGGACCACGTCCCGCAGGGACCGTTCGGCCGGCTGGCTGTCGCCCCGCAGGTGTTGTAGGCCGGCCAGTTTCATCTGGCAGGCCAGGGTGTCCGCGTCGTCCCGGCCCAGCGTCCGCGCCATACCGTCGGCGACCCGCCGCAGCAGCGGCTCGGCCTCGTCCATCCGACGCAGCTCGATCAGCAACCAGCCGAGGTTGTTGCCGCTGCGCAACGTCTCGGCGTCGTCGTCGCCCAGCACCCGGCGGCGTGCCTCGTAGACGTCCCGTTGCACCAGCTCCGCCTCGGCGTGCGAGCCGAGCTGCCAGAGCGCGAAGGCCAGGCTGTGCTTGCTGCGCAGGGTGTCGGGATGCTCCGCCCCCTGCGCCGAGCTGCGCAACCCGACGACCTCCTGATAGACGGCCACGGCCTCGGCGATGTCGTTGGTGCGCATCAACTCCTGCGCGTACCGGGTGCCCGCCGCCAACGTCCGCGGGTCGGTCGCGCCGTACTGCTCGTGGAAGGCGTGGTACTGCAACCCGAAAGCCGTCGGGCCGCCGATCGTCTGCGTCACCGGTGGCCGACCGCCGCCGCTGACGGTGATCTCGATGACCGGGCCGGACGGCTTCGGTTCGCGCGGCGGCTCGTCGTCACGCTTGCGGCTGCGGTTGAACCATCTGCCCACTGCCCGCACCTCCCCCGGCGCCGACGCCCGCACGGCCCGTCCATACAGGAGACCACGTGCGCCGGCTCCTCGCCGACCCCGCCTCGCCACCGGGCGATCACGAAGTGGCGACGGCACCCGTCGGTCGGTACTTCATCAGGACGACCCCGGAGGCGAAGGGTTCGGCGGACACCAGCTCCAGTCGTACGGGCGGCTGACCGCTGGTGAACAGCGCCTTGCCCTGGCGGAGGAGCAGGGGATGCACAAGGAGATGAATCTCGTCGATGAGCCGGAGATCAGCAAGGGACCGGATCACGCTGAGGCTGCCGTAGACCACGATGTCCCCGCCGGACCCGCGCTTGAGCTCGGCGATCTCGTCGGGGTCGAGGTGGGCCAGTTTCCGGGTGTTGTTCCAGGTCGCGGTGTTGCCGGAGGCGGAGACGACGATCTTCTCCAGCGCGTCGACTCGCTGGGCATATTCTCGGACCTCGTCCGGTTCGTCGGGGTTCTGCGCGGCCAGCGGCCAGTAGCTGGCGAAGTCGGCGTGGGTGACCCGACCCAGCAGCAGGCTGCCAGCTGTGTCCACCAGGCTCTGCTCGTACCGCTGAAGGTGCTCGCCGAACAGCAGCCAGTCCATCTCGTCGTCCGGACCGGCGACGAACCCGTCGAGCGTGGTCCACATCGACACGACTATCTTGCGCATACCCTCATCCCTCGTGATGGTCCGGGCTCAGTGACCGCCGCTGAGCGCGGCTCGGACGGGTTCTGGTGTCCGGCTCGGAAACCGCTGCTGGAAATCGACGAGTCCGACCCAGGTGGGGCGCAGGCCGATCCGGACCATCCGCAGGCCCGGCTTGTCGATCGCCTCCAGGTAGGCAGCGCCCGCCTCGTCGCCCATCCCGGCGCGCTGGATGGTGGCGTACTCGGGTAGGACGCCGTCGACCTCCGCCAGGGTGACCTTCCCGCGCAGCATGAGCACCTCCGGAAGCCCGTCCGCCGTGTCGATGCAGATGGCCACGTCCGGCCGGGCGCGCAGGTCACGGATCTTGTAGGTGCCGGCGAACGCGCCGACGACCAGCTCGTCGCCGGTCCACAGGAAGTTCACCGGGATCAGCCGGGGCGTCAGGTCCCGGCTGGTGTAGGCGAGGCGTGCCACGGGCGCGCCGAGCAGTCGCTGCGCCAGGGCAGTGTCCAGCAGCTTCAGATCCCCTTGCGGCAGGTCCGCCGCCTCGGCGTTGGGCAGGCTCATGAGAGTCAACGTAGAGGGTCAACTCCTACAGAACAAGTACAACTCCTAAATTAGGATCGAGGTAGGCTGACAGTCATGAGCGGCGTGCGTAGCTATGGGGATCCGTGCGGTGTCGCGCGTGGCCTGGACGTCATCGGGGAGCGGTGGGCGCTGCTGGTGGTCCGCGACCTCCTGCTCGGCCCCAGGCGTTTCAACGATCTGCTCGGCGGCCTGCCCGGCGTGAGCCCCAACGTGCTGAGCCAGCGGCTGCGCCAGCTCACCGAGCAGGGCGTCGTGCGACGGCGGGACCTCGGGCCGCCAACGCGGGTCCACCTCTACGAGCTCACCGAGTGGGGCCGCGCCCTGGAGCCCATCCTCCTGCAGTTCGGACGCTGGGGAAGCCAGTCCCCGCAGATGCCCGAGGGCGCCCTGGGCATCGACTCCCTGCTACTCAGCGTCAAGGCGTCCTTCGATCCGGCGCGGGCCCCGGAACTCGCCGGCACCTACGCGTTCCACATCGACGCCGACACGATCCTCACCGAGGTCACCGAGGACGCGGTGCAGATCCGTCGCGGCACGGTGCCCGCCCCCGATGCGACGCTCACCACCGACATCGACACCCTCCGGGCCGTCTGCGGCTCCGTGATCACCCTCTCGGCGGCGGTGGAGTCGGGCGAGTTGCGCCTCACCGGCAACGAGGACGCCCAGCGGCGCCTCACCGTCCTTCTCCTGACCCCGTTCACACCCGCACCCCAGCCAGCCACGCCCTGACGTCCGGCAGCGGCTGGATCGTGCGCGGTGGGAGGCGGCACCCAACCAGGCCGTCATCCGGTCAGTTGTTCGTCAACCCCGGGTCGCCAGCTCGCTGAGCGACGCGCCGTCGCGCCGTCGGCGGCGTCGTTTGCGAAGCTCATGGATGACGCCCCACAGCCCGACGAAAGCGAGCGCTATCCCGCCGAGCGCGACCAGATACTCCGCCCCGTCTCGGGACACCCACAGCCGGCCCCGCTCCGGGGCATCCGGCGAGTAGAGGACCGTGACGGAGTCACCGTCGCGGTTGGGGGAGCCGCTGCGGGTGACCAACTCCCAGAGGAGCACCTGCCGTCCATCGGGTACGGCGTACTGGTATTCGTAGTACGTGCCATGGCGACTTGCGCGTGGTGGCGTCTCAGAGGTGCTGATCAGCGTGGCGCTGGTGGAGACCTCCCCCGGCCAACCTCGATGATCCCAAACGATGGTGACGCCGAGACCGGTCACCAGGATTCCGCAGATGATTGCCGTCAGTGAAGCCCGCAGCGCCGACACACCAGTGGGATTGCGGTACTCAGCCATGGCCGAGAGGTTATCCGCGCCACGCAAGGGGTTGCGGGGTGGGCACGGTCCTCAGTCCACCGGCTGGCTGATCGTCGGCGGGTCGCAGTTTCCGCGCAACTTCACGGAAACTGCTGCCTCGCACGCGCGGGAGACAGCAGTTTCCCTGATGTTGGGCGGATCTTGAGGCCGATCAGCTCGGCGAGGCGTTCAGCAGGTGAGGCCGACCAGCGTCGCCAGTCGCGCCACGCCGGCCGGCGCCGGCCGCGCCCGCGCACAATCGGCGATGAGGGTACGCGCCAGAGGCCGCCCCCGAACCTCGGCCGGCGCGACACGGTCCGCGTCGACAAGCGCCCGCGCCGCCCCGCGCAGGTCCCCGGCGTGCACGTACACCCGCGCGGCGTCGAGCAGGTAAGCGCCCCGATACTCGACCGGCAACCACCGCCAGCCCTCGCGCCGCACCACCATGGAGTGTCGTCGTAGCGCCTCCACCGAGTTGTCCCGCGCGGCGGCCAGCAGCACCCGTACCAGCTCGACGGTGACCGGGCCGAAGCTGGTGCGGTGCTGATCGTCGTACCCCCGAAGGTTTGCGGCGACGCCCGCGGCCCGGTCGGTCAGCGCGGCGGCGTGCCGGTGCTCGCCGCAGCCGGCGGCGGCGAGGGCGGCCTGGAGCAGCAGCGTCCCGCCCACGGCCCACTCCCCCGCCGACCGCTGTGGCCGGACGTGGTTCGCGGCGGCGAGCGTCGCGGCCAGGGCCAGGCGGTCACGGCCCGACGCGCGCAGCGCCTGCCCGACCGACACGGCCGCCGTCGCCGCGAGGACGGGGTCGTCACCGGCGGCACCCATCGCCCGGTCGGCGGCCAACCAGGCAAGATCGGCCTCGCCGAGCTTGACCAGCAGCGACGAGGTGATCCGGTACGCCGACACCAGCAGCTCCGCCGAGCGCGCGCCCTGGGCGGCGTCGAGCAGACCCGGCAGCACCCGCAGCAACTCGCCGTAGTGCGCGTGCTGGTAGGTCAACCAGGCGTGCCCGACCTGCCCTCTTGCCTCTTCCGGCGTCTGCTGGGTGGCCTCCGGGGTGTCGTAGCGGGCGAGCGCGGCCCGGATGTCGTCCACCCCGTCCGGCGTGCCCGCCGGAGTGCCGCGCGGCTGGCCGAGCAGCGCCTCCGGCTCGACCCGCAGGACGTGGGCCACCTCCTGAATGACCGAGTACCGGTCCAGGGGGCGGACACCCCGCTCGATCTTGTCGACCCAGCTCTTCGACCTGCGCAGCCGGTCGGCCAGCACCTGCTGGGTCATCTGCCGCCGTACCCGCCAGCTCGCCACCCGACGCCCGATCGGGACGTCATCGCTGCTCACGCCGCCACCGCCGGTCCGGGACCGCACGGGTCGTGTCCTCCACGGGTACGCGCTCCGCCTCGGCCTGAGCCAGGATGCGCTGCTTGGCAGCCTCCCGCTCGGCAGCTTCAGCCTGTTCACCCTTGCTCGACTGCTCGTCGCCTCGCACGCCACCTCCATCGACCAGTGGGCACAGCATCAGCCATCCAACGCCGCCACCCACCGTCATCGTCGATGCGGCATTCGGTGCCTTACCAGGCGAAACGCGTCCGTTACGGCGTAGCGGACAGGCGAAGGTGGTGGACCGTCTCGGCCACCTCACAGGCGAGTTCCCGGGAGGCTGCGGCAATGGCGTCTGCTGCCGCGAGGGTTTCGCGAGCCGCCGCCGCGTCCCCGGCCTGCGCCTGCACCACGGCGAGGTGCGGCTCAGAAGCCGAGTCGCCCGCTTCGGTCGACTACGCAGTCACGTCCGATCAATAGGACGCCAAGTAACGACCTCAGGTATACGGCTGCTTCCGCCCGTCCGCGGACGACAATGCCGATAGTTCAGACGTGACGGCGACAGTCGGCAGCGTTAGCGTGACGGATGGCAATCCTTGACCCGCAGGGGTTAGAGAGCTGCCACCAGCCGACCTGGGGTGATCGCGATGACTGAAGTGTCGTTCTCGGAGCGCATGCGCCAGCTTCGCGGCCAGCGTGGTCTGTCACTGCGTGAGCTTGCGAAGCTCACGTACTACGGCAAGTCCTACTTGCACGAGCTTGAGACCGGCGCGAAGCCACCCACCGCTCAGGTCGCCCGACACGTCGACGAGGCTCTTCACGCCGGTGGTGAGCTGTCCGCACTGGCCGCAACGCGTCAGGGCATCCGCCGTCGCGTTATCGTCGCCGCCGCCGGCCTTACTGCCGCGCTCCCACAAACCCTGCTCGCCCACGGTCGACATGTCGGGAGTGGCACGCCTGGGCAGTTGGCTGAGCGCACGGCGAGATTACGCCGGCTCGACAACTATCTCGGTGGCGCTGACACCCGTCAGATCTACGCGGCCGAGGTGGAGACGACAACGCGACTGATCCAGAACGGCGTGTACGCAGAGCGCACGGGCCGCCGACTGCTGGCGGTCCTCGCCGAGCAAGCGCAGTTGGCCGGTTGGGCGGCGTTCGACGCGGGTGACCATCCCGACGCGGATGGCAAGTTCCGAATCAGCATTGCCGCCGCACGGGAAGCCGACGACAACGCGCTAATGGCGAACGCGATGGCATTCCTTGCGTACCAGCAACTCGCCACCGGGCGTCGGGGTGCGGACGTGGCCAACGCGGCCTGCGAGACCGCCGGCACCACGGCGACACCACGGGTACGGACGTTGCTGCACCTGCGGGCCGCCTGGGCATCCGCTGTCGCCGGCGATGCGCCGACCGCCGACCGGCATCTCGGAACCGGTACGACCCTTCTTGCCGAGCGCGACAACCGGCCCGAGCCCGACTGGGTGTACTGGGTGGACGGCACAGAAGGCGAGATCATGACCGGCCGCTGCCAGACCGTGCTCCACCGGCCGCTTCGCGCAATTCCGGTGTTGGAGCGCGCCCTGGCAACCTTCTGCGACACGCAGGCCCGCGACAAGGCGCTCTACCTGTCCTGGCTTGCTGACGCCTACCTGGACGCGAACGAGATCGAGCAGGCGTGCAAGGCTGCGACAAGCGCCGTCCGCCTTGCCTCCGGCGTCGGTTCCGTCCGGCCACAGCAGCGAATTGACGCATTCCTACGTCGCGTGGAGCCGCACGCCGGGCTAACGTGCGTCGCCGATCTTCGGGCCCTCGTCGCGGCTATGCCTCCGCGCCCTCGACAGAACGACTCAACCACACCAGGTACTCGGTCGAACCCTGCACGATCGGAACCGCACTGACCTGCGGATTGGTCCACGGATGCTCGTCCAAGACGAACCGCTCCAACTGCGGATACCGCTCTGCCGTGGTGTAGAGCAGCACCTGCCACTCCTCGCCCGAGCCCTGTGCGCCGTGATGCCAGAACACACTGGTGACGGGACCGATCACCTGGCCGCTCGCGGCAAGCCGGGCAGCGACAGCCCCCTCCGCGAGCCGGACGCCGACCTCGCGCGTCTCGGTGGCCGTTGACACCTGGAGGTAGTCGCTCATCCGTTACACCCTAGCGGCATCGCGACACGACTCAGACCATCCAGAAATGACAAACAGAAGCATTGTCGGGCGTGGGCTGTTAGGAGACAGCCCGGCTGCGGACAAGCCCTGCCGGCCGAGGCGCTGAGAGCCACCACCCGAGGGATCGTCTGGGACACTCGTCGCCATCACTGTTTGCGCCGTGAATCTCGTGATCGATAAGAGCAGTCGCCAGGTACGCGAGTTCGTGTGCCAGTGCTGCGACACGCGGGCGGACCGGACCTGGGAAAACATCTACGAGGGTGACATCGCCTTCGCAGTGGCATCCTCGAAGACGAATGCCTAGATAGAGTGCCCGCACGGCTTCCGGATCTGCGAGAAAAGCGCATGGGAGAATGCTCTGGCAAGATTTTTGATAGCACAACTTCGCTGGACGGTCCCAACATTCACCAATAGATTGCTACAAACTCAACTTCCAGCTTACGCCCCAAATCCTTCACCCGATCAGGCGGCGGCAAACTGGACAGGCTATTTCGGCACTCGAGAGCGGAAACGATATTCGCAGTGGCCTCTTCGCGTAGACGTCGAACGACCTCACGGTCGGCGGTGGGGTCGATTGCGTTGGCTACGATGTCGAACGTGCGTCGTCGCACGTCCACGTCTTCTAGGTCAACTACAAGAATGCCTGGGGCCGTTGCGCTGGCGATCTTTGCAGGATCGAATTCGATATTCAGCTCGTCAGCCAAGCGCCTTCCGAAGGCATAGAGGTGCTCGTTGAAGTCCAAAGAGTCTTGGCTCGGGGACGCGGGCTGGCTCAAGGCAGTTTCGAAACTATCGGGCAGTTCATCGATCAGGCTCCCGATGTCGACCGACATGCCTCGGAGCACATCCGCGAGCTTAACCGGGTTCCAGTCATCGGAAAGTGCCGGCGACTCAATGCGCATATATGCGGTGTAGATGGCGTCATTGAAAAGGATTCGCCGGAGGTCCTTTGAATAAGATCTAAAATCAGTTACGCCGACCACCTCCAGCGGCCGCAGGATTTGGGTGATCTCGCTCTGCGCGCCGAGTAGGTTGCGATCGACGATCCAATCGGAGCCATCGACTTCAACTACGCCAAATCTGGTACTGACTCCGCGAATGGGAACCAGGCCAATCAGAAGTCGATCGATGATCTCAACGATTGGCACGACCTGTTCGTATACGGTGTCATCGAAGCCAAAGAGCGACTCGCGACCCTTTACGATCTCCATAATCGAGGAGATTCCGCTCACGAGCCGGTAGGTCTTATCTGCCCTGATTTCGAGTTCAAGCTCAAGGACCTCGCCACGCTTCATTTCATCGGCGCAGAGAAGGTAGCCATTCTTGCTTAACTTTCTTTTGGCCCGCTTCAGTTCCTGGACGTTTCTAATTTTCTGCGGCCGAAATTTGCGGATTCGCTTGCCATCTCTGGCGAGATGAATATCGTTCTCTCCGCCTGTGCGTAGATCCCGAAATGTGCTTTGAATGACAGAGCGGCGCACAACCTCTCTGGCGGATGTGTCTGTGCCGCGAACCCGCGACTCAGTACCTAGCTTTGCGCTTTTGAAGGACAAGCCCAATGTCGACTTTGACTCAACCTCGCTAGATTGAGTGAGGGTGTCCTTAACGGTTTCCGCAATGGATCCGTCTCGCGCAGCGACCAGACTGGTTACGCTGACCTCGTCAAGGTAAACAAACTCGCGCCGCTGCTTGCGCCACGCCCGGTCACGGCTACGGAAGATCACGGTCTCGCTCGCTTGTCTCGTGACGGGTGGAAATTCTTTGCACTCTTGGCAGCGCCTCGCGCACATCTTCGAGGCATAGCGCCTTTCGGCGGTCAAGCGCTGCGAGGATGGCAGCTTCAGTCCAAATTGCGGTTAGATCAGCCGCAGTCCAACCGTTGGTCAATCCGGCAATCTCATGCAAGTCTGGAGCCTCGGAGAATCTAAGACGTCTCGAGGACGCCTTAAGAATTGCAACCCTACTATCCGTGTCGGAAGGAGCAAACTCTAGCTTGTGCGCTAGCCGGCCAGGGCGCAACAGGGCGTCGTCTAGCGCGCTAGGCAGGTTTGTGGTGGCGATGACGATTACCTGATCGAATGACGTGAAGCCATCAAGCAATGACAGAAATTGCCCTACCAGCCGGTTCGTTGCCTCATGGTTGCCCGAGCCTCTACGTGTGTATAGACTGTCGACCTCGTCAAAGAAGAGGATAGCTGGACGGTTGCGACCGGCGTGTTCAAATATATCTCGGAGCCTTTTTTCGCTTTGACCTACGAATTGATCGACAATGGCAGGGCCGCTAATGTTATAGAAAGCCGCCTTCGTGGCATTGGCGAGCGCTTTTGCCAAGAACGTTTTTCCGGTACCGGCTGGCCCCGTAAATAGCATCCCCTTGATCGGCTTGGCTCCAATCTCTTTGATCAAGTCTGCTGGGTCGAGTGCCACGCTTACGAGATCAACTGCCCGTTTGACTATCCGAGTTGACCCTCCGAAGTCATCAAGCGTGACCTCGTTATCCTCTGGGCGGACAACGAGACTTTCGATATCGAAGATGTCGCGATCCAGGACGCCAAGACGATCAATTGGTTTATTAGACAGAACTCCCCGCGGGCGTCCGAGATGGTCGATCTCTACTGTCTGACCCTCGACCAAAGGCGAACTGTCCCGCTGTGCAAATGAACGAAGTTTCCCATCAACTTCAATGACGACTCGAGTGGGAGTAGTGTGCTTGATGGTGCCTACTTCAGTTCCTGCATCCCACAGTTCGCCGGTAACTTTTTCGGGGGGTTTTCCGTCTTCACAGAAGAGGACATCGCCAATTGTCCAGCCTTCGTCGTTAGTAGATGAAATGTACCCAGATAGTCCACCTAGGAAGTCAACCCAGATGCGCGACGAATCGGAGTCAATCTTGCGCACCTTTGCTATGCGACCTTCGGTTGCCATTGAGCCCCTGTAGCAGCTGTTCGGGAATCCTTGCGAGGAGTGGACAGCTTAGCTGACGGGGATGATGTCTCGCCGCCCCGCCGTTCGGCCGAGGGTGGTGTCGTGCCCACCAACACCTCTTGTCGTCCTTTGGTAATGCGTCATCGGTTCAGCCACGCAGTCTCCGGCGAGCCTCGGCACCCGTACACCTGCTGTGTGCCGACGATGCGACGCGTGGTGGATGACGCGCAATGCCGAGATAGTTCCGCCCGGGCCGCACACTCCTCTGCAGCGATCCGCGTACATCCCCCTTACGCGATTCGCCATCGACGTCACAACGCCACGATCGCCGCTGTCTCCGCCGGGAGCTCGATCCGGTCCCGCATCACCGTGACTCCCTCGCCGGTAGCCAACAGCACCCGCCGAGCCACCCCAGGCAGCGACACCCCCTGACCCCGCCCCGCGAAGTTGGCGACAACCAACGTGTCCCCCCGCCGCATCAGCAAAAACTGGTCCCCGTGCTGCACAGACACCGCGTGCATCCGAGGATCCGACAGGTCCGCCACCGACCGCCGAAGCGCGATCAACCGCTGATAAAACGACAACATCGACGCGTGCTCGGGCTTGTCCAGCTCGGCCCAGTCCAACCGGGACCGTACGAACGTCTCCGGGTCCTGCGGATCAGGCACGTCCCCCTCGGGCCACCCGTGCGAGGCGAACTCCCGCCGCCGCCCGGTCCGCACGGCGGTAGCCAACTCCGGCTCCGGATGCGACGTGAAGAACTGCCACGGCGTGGACGCCGCCCACTCCTCCCCCATGAACAGCATGGGAGTGAACGGTGCCGTCAACAGCAGCATCGCCCCGACCCGTACGAGCGCGGACGACAACGAGGCCGAGATCCGATCCCCGGTGGCCCGGTTGCCGATCTGGTCGTGGTTCTGCAAGTAGGCGACCAGCCGGTGACCGGGGACGCGCGAGTCGAGGGGCCGCCCGTGATGGCGGTTGCGGAAGCTCGACCAGGTGCCCGCGTGGAAGAACCCACCGGTAAGAACGTCCGACAGCGTCTCCAGCGAGCCGAAGTCGCCGTAGTAGCCCTGCCGCTCCCCCGTCAGCAGCGTGTGCAGCGCGTGGTGGGCGTCGTCGTTCCACTGGGCGTGCAGCCCGAACCCGCCCGCCTCCCGGGGCGTGATGAGCCGTGGATCGTTGAGGTCGGACTCCGCGATCAATGACAGCGGCCGGCCCAGATGAGTCGACAAGGATTCAACGGAAACCGCCAGCTCCTCCAAGATCGGAACAGCCCGCGAGTCCGGCAGCGCGTGCACGGCGTCCAGGCGCAGGCCGTCGACGTGGTAGTCGCGCAACCACATGAGCACGCTGTCGATGATGTAGCGGCGTACCTCGTCCGAGTGTGGGCCGTCGAGGTTGATCGAGCGGCCCCAACTGTTGCTCTGCTCGGCGAGGTAGGGACCGAACCGTGGCGCGTAGGCCCCGGAGGGCCCGAAATGGTTGTAGACGACGTCGAGGATCACCCCCAACCCGCGAGAGTGGGCGGCGTCGACGAACCGTTTCAGGCCGTCCGGGCCGCCGTAGGGCTCGTGCGGGGCGTACCAGCAGACCCCGTCGTACCCCCAGTTGTGTTCGCCGTTGAAGGCGTTGACCGGGAGCAGTTCGATCATGTCGACGCCCAGGTCGACCAGGTGGTCGAGGCGCTCGATGGCCGCGTCGAAGGTGCCCTCGGGGGTGAAGGTGCCGATGTGCAGCTCGTAGAGGACGCTGCCGGGCAGCTGCCGACCCGTCCAGGAGGAATCAGTCCACTGGAACGCAAGATGGTCGTAGCGGCGGCTCGGCCCGTGCACACCCGCAGGCTGCCACGGCGAGCGGGGGTCGGGCAGCGCGGTTTCGTCGTCGTTCAGCAGAAAGGAGTAGTCGAGGCCGGCGTCGGGCACCTCGACGGTCCACCAGCCGTCGGCGGCGGCGCGCATGTCGTGGTCGGTGTCGCCAGCCAGGCGCAGGCGCACCCGGCTGGCGTCCGGCGCCCAGACGGAGAATTGGGTCATGACGAGGCCTCCTCGGCAGCGGTGGGAGGAGCCAGCAGAGCAACGGGGTAGTCCGCGAGAAGATTGTCCAACGGGACCTCCCCGCCACTGTAGACCCGGCCGGTGAACAGGTCCTTCACTTCGTTAACGCCAAGCGACAGGGCTGTGTCACACCAGCCACCGGCCCGTGCCAGGCCGAGCGGCAGCCGGGTCGCCACGGCGATCACGCCACCCCGGTCGAACGCCACCACGTGCCGGCCGACCGGGCCGTGCGCCGGCACCGGCCGGTAGCCGGTGAACAGCTCCGGGTGCGCCCGCCGCAGGCGCAGCGTCCGCGACACGACGAGCAGCTTCGCCGCTCCGTCGGTGTCGACCGGGGGACGCCAGCCGCCGTCGAGCCGCGCCAGCATCTCCCGGCGTACGTCGAAGTCGACCGGCCGCCGATTGTCCGGGTCGACCAGGGAGTTGTCCCACAGCTCGGTGCCCTGGTACGTGTCCGGCACGCCGGGCATGGTGAGCTGGATCAGCTTCTGCCCGAGGGAGTTGCACCAGCCGGCCGGGGTGATCGCGGCGGCGAGTTCGGTCAGCTCGTCGTGCAGCGCCGGGTCGTCGTACATGCGGTCGATGACCGCGTGCATGGCCTGCTCGAAGCCCGGGTCGGGGTCCGCCCAACTGGTCGAGGCCGCGGCCTCCCGGGCGGCCTTCTCGGCGTACGCGTGCAGTCGCTCCCGCTCGATCGGCCACGCCCCGACGGCCGTCTGCCAGAGCAGGTGGGCGAACGCCGGGTCGGGCAGCGGCGCGTACTCCATCCAGGTCTTGACCTGCTCCGCCCAGCGGCCCGGCAGCTCGCTGAGTACGGCGAGGCGGGCCCGCACGTCCTCGCCGCGCTTGGTGTCGTGGGTGGAGAGGGTGGTCATGCTGGCGGGCCAGCGGACCTGCTGCGCGGAGGCGTAGCGGTGGAACTCGGCCGGCGGCACCCCGAAGTGGGCGGGGCTGCCGCCCACCTCGTTGAGCGCCACGAACCGGGTCCACCGGTAGAACGCGGTGTCCTCCACGCCCTTGGCCATCACCGCGCCGGTGAGCTGCGGGAAGCGCTTCGCCAGCTCGTCGTCGGGGTCGCGCAGCCGGCGGGTGATCGCGTCCAGGGCACCGGTCAGGTCGGGCCGGCGACGACCCGCCTCGGAGCGGGCGGCGGCGAGGTGCCGGGCGCCCTGCGGTGGGTAGCCCCGGTAGACCGGGAACACCGCGGCCAGCTCGGCGAGCGCCGCGCGGGCCTGCTCGGTCGGCACCTCGGGCGCGAGCGCGGCGAGCCGGGTCAGCTCGGCGGCGAGCAGGTTGGTGGCGGCGGCCAGCTTGGTCGAGTGGGTCAGGTCCTCCCACGAGGTGCGCTGCCCGGTCAGCCGGGTGTCCAGCACGGTGAAGTCGCCCTCGGCGTCGGTGTCGACGAAGAGGCCGTTCACGGCGGCGAGAGCCTCGTACCCGGTGGTGCCGTCCACCGGCCAGTCCGGCAGCTCCTCGCCGTACTCCAGGATCTTCTCCACCACGAGCCAGGCGTCCGGCGCGGCCTCGCGCAGCCGCGCGAGGTAGCCGGCCGGGTCGCGCAGGCCGTCCGGGTGGTCGACGCGGATGCCGTCGACCTCGCCGTCGGCCGCCCAGCGCAGGATCAGCTCGTGCACGGCCGCGAACACCGCCGGGTCCTCCACCCGCAGGCCCGCGAGGCCCGCGATGGCGAAGAACCGGCGGTACGTCAGCTCGGCGTCCCCGCGTCGCCAGGAGACCAGCTCGTAACGCTGCCGGTCGTGCACCTCCCGGGCGCTGCCGTCGCCCGTGCCGTCGGCGATCGGGAAGCGGTGCTCGTGGTAGCGCAGCTCCCCGTCGACGACCTTGAGGTCGTCCAGGGCGGCCGGGTCGTCGGCCAGGACCGGGAGCAGCAGCCGGCCCCGGTCCCAGTCGATGTCGAACCAGTCGGCGTACGACGAGTCGCGGCCCCGGCGCAGCACGTCCCACCAGGCCGGGTTGGCCGGCGGGACGGCGACTCCGGCGTGGTTGGGCACGATGTCGACGACCAGGCCGAGCTGCTTGTCACGCAGGGCGCGCACCAGCCGCTGCCGGGCGGCCTCCCCGCCCAGCTCCGGGTTGACGGCGCGGTGGTCGACGACGTCGTAGCCGTGCTGCGAGCCGGGCGTGGCGGCCAGCAGCGGGGCGGTGTAGAGGTGGCTGACGCCGAGGTCGTCCAGGTAGTCGACGATCGCGGCGGTGGCGTCCAGGTCGAAACCGGGGCGGACCTGGACGCGGTAGGTGGCCTTGGGAGGGGTGGCCGGCATGTCAGATCATCCTCTCCAACACGACGAGGGACCGGTCCGGCACCCGGATGGTGCCGCCCGCGCTGATCACCGTGGCGTCGGCCGGGTCGGGGTCGGCGGTGCTGATGACCCGTTCCCACTTCTGCCCGTACTCGCTGCCCGGCATCGTGAAGTCCAGCGGCGCGTCGTGGGCGTTGAAGCACAGCAGGAACGAGGCGTCGTGGTGCTTCTGGCCGTACTGGCCGCGCTCGCGGATGCCCTCGCCGTTGACGAACAGCGCCACCGAGCGGCCGAAGTCGTTGCCCCAGTCGTCGCCGGTCATCTCCCGCCCGTCCGGGGTGTGCCACGCCAGGTCCGGCAGCGGCGCGTCGACGTCCCGCCCGCCCACCGGCAGGCCGGTGAAGAACCGGCGGCGACGGAACACCTGGTGGCGCTTGCGGAAGTCGGTGAGCGTCCGGACGAAGTCCAGCAACTGCTCGTCGGCGTTGTCCCAGTCGATCCAGGCCAGCTCGCTGTCCTGGCAGTAGGCGTTGTTGTTGCCGTGCTGGGTACGCCCCAACTCGTCGCCGTGGCCGATCATCGGCACGCCCTGCGACAGCATCATCGTGGCCAGGAAGTTCCGCCGCTGCTTGGCCCGCAGCGCGAGCACCGCCTCGTCGTCGGTGTCGCCCTCCACGCCGCAGTTCCACGACCGGTTGTGGCTCTCGCCGTCCCGGTTGTCCTCGCCGTTCGCCTCGTTGTGCTTGTCGTTGTACGACACCAGGTCGTTGAGGGTGAACCCGTCGTGCACCGTCACGAAGTTGATGCTGTGGAAGGGGCGGCGGCCGTCGTCCTGGTAGAGGTCGGCCGAGCCGGAGATCCGCGACGCGAACTCGGCCAGGGTGGCCGGCTCGCCGCGCCAGAAGTCCCGCACGGTGTCCCGGTACTTGCCGTTCCACTCCGTCCACAGCGGCGGGAAGTTGCCCACCTGGTAGCCGCCGGGGCCGACGTCCCACGGCTCGGCGATCAACTTCACCTGGCTGACCACCGGGTCCTGCTGCACCACCTCGAAGAACGTGGACAACCGGTCCACCTCGTAGAACTCGCGGGCCAGGGTGGCCGCCAGGTCGAAGCGGAACCCGTCGACGTGCATCTCGGTCACCCAGTACCGCAACGAATCCATGATCAGTTGCAGGGAGTGCGGGCTGCGCACGTTCAGGCTGTTGCCGGTGCCCGTGTAGTCGACGAAGTAGCGGCGGTCCTCCTCGCTGAGCCGGTAGTAGCTCGGCGCGTCCACGCCCTTGAAGCTCAGCGTCGGCCCGAGGTGGTTGCCCTCTGCGGTGTGGTTGTAGACCACGTCCAGGATGACCTCGATGCCCGCCGCGTGCAGCGCCTTGACCATGCCCCGGAACTCCTGCACCTGCTGCCCCAGGCGGCCCAGCGCCGAGTAGCCGTGGTGCGGGGCGAAGAAGCCGATCGTGTTGTAACCCCAGTAGTTGCGCAGGCCCAGGTCGACGAGGCGGTGGTCGTGCACGAACTCGTGCACCGGCATCAGCTCGATCGCCGTCACCCCGAGCCGGGTCAGATACTCGATCATCGGCGGGGAGGCGATCCCCGCGTACGTGCCGCGCAGCTCCTCGGGGATGTCCGGGTGCCGCATGGTCAGCCCGCGCACGTGGGCCTCGTAGATCACCGAGTGGTGGTACGGGGTGCGCGGCGGCTTGTCGTTGCCCCAGTCGAAGTACGGGTTCACCACCACCGACTTCGGCATGAACGGCGCCGAGTCGGTCTCGTTCATCCGCTCCGGGTCGCCCAGCTCGTAGTCGTACACCGCCGGGTCCCACGTGACGTCACCGTCGATGGCCTTGGCGTACGGGTCGAGCAGCAGCTTGTGCGGGTTGCAGCGCAGCCCGTTCGCCGGCTCGTACGGCCCGTACACCCGGTAGCCGTAGCGCTGCCCCGGCTCGATGCCCGGCAGGTACGCGTGCCAGACGTACGCGTCGACCTCCCGCAGCTCCACGCGGCGCTCGGCGCCGGTGTCCCACTCGTCGAACAGGCACAGCTCGATCCGCTCGGCCACCTCGGAGAAGATGGCGAAGTTGGTGCCCATCCCGTCGTAGGTGGCGCCCAGGGGATACCGCTCGCCCGGCCAGACCTGCATGTCGCTCCCTCAAGCCATGGTGATGTGCGCGCCGGCTCAGCCGCCCGCGCGCAAGCGGGTAGTGCCCCCGCCCCGGGCGCGCCAATCCATCCTTTCAGGCGGTGACCGGAATCCACCTGTCTGATGCTCGCTACACCCTCAGGTGTCTTCCGTCACCATGGCCGATTTGAAGGTGCGAACCGGCGTCCGATGGCCTTTGCTTGTCGGGGGACACGCGCCTGTGTGTGCCCTTCGGCCCTCGGCCGCCCTCTTTCCACCCTCTCCGCCGCCACTGACGCCGGCGCGCCCCACCATGCCTGGACGGAGACAGATGTGACGACCCTGCGGGTCGATGAGCAGCTCGCTGCCACCAAGGACCGGACCCACCGACCCACCGTGACCTCCCGGCCCCAGCCTTCGACCTCGCCCGGTCCGTCCGCGCAGCCCGGCTCCGCCGTGCCGGCGCAGCGCGGTCCCGGTGTGCCGCCGCAGACCCGTCGCATCCTCATGCTGTCGTGGGAGTACCCGCCGGTACTCGTCGGCGGCCTCGGCCGCCACGTCCACGCCCTCTCCGTCGCCCTGGCCGCCGCCGGACACGAGGTCACCGTCGTCACCCGCCACACCGAGGGCGCACCCCTTGAGGAGTACGCCGACGGCGTGCGCATCCTGCGCGCCCCCGAAGACCCGGTGACGTTCCCCCTCGCCACCGGCTCGCTGCTGGCGTGGACCATGGCCTTCAACCACACCCTCACCCGCACCGCCCTGCGCGCCACCCAGGCCGGCGCCTACGACGTCATCCACGCCCACGACTGGCTCGTCGCGCACACCGCGATGACGTTGCGCGACCACCTGGACATCCCGCTCGTCAGCACGATCCACGCCACCGAGGCCGGCCGGCACCAGGGCTGGCTGCCGGAGGAGATGAACCGCACCATCCACGGCGTGGAGCAGTGGCTCAGCAGCGAGTCCAACCGGGTCATCGTCTGCTCCGGCTACATGCGCGACGAGGTCAACGCCCTGTTCGGCGTACCGGCCGGCCGGGTCGACGTGGTCGCCAACGGCGTCGAGTCGTACCGCTGGAAGGTGCCGGCACGCGACGTGGCGGCGGCCCGCGCCCGGTTCGCCGGCGACGGCCCGCTGGTCACCTTCGCCGGCCGCCTCGTGTACGAGAAGGGCGTCCAGCACCTCGTCGCCGCTCTCCCCCGGCTGCGCGAGCGGCACCCCGGGCTGCGCGCCGTGATCGCCGGCGACGGCCCGTACCGCGCCGAACTGGAGGCCGAGGTGCACCGCCGTGGCCTCGGCGGCATGGTCACCATGCCCGGCTTCCTCGGCGGCACCGACCTGCCGGCACTGATGGCCGCGTCCGACTGCTTCGCCGTGCCGAGCATCTACGAGCCGTTCGGCATGGTCGCCCTCGAAGGGGCCGCCGCCGGTGCGCCCCTGGCCGTCGCCGCCACCGGTGGCCTCGCCGAGATCGTCGAGTCGGGAACGACCGGCATGACGTTCCGCCCGCACGACCCGGACAGCCTCGCCGACGCCGTCGACGCGCTGCTGTCCGACCGTGAGCGCGCCCGCGCCATGGCCCGCCGAGCCCGTCGGATGGTCACCGAGCAGTACGGCTGGACGGCGATCGCCCAGCGCACCGCCGCCAGCTACGGCGCCGCCATCGACAACGACGCCGCGTTCACGACCGAGCGCGCCGAACAGCGCATGTCGCAGGGCCGGGCGCTTCCGGCGCTGCCCGAGGGTAACCTCCTCGCCGCCGCCGGCCTCCGCTGAGACGCCTCGGCTGATCAACCCGGGTTTCGTGAAGTCGGGGTGTCTGACGTCCTTGGACACCCCGACTTCAGGTAAGGCGGGTCCATCACCGGCGGCGGTCCGGCATCGCCGCCCGGCGGCGGGCGGACGGGGCTGCCAGACTGTGCGGATGTCTCGTCCTGTCGACTCCCTGGATTCGGCCTTCCCGGTCGCCGCTTCGATCGCGCTGGACCTGATCCGGCACCCCGAGGTCGCCGCGCGGTGGTCGCGCCCGAGCGCCCTGCCGCACCTGTCCGTGGGTGGTCTGGCATGTCACCTCGGACGGCAGGCGATCCGTGCGGCGGAGTTGCTGTCGACATCCGCCGACCTACCCGTGCTCGACTCCGCTGACAGTCACTACGAGCGGGCCGCCTGGGTCACCGAAGGCACACCCGACGAGGACGCGGTCGCCGAGGGCCCGGACGAGGCTGACGCGCGCCGCGGACCGGACGACCTGCACGCCCGCTGCGGCGAGGCCCTCGCGCAGGTGCACGACCTGCTCGCCCGGGGAACGGCCCTCGACGTGGTGCCGATCCCGTGGCAGGGCTGGTCACTGCGCCGCGCCGACTTCCTGCTCACCCGGCAGTTGGAGATCGTCGTGCACTCAGACGACTTGGCGGTGAGCGTCGGCGTGCCCACCCCGGTCTTCCCGCCGGAGGTCTTCGACCCCGTACGCGACCTGCTGGTCCGGCTGGCCGTCCGCCGACACGGTCAGTCCGCGCTGATCGGCGCGCTCAGCCGCAGCGAACGAGCCCGCGACATCGCCGCCTTCTGACCCCCGGGTTGCCGACCGTTCCGCTGACCGCTGTGTTCCGCCGACCCCCGGTGTCCCGCCGACCCCCGGTGCCCCGCCGACCCCCGGTGCCCCGCCGACCCCCGGTGCCCCGCCGACCCCCGGAGTCGCAGCGGCGCGGTGCCCGGATCCCAACCCCGAGTGTCTGGTTCGGGCCCTGTCGAGGTGCCCCAGATATGGACCGGCCCTTGGAACCACCGGCCAGGCCCCCAGCCGATCACCAGAAGCTCCGAGACCAGTAGCCCTCGGACCTGAAGGCCCGGGTCCAGAAGCCCCTTGATCGACTCCAGTTCCCAGATATCGGGGTGTCCAAGAGCGGCGGATGCCGCGATGTCGGGGAACTGGAGTCGATCATCGGCGGGTGCGGCCCGGCCGACTTAACGGTTACGCGACGGCCAGAGGGGGAGGGCGGGCAGAACGCTAGAAAAAGAAACCAGGGCCGCTTGAACCCACTAACGCCTCGCAGCCCCACCAACGCCTCGCAGCCCCACCAGCGCCTCGCACCCCCACCAACGCCTCGCAGCCCCACCAACGCCTCGCACCCCCACCACACCTCTCCCGCCCTCCACACCCACCGCCCCATCAACGCCTCGCCCCATATCTGGGGCAGCTCGACAGGGGTGGGACCAGGCACTTGGGGTACCGGCCGGAGCAGACCCGCCGGGGCGAAGCTGCCGGGGGCAGAGCTGCCCGGGGGCAAAGCTGCCCGGGGGGGCAAAGCTGCCGGGGGGCAAAGCTGCCAGCCTGTCAATCCGGAAGGCCGGAGAGAGGCCGCAGACGGCCCGAGGAAGGCCGCCGACTACCCGGAGAAGGGCCGCCGTCTACTCGGAGAGAAGCCGCCGACCACCCGGAGAGCCGCCGACCACCCGGCGGCACGCGGACCGAAGCGACGCAGGCCGCCGACCCCGAGTGGGGTCGACGGCCTGCGGTCGTGCGGTCGTGCGAGGAGCGGAGGTCAGCGCTCCTTGAACGGGACGTAGTCCCGCTCGGCGGCGCCGACGTAGACCTGCCGCGGACGGCCGATCTTCGTCTCCGGGTCGCTGATCATCTCGCGCCACTGGGCGATCCAGCCGGGGAGCCGGCCGAGCGCGAAGAGCACGGTGAACATCTTCGTGGGGAAGCCCATGGCCTTGTAGATCAGGCCGGTGTAGAAGTCCACGTTCGGGTAGAGCCGCCGGGACACGAAGAAGTCGTCGGCGAGGGCGATCTCCTCCAGCTCCATGGCGATGTCCAGCAGCGGGTCCGGCTTTGCCATGCGGCCCAGCACGTCCTGCGCGGCCTTCTTGACGATCGCCGCCCGCGGGTCGTAGTTCTTGTAGACCCGGTGGCCGAAGCCCATCAGCTTGACGCCGTCCTGCTTGTCCTTGACCTTGCGGACGAAGGACCGGACGTCGTCGTCACCGGCGTGGATCTGCTGGAGCATCTCCAGCACCGCCTGGTTCGCGCCGCCGTGCAGCGGGCCGAACAGCGCGTTCACGCCCGCCGAGACGGAGGCGAACAGGTTGGCGTTGCTGGAGCCGACCAGCCGGACGGTCGACGTGGAGCAGTTCTGCTCGTGGTCGGCGTGCAGGACGAAGAGCATGTCCAGCACCTTCGACATGACCGGGTCGACCTCGTACGGCTCCGCCGGCACGCCGAACGTCATGCGCAGCAGGTTGTCCACGTACCCGAGGGAGTTGTCCGGGTACAGCAGCGGCTGCCCGATGGACTTCTTGTACGCGTACGAGGCGATGGTGGGGACCTTCGCCATGAGCCGGACCGTGGAGATCTCCACGTGCTCGGAGTCGAACGGGTCCAGGCTGTCCTGGTAGAAGGTCGACAGCGCGCTCACGGCGGACGACAGCACCGCCATCGGGTGGGCGTCGCGGGGGAAGCCGTCGAAGAACCGACGCATCTCCTCGTGCAGCAGCGAGTGCCGCCGGATCCACTCGGTGAACTCGGTCAGCTGCTGCTCGGTGGGCAGCTCACCGTAGATGAGCAGGTACGAGACCTCCAGGAAGGAGGACTTCTCGGCCAGCTGCTCGATCGGGTACCCCCGGTAACGCAGGATCCCCGCGTCGCCGTCGATGTAGGTGATCGCGGATGAGGCAGCCGCGGTGTTGACGAAACCGGGGTCGTACGTCGTCATCCCGGTTTCCTTCAACAACTTGCTCACCCCGATGCCAGCGGGGCCCTCGACCGCGGAATGCACCGGCATCGACAGCTGCCCGCCGGGGTGGTCGAGCTTGACTTCCGTCATGTGGTTCCTCGCTTCGCCGGCAGATCTACGTTGAATTGCCTTCGCTTCTACCGTAATTGCGGCTCGGGGGACACTGCCCGCCGTGGTTCGGCGGTGAGGTATGCGTCACCCGATTCCCGACCAGCAGGCCGGGAAACCCGCAATCCCGGCAGGCGGGAAGCCCACGAAAGCCGCATACGACCTGTCCCGGCAGTCCGACGGACAGCCGGTTTCAGGACAGCGCCAGGCGGCGCAGCGTACCCGTGGCCGTGACCTGGTAGACGTCGAGCTGGTTGGTGCCGGCGCGAAACAGCCGGTCGTCGGTGAGCAGCGCGGCGAAGCGACGCCCGCCCGGGTCGGCCGGCACCACCGGGACGACCGCGCCGATCCTGCCGTTGACGGCGACGGCCAGCAGCGTGCCGTCCGGAATGGCGTCGGGCACGTCACCCCAGACGAGCGCCGGGAGGGTTCCGGTGTCCGGGTCGGTGGCCCGGAACGCGGCCAGGTCGGCGACGCGGGCGCTGCCGCCGCTGGGGCCGGGGCGCACCTCGGTGCCGACCAGCCGGTGCGGTGTCGGCAGCGGCGGTGGGGTGGGTACCCCGCCGGGGAAGGTGACCGCCTCGCCGGGGGTGTCGTAGAAGTGTTTCGTGGCGTCGGCGCGCGGGCTCTGGCGGGCGGAGCGGCCGTCGACCCGCCAGGGCAGGCGGATGCCGGCCTCGTCGGCGACGGTCGGCAGCAGGTCGACGTGTTCCCAGTTGCGGTCGTCCACCCGGCCGGTCTGCTGCCGTGGCTCCTTGACGAACATCGGCACCCAGGCGACCTCGCCGGCGGCGGCCTTGATGGCGTCCATCCCCCGGCCCTGCGCGCCGGGTCGGAAGCTCACCCCGTGGTCGGCGGTGACGACGACGAGGGCCTGGTCGTAGAGGCCGCTGGCGCGCAGTGTGCGCAGCGTCTCGCCGATCAGCCGGTCGGTGTAGCCGAGTTGGGCGAGGTGCCGCTGCCGGGCCAGGTCGATCCAGCCGGCGCCGTCGTTGGGCAGGTCCTCGGGTGCGTCGTAGCGCGCGCCGGACGGCAGGTACGCCCACGGGGAGTGCGGCATCAGCAGGTGCAGGAAGTGCAGGGTGGGCCGGGGCTGCGGCTTCAGCCCGGCGAGGAAGCTGCTGAACCGGGCGGGTTGGTTGTCGTCGAGGCTGTCCCAGCGGAACTTGGGGTCGGCCGGCACCGGCTCGGCGGCGTCCAGGCCGGCCTCGGCGCGCGTCCGCTCCCGGTACGAGTCCTCCGGATCGACCGCGCTCTCCGTCGGCCCGGCGATCCGGCCGAGGAGCTTGCCGGTCTCCTTCACCAGCACGCCGAGGCCCTGGTCGGGGGCGACCGGCTGTTCGCAGCGGCTGGGTGGGCAGAGCCGGGTGATGCTCTCCTCGGCCTGGATGTCGTACAGGCCGCCGAAGGCGGTGAAGAGGTTGTCCGGGTACTGCGAGTAGTGCGGTGCCACCGACCGCGCCGGGTAGCGGCCGGTGAGCATCGCCGGCAGCGCGTTGGGCGTCCAGCCGCTGACCCCGGTGGCGTTGCGGTACCAGGTCGACGCTCCGGCCAACTCGGCGAAGTGCGGGAACCGGGCCGCGTCGATCCGGCCGTCGCCGCCGAGCAGGCTGACCAGCGGCAGCTCGTCGAGGATCAGCATGACCACCGGCGGGTGCACGGCGGTGCCCTGCGCGGTGCCGACCGCGCCGCCGTCGCCGCGCGGCAGCACGACCGCCGAGGTGGGCGACACGAACAGGAACAGCGCCACGAACGCCACCGGCCCGGCGGCGGCCAGTCGCAGCGCGCGGCCCGGGGCCCGCCACCGCCGGTGCGCCGCCGCGCCGGCCACACCGGCCAGACCGGCAAGCCCCAGCAGGGGTACGCCCCGAAGCGTCGTCACGTGCCGACCCACCTGCACGGCGAGGGCGGCGACCAGCAGGCCCACCAGCACGGTGTGGGTGAGCGCGCGGGGGGTCCGCCCGGCCAGTCGACTGAGCGCGCCCAGCGCCGCCACGGGCAGGGTGGGTACGAGCGCCACCAGCGCGACGAGCAGCAGGATCTGGCCGGTGTCGGCGCGGTGGAACAGGAAGAAGTCGGGGCTGCGGCCGAGCACGTCCAGCAGCGGCTGGGTGACGACCAGCCCGACCAGCGCGACGATCTCCAGCGCCCGGCCCAGCTCCCCGCGCCACCCCCGCTCCCACCGCCCGCGTTCGGGTGGGGACTCGACGGGCGGGTCAGCCACCCATCACCGTCCGATAGAGCGTGCGGGTGCCCGAGGGCAGTTCCAGCCGGTCGGTGATCCGGCCCCGGGCGGCGAGGAGCCGTTCGAAGGTGTCCCGCCGGTAGTCGGGGAAGAGTCCGTCGGGCTTGTTGGCCAGCAGCCGGGCGGCCATCGGGTCGTCCGGGTGGACGAACTCCACCACCACGGCCCCGCCGGGCGCGGTCAGCCCGGCCAGCCAGTCGACGACCTCCGGCAGCGGCACGTTGCGGCCGATCGCCAGGTGGTGCGCGAGGGCCAGGGCGAGCACGACGTCCGCCGACGCCCGCTGGGCGAAGCCGGCCCGCTCGACGCCGCGCCAGCCGCCGCCCGGGGACGGGTCGGCCAGGTCGACCACCAGCGGCAGGATCCGTTGCTGCCCCTCGGAGCGCAGTGCCCGGTACAGCTCGTCGACCACCGCCGGGTCCTGCTCGACGGCGACCACGTAGTCGGCGTGCCCGGCCGCGAGTCGGGAGTACCGGCCGTCGTTGGCCCCGAGGTCGAGCACCAGGCGGGGACGGCCGGCGGCGGCCACGGCGGCGACCACGAACTGCTCCTTGGCGACCCGGTCGCGGGCCGAGTAGCCGCAGGTGCGCTGGTAGTCCGACCAGTGGCTGCCGGAGGGGCGGTGTTCCAGGCGGCGGACCAGCTTCTCGATGCCACGTACGGTGGCCGCCTGCAACTGGCGCGAGTAGCCGGCGGCCCGGAGCTGGGCCTTGACGTCGGTGGTGCTGGCGGCGGCGTTGCGCTGCTGCATGGCGCCGTGCAGGTGCAGGTGGGTCAGGACGCCGGGGCGCAGCCGACGGGTCCCGCCGAAGAGGGGGCGCAACTGCTCGGCCTCGATGCCGTCCACCTGGGCGCGTAGCCAGGGTTGGAAGTCCACGCCCAGGTGCGCGGTGAGCAGCAGCGGATAGAGCAGGGTCTGACAGAACTGGCGGTAGCCGGCCCACGGTTCGCCGTCGCGGACCGGCGTGAAGGAGCCGATGTCGATGAAGACGGGTTTCGCGCCGCGCCACTGGAGGTTGTAGGCGGAGCCGTCCTTGGTGGTGAATTCCTCGGCGAGGGCGGTACGCAGGATCTCGAGGTGCAGCAGCGCGGCGTCGCGCAGCATGGCGAAGGACCACTCGTACGGGTGCGAGACGAACGGGATGCGTTCGTGGCGCAGCACCGCCGCCCATTCGGGGCCGGCGGCGGGCGCCAGCGTCGCGGGGGCGTCCTCGGTGGCGCAGACCTTGCCCGCCGAGACGAGGGTGGGAAAGAACGGGCTGGCCGCGAGGGTGCGCCAGTGCGCGGCGGCCTGGGCGTCGAGCCCGCGCAGCACCTCGTCGCCGACGTGGAAGACCCGGTTGGCGGGGTCGCGGAAGGAGGCGGGCTCGGGGCGTACCCCGGTGGGTGTGCTCGTCATGGTCGCCGCGGCCGTTACCGCTGGTCGGTGGGCTGCCGGCGGAACCGGTCGACCAGCCGCCGCCAGTATAGCTTGGCGGCGACCGCGACGCCGGCCACCCCGCCGACCACGGCCTGCACGATCAGGCTGCCCGATCCCGCGTCCAGGTAGGCCAGATGGATCACCGACCGCTCCTTCCCCTCGCCCGTCTCGACACCGGCGTCCCGGGGCGACAGCAATGAGGCTTTTGACCCAGTAAGCCGGACTTGTCCCTCACCGTACGCTGCTCGTCCGCGCCGCCGCGCCCACATCCGAGGACTCCCAGCCCGGCCACAGGAAGCGGCTCGCCTCGGTAGGCTGCGAAGCGTGCGCTGGATGGTCGTGGACGCGCCACTGGACTCCTCCGGCGCTCGGCGCGGCGAGGAACGGGCGCCGGCCGCCCTGCGTCGGGCCGGCCTGCTGGATGCCCTGGCCGCCGACGACGACGGGCAGATCGACGAGGCCCGGTTGCGGGACCCGCACCGGGAGCCGGCGAGCGGGGTGATCGACTCCGCCGGCCTGGTCCGGGCCGGCGCCGCGATCAGCGCGCGGATCGGTGGGCTGATAGCGGACGGCCACCGACCGCTGGTGCTCGGCGGCGACTGCGCGATCCTGCCCGGCATCTGCCGCGCGCTGCCCCGCACGACCGAGCTGTGGTTCGTCGACGCGCATCCCGACTTCCTGGACGGCGCGACGTCGCCGACCGGCGAGGCCGCCGACATGGACCTGTCGGTGGTCACCGGGCACGGCCCGGCCGCCGCGATCGGCGTCGACGACGCGCTGCTCGACCCCGCCCGGGTGCACCTGCTCGGCCACCGACCGCCCACCGACGAGGACAGCCGCGTCGAGGCGGCCCGGATCGACCCGGCGATCCACCAGGTGCCCGCCGCCGACCTGCTGCGCCTGGGCGCCGGCGCGGTCGGAGCGGGCCTGGCCGGCGGCGACGACGGGCCGGCCTGGCTGCACCTCGACCTGGACGTGGTGGACCCGCGCGACCTGCCGGCGGTGACCTACCCGGAGCCGGACGGGCCACGGTGGGCGGACCTCGTCGCACTGGTCACGCCGTTGGCGCGCGCCGACCGGCTGCTCGGGATGAGCGTGACCGACCTGAACCCCGACGAGGACCCCGACGGGCGGCACACGCGGCGCGTCGTCGAGGTCCTCGCACAGATGCTGACCGGCTGACCGGCCTAGCCGCGCCGGTGGTGCATGCCCAGGCGCAGCAGCACGAAGCGCAGCACGGTGGCCGCCAGGTTCGCGACGACCAGCACGGCCAGTTCCACCGATCGGGCGGGTACGGCGGCGACCGCGTGCAGCGCCGCCAGCGCCCCACTGGTCAACGCCAGGCCGAGGCCGAACGCCAGCAGCCCCTGCGCGTGGTGCCGACCGGCATTGCGGCTACCGGTGATCCCGAACGTCAGCCGCCGGTTCGCGGCCGTGTTCGCCACCGCCGTCAGGAACAGCGCCAGCAGGTTCGCCGGCTGCGCGCCGAGCGCGCCCCGGGTGGCCACGAACAGCAGCAGGTACGCCAGCGTGCTGGCCACCCCGACGGCGGCGAACCGGACCAGCTGCCCGGGCAGCCCGACCGGCACCTGCGCCGGTGGCGCGGCCAGCGGCGCCCGACCGAGCTGCGCACGTAGCTCGGCCAGGGGCAGCGCGCCGGTCACCAGGGACCGCCCGAGCCGACCCATCCCCCGCAGGTCGGCCAGGGCGGTGGCGACGATGTCGACGCGACTGTCCGGGTCGTCGACCCAGTCCACCGGCACCTCGTGGATGCGCAGCCCGGCCCGCTGCGCCAGCACCAGCAGCTCGGTGTCGAAGAACCACCCGGTGTCCTGCACGAGGGGCAGCAGCTCACCGGCCACGTCCGCGCGGATCGCCTTGAACCCGCACTGCGCGTCGGAGAACCGCGCGAACAGCGCGCCGCGCAGCAGCAGGTTGTAGGCCCGGGAGATGACCTCCCGCTTGGCGCCACGCACCACCCGGGACGTACGCGCCAGCCGGGTGCCGATCGCCAGGTCGGAGTGGCCGGAGATGAGCGGCGCGACCAGCGGTAGCAGCGCCGCGAGATCGGTGGACAGGTCCACGTCCATGTACGCCAGCACCGGCGCGGACGAGGCCGACCACGCGGCGGACAGCGCTCGCCCCCGACCCTTGGCGTCCAGGTGCAGCACCTCGACGCCGGCCAGTTCGGCGCGGAGGCCCTCGGCGACCGTCAGGGTGCCGTCCACGCTGGCGTTGTCGGCGACGGTGATCTGGAACGGGTACGGGAAGTGCTCGGTGAGGTGGGCGTGCAGCCGGCGTACGCACGGCCCGAGGTCGATCTCCTCGTTGTAGACGGGGATCACCACGTCCAGCACCGCCCCGGTGGTGGTGGACCGGGTCCGGACGGCGGGACGCGGGCCGCTGAGCGCGGTCACGACGCGTCCGCGCCGGTGCTCAGGTCGTAGACGGTGACCCCGTCCACGGTCTGTGCCGTGAAGGTCTCCTCGACCCAGGTGGAGATCTCCTGCGAGGCCGAGCTGCCACCGTTGGCACGGAAGCCGCCACCGCCCAGGAAGTAGTGGATCCTGTGATCGGCGACGTAGCGCTGGAACTGGGCGAGGGTCGGTGACGGGTCGCTGCCGTTGAACCCGCCGATCGGCATCACCGGGTCGCCGGTGGCCAACTGATAGCCGGAGGCGTTGTTGGAACCGATGGTGGCCGCCACCCAGGTGTAGTCATCGCTGTCGCGCTCGAGCAACTCGCGCATCGCGGCGCTGGGCTCGCGGGCGTCGAGCAGACCTCCCATGCCGCCGCGAGCACCGGGCACCTGCCCTCCGCCCGGAGCGCCCGGGAACCGCCCACCGTCCTGGTTGCCGTTGCGGTTCTCGCCGCCCGGCACCGACGCGCCGTTGCGGCCGTCGCCGGGGAACTGGCCACGGCCGGGGAACGCCATGCCGCCCGGCGGTCGTCCGCCGGGGAAGCCACCGCGGCCGAATCCGCCCGCCACCGCGGGGCCGGCGCTCGGGATCGAACCGGTGTGCGGGGTCGCGGCGGTCTGCGCCGCGTACGCCGCCGGCCCCGCGAGGGCCGCCGCAGCGCCGACGCCCAGTGCCACGGCCCCCAGCCACCGGGGAAGTCGGACGGTCAGCAGGAGGAGGGCCGCGCCGAGCAGGCCGGCGACCAGCACGACGGTACGCAGCCACGGGTACCAGTCGGGGCTGCGCCCGAGCAGCACCCACGCCCACCAGACGGTGACCGCGAGGGTGGCGGCGAGGGTCGCCGTGGCGGCCAGTGGACGCCACCGCTGCCACCGGGACACCACCACCGGTTCCTCGTGCGCGTCGGCGGCCGGGGCGGGCCGCGGTCGGCGCTGCCGCCAGAGCAGGGTGACGCCGATGCCGACCAGCGCGCCGACGGCCGGCGCGAGCGCCACGGTGTAGTACGCGTGGAAGATCCCGGACATGAAGCTGAAGATCAGTCCGGTGACCAGCAGCCAGCCGCCCCACAGCAGCAGACCGGCCCGGGTGCGGTCGGTACGCGCGGCCCGACCGGCCACCAGCAGGCCCGCGACCAGCAGGATCAACGCGGCCGGCAGCAGCCAGGAGATCTGACCGCCGACCTCGCCGTCGAACATCCGCAGCAGGCCCGTCCGCCCCGAGAACGGCCCACCGCCACCGCCCATCCGTCCGGCGCCGCCGCCGACGCTGCCCACCTCGTCGCCGGTGATCCGGCCGAGACCGTTGTAGCCGAGGGTCAACTCCAGGATGCTGTTGCCCTGCGAGCCGCCGACGTACGGACGCGCGCTGGCCGGGACGAGTTCGACGACGGCCACCCACCAGCCGGCGGACACCACCACCGCGAGGCCGGCGAGCAGGAGTTGCCGCACCCGCCGCCACAGCCCGGTCGGGGCGGCCAGCAGGTAGACGCCGGCGAACACCGGCACCAGCAGGAAGGCCTGGAGCATCTTGGTCAGGAAGCCGAAGCCGACCAGCGCGCCGACCAGCACGATCCACCGGGTACTGGCCGTCTCCAACGCGCGAACGGTGGCGTACGCGCCGCCGATCAGCAGGAGCACGAGCAGGGCGTCGGGGTTGTTGAAGCGGAACATGAGCGTCGCCACCGGGGTGAGGGCGAGGACCGCTCCGGCGATCAGGCCGGCGACCGGCCCGTACCAGCGCTTCACGCTCGCGTACAGCACGCCGACGGAGGCGACCCCGCACAGCGCCTGCGGGACGAGCATCGCCCAGCTGTTCAACCCGAAGATCCGCACCGACAGGGCCATCAGCCAGAGCGAGGCGGGGGTCTTGTCCACGGTGATCGAGTTGGCCGCGTCGGACGAGCCGTAGAAGAACGCCTTACCGCTCACCGAGCCGGCCTGCGCGGCGGCCGCGTAGAACGAGTTGGCCCAGCCGGAGGCGCCCAGGCCCCAGAGGTAGAGCAGGCCGGTGCCCAGGAGCAGGGCCAGCAGAGCGGGGCGGGTCCAGGTCGCCGCACAGCCCGCCGGAGGCGGGTGTTCCTCGGGGCGCGTGCGCGGGTGGGGCGGCCCGACCGGGTTGCCGGGCGTCGTCGACAGCGTGTCTGTTCGGTCCATGCCGCCAGCCTCGGCGGCCGAACTGGCGGGACCCCGTGCGTCGCCTATGCGTCAGCTGTGGGATCCGGCAGGCGGACGGCGAACACCGTCCGGCCCGGACGGCTGTCGACGCCGACCGTGCCGCCGTGCGCCTCGACGACGGCCGCCACGATCGCCAGGCCGAGTCCGGTGCTGCCGTGCGCCCGGGAACGGGAGCTGTCACCCCGGGCGAACCGCTCGAACATCTCCGGTCGTACCTGAGCCGGTACGCCCGGCCCGTCGTCGGCGACGGTCAGGACGGCGACGTCCGCCTCCACGGCGAGGGTGGTGGTGACCGTCGTGCCGGGCGGGGTGTGCACGCGGGCGTTGGCCAGCAGGTTCGCCACCACCTGGTGCAGGCGGGCGGCGTCGCCGGGCACGCGGATGACGACCTCGGGCAGGTCGAGCCGCCAGTGGTGCTCGGGGCCGGCGACGTGCGCGTCGCTGACCGCGTCGACCACGAGGGCGGACAGGTCGACCGGGTCCGCCGCGAGCGGGCGGCCGGCGTCGAGCCGGGCCAGCAGCAGCAGGTCGTCGACGAGGCTGGTCATCCGGGCGCTCTCGGACTCGACGCGGCGCAGGGCGTGCGCCACGTCGGCGGGCACCTCGTCGCGGCCCCGCCGGGCCACCTCGGCGTACCCACGGATCGCCGCGAGCGGGGTGCGCAGCTCGTGGCTGGCGTCGGCGACGAACTGGCGTACCCGGGTCTCGCTGGCCTGCCGCGCGGCCAGCGCGTCGGCGACGTGGCCCAGCATCCGGTTCAACGCCGCGCCGACCTGGCCGACCTCGGTACGCGGGTCGGTGTCGGCGGCCGGCACCCGGACGGCGAGCGCCACCTCGCCCCGGTCCAGCGGCAGCTCGGTGACCCGGGCGGCGGTCGCGGCCACCCGGTTCAGCGGTCGCAGCGTGGCGCGCACGATCAGCGCGGCCGCGCCACCGGCCAGGAACAGGCCGAGGCCGACGACCCCGGCCTGCGCGGCGACCAGCGCCCAGACGGTGTCCCGCACGCCGCTGAGCGGAATGCCCACGGCGACCACGACCCCGTTGGGCAGTTGCCGGGCCACCGCCCGCACGTCCCCCTGGTCGAGGGTGACGGTGCGGGGCCGGCCGTCGGTGGGCAGCGCGACCAGCCGTTCGGCGTCGGCGGCGGGAACGTCGGCGAGGCTGCCGCTCGTGGTGCTCCGCGTCGCCGTGGTGACGCCGTCGGCCCGGCGTACGGCGAGCGAGCCCGGCGGGAAGCCGCGCGGAGGCTCCGGCGGGGTCGGTGCGGCCGCGCCCGGCCGCGGGGCGGGCCGCCCGGGGTCGCCACCCGGGCGGAACCACGGTGGCACGTCGCGCGGCCGGTCCCCCATCGTCAACTGGGTGTCGACCTGGGCGACCAGCACGTGCCGCAGGGCCAGCGTGGTGAGCCCGCCGATGGCGACGCTGACCAGGGCGAGGAGCGCGACCAGGGCGAGCACCAGCCGGGTCCGCAGCGGTCGGCCGGCCCACCAGCGCCGCAGCCGGGCGAGTGCCCTAGTCGGCGGGTTTGAGGACATAGCCCGCGCCGCGCAGCGTGTGGATCATCGGCGGTCGCCCCGCGTCGATCTTCTTGCGCAGGTACGAGATGTACAGCTCCACCACGTTGGCCTGGCCGCCGAAGTCGTAGTTCCACACCCGGTCGAGGATCTGTGCCTTGCTGAGCACCCGGCGCGGGTTGCGCATCAGGTAGCGCAGCAGCTCGAACTCGGTCGCGGTAAGCGTGACGAGCTGGCCGGCACGGCGGACCTCGTGACTGTCCTCGTCGAGGCTGAGATCGCCGACGGTCAGCAGCGCCTCCTCGTGGGCGGCGACCGCGAAGCCCGAGCGGCGCAGCAGCGCGCGGAGCCGGGCGATCACCTCCTCCAGGCTGAACGGCTTGGTCACGTAGTCGTCGCCGCCCACGGTCAGCCCGGCGATGCGCTCCTCGACGGCGTCCCGGGCGGTCAGGAAGAGCACCGGCACGGTCGGGGCGTGCTCGCGCAGCCGACGCAGCACCTGGAAGCCGTCGAGGTCGGGCAGCATGACGTCGAGGACGACGGCGTCCGGCTGGAACTGCCGAGCGGCGCTCAACGCCGCCATGCCGTTGGCGGCGCTGCGCACCTGCCAACCCTCGTAGCGCAGCGCCATCGAGAGCAGATCGGTAAGCGTCGCCTCGTCGTCCACCACCAGCACGCGGACCGGTTCGCCGTCCGGGCGGCGCAACTCGATCCGGCCCGGCACGGTCTGCCCCTGGATGACCATGCCCCCCATCGTGGACACCTCCGCTGTGTCGCGCCTCTGCGCCGCCTGTGTGCCAGCTGTGCGGCCGGGCCGCCGGGCCACCGCTCAGCCTCCGACCGTGGTCACTCGGACACCCCGTACGCGTCGGTCCGGACGAAGCGCATGCTCCACCCGCCGTGGCCGTCGGGCTGGTCGCGCTCGTAGAGGTGGTCGGGGCCGGGCTGCGTCGGGCCGGTGCCGCCCGGATGCCGCATGATCCACCGCTGCGGAGGGGCGCCGTCCGGCTCGGCCGGTACCGCGCGGACCAGCCCGTCCGCGGGACCGCCGAGGAAGCGTACGGTGACCTCGCCCATCGAGGCGCTCCTTTGCGTGACGATGCCGCCACGCTCGGTGCGTGCGGCCCTGGGTCGCAAGCTACCGCACCGGGAGGCGACCCCGGCCGAGGTACGGGCTGATCGGCGGCCGTCGCGGTTTGCCCAGCTCGGCCCCCGGGTACCGCGATTCCCAGGCCCCGCCACCGGGCGGGACGAGGACGAGGAGCTGACGATGCGGACGCTGGACGGGCGGTACCAGCTCGAACAGCGCATCGGCGTCGGCGGGATGTCCGAGGTGTGGCGGGCCCACGATCGGGTGCTGGACCGGCCGGTCGCCGTGAAGCTGATCGCGCCCGGCCCGGACGGCCACCACGACACGGTGGACCGGATCCGCACGGAGGCCCGCTCGGCGGCCCGGCTGGTGCATCCGAACGTCGCGAGCGTGCACGACTTCGGCACCTCCTCGACGCTGCCCGGCCGCCGGATCCCCTACATCGTCATGGAGTTGGCCGAGGGCGAGACCCTCGCCGCGCACCTGCGGGCCGGGCCGCTGGACTGGCGCATCTCGGTACGGGTCTGCGCGGAGGTCGCCGCCGCGCTGTCCGCCGCGCACGCGAGCGGCATCGTGCACCGCGACGTCAAGCCGGCCAACGTCATGCTCACTCCGGCGGGGGTGAAGGTCCTCGACTTCGGCATCGCCACCCCGACCGGCACGGCGGACCCGATGCCCGCCGGCATGCTGCTCGGCACCCCGGCGTACCTGGCGCCCGAACAGCTCGACGGCGCCCCCGCCACGCCGGCCGCCGACATGTACGCCCTCGGCGTGCTGCTCTACTACTGCCTCACCGGCCGTCTCCCCTACCGGGCCCAGACCCCGGCCGAGCTGCTGGCCGCGCGCCGGTCCCGGCCGCCCGAGCCGCTGCCGGAGGTCGACGGCCTCCCGCCCGAGGTGTCCGAGTTGTGCCGCTCGTGCCTGGACGACGACCCCGCCGGGCGTCCGACCAGTCTGGTCGCGGCGCTGCTGCTGGCCGAGGTCGTGGACGCCCGGGTGTACGTGCCGATGGCGATCCCCACGCAGCGGCCGCCGTCGCCGTCGCCGTCGCCGTGGACCGAGCGGGCGGCGGCGCAGCCCACCGAGGCGCTGTCGGTCGTCGACGGGAACTGACCTGGGCGTTTCACCCGCCCCCGGCCGGGTAGCCGGGCGGGTGAGCGACGGGAGGAACGCGATGCCGAGTCCGAGTTCCTGGCTGCACGAGGCCACCGCCACCGCCGAGGGTGGCCACGTCCGAACCGATGACGGCGGGCTCTCCACGCCGCTCGCGTCGCCACTGGCGGCGCACTGCACCGGCCTGAGACCGGAGCAGTTGCTGGCGGCGGCCTTCGCCTCCTGCCTGCACCACGCCGCCGTGGAGGCGGCCGGGGAGATCACCGACGAGGCGCACACGGTCCAGGTGCGCGCCGAGGCGAAGCTGGGGCGCGACGACGACGGCCGGTACCGGGCCGACGTGCACGCCTCGATCTCGTCGGCCGGTCTGAGCCGGGCGCAGTTGGCCGACCTGGTCGAGTACGCCGATCGGCTCTGGCCCTTCTCCAGCAGCGACAACACGCGGCACCGGCTGACGGTCAGCCCGGCGGAGAACGGCCGACACTGAGGCCCACCTTTCGGCGGATACGGCCATCGACCGATCGGACGATGGCCGGAGCGCCAGCCACAGCGACGTACGCGCATGTCCCGGTGACCGGTCTGACCAGGCGAATCGGGAATACCCGGCTCGCCTGATCGGCGAGGTTATGCCGGTATAAGTGGACTTCACCCGATCCCACACCATGGATTCGGGCAAATTGTGGCGCATGCCACTCTTGGGGCCGATGGCAGCGGGCAGCCGACTATCTAGCCTCGGCGGGTGCATCCCGACGACCCCACCGCCCAGAAGCTGACCGACGCGCCCTCGACCACCCGCACGAGGGACGCCGCATCAACCGAACGGACGACCGGCCGTCACCGGGCCCCCGAACCGCCACCGCGCCGCGCCCTACTCGGCTCCACCCCGGTCCGGGTCGCCCTGGTCACCGGCGTCACCTGCTGCCTCGGCCTGGGCGCGTTCGCCGCCACCCGTGACACCCAGGAAGCCCCGCAGCCCGTCCGGCCGATCGCCGACGCGCTGGCCGACCGTGCCGCCATCGCCGACGAGCGCGCCTCCCGGTCGCTGGACCGCGACCTCGCCCCGGCCCGGGTCACCCCCACCCCCACGGCCTCGCCCACCCCCGTACCCACCGTCACCCGCAAGGCGCCCAAGAAGCCGGTCAAGCCCCGCCGGCCGCGCCCGGTCGCCGGGCTCGACCAGCAGCAGATGGACAACGCGAAGATCATCGTGGACGTGGGCGTGGGGCTGAAGATGCCGCGTCGCGCCCTGGTCGTGGCGCTCGCCACCGCGATGCAGGAGAGCAACCTCTACAACCTGGCCAGCGACGTGCTGCCGGAGTCGAGCGAGTACCCGCACCAGGGCAGCGGCTCCGACCACGACTCGGTCGGGCTGTTCCAGCAGCGGCCCAGCAGCGGGTGGGGCACGGTCGCCGAGCTGATGCGCCCGTCGTACGCCGCCCGGGCCTTCTACACCGCCCTCGCCGAGATTCCCGGCTGGGAGGACATGAGCCTCACCGCCGCCGCCCAGGCCGTGCAGGTCTCGGCGTACCCCGACGCGTACGCCCCGCACGAGGACCGCGCCACCACCGTGGCGGCGGCACTGCTCGCCTGAGGCCCTCTCAGCGGGCCGTCCGCCCGGTGGGCGGCTGCGCCCCGCTGTCCCGGCCGCCGGCCGCCGCCCGGGTCGCGGGTACGCCCGTGCCGGCCGCCGCCGTGGGGGTGTCGGCGGGCACCGGCTCGACCGTCACGCCGATGAGGATCTCGTCCACCAGGGCCTCGCGGCGGCGGCGCGCGTGCAGCGCCTCTTCGAAGTCACGCCGGGCCTGCACGGCATCCGCGTACGCCTGCTCCCGGACCCGACGGGCCTCCTCGCGGGCCTCGTCCAGCGTGCGGCGGGCCTGTGCCAGGATCTCGTCCGCCTCCTGACGCACCGCGTCGCCGGCCCCGCGGGTGGCGGCGGCGGCGTCCAGGTCCAGTCGCTGGAGCAGCCCGCTGAGCCAGGTCGCCTCCTGGCGGATCTCGTCCCACTCCCGGGTCGCCCCGGCCGCGCCCTCCGCCCGCGCCGCGAGCCGGGACAACCTGATCCCCAGCTCATCCAGGCAGGAATCCACCTGTCGCTGGTCGTAGCCGGTCTTCACGACGGAGAACCTCATACTGTCGCCCCCAGGCAGCCGCTGTTACTTCCCCACCTGGATCCTCGGGCGCGACGACACCTACCGAGGCGGTTCGGGAAAATTGTTCAGCATGCGCGGGACGGGCGGATCAGGGGCGCTTGGGCAGCACGACCACGCGGCCGAAGAACTCGTCGATGCGGCGCACCACGTCGTTGAAGTCGTCCAGGTCGATCGGCTTGGTGACGTACGCGTTGGCCTGCAACGTGTAGCTACCGACGATGTCGGTGTCCGCATTCGAGGTGGTCAGCACCACGATCGGGATGGTCCGCAGATCCTCGTCCTGCTTGACCGCCCCGAGCACCTGACGCCCGTCCATGCGCGGCATGTTGAGGTCGAGCAGGATCACGTCCGGCCGACGGGCCTGCACGTGGCGACCCTCGGCCCGGAGGAACTCCATCGCCTCCTCGCCGTCGCTCACCACGTCGATGATCTTCTCGACGTCGGAGTCGGCCAACGCCTCCTCGATCATCAGCACGTCGCCGGGATCGTCGTCGACCACCAGGATGCGTACCGGCTGCGGGCTGTCGCCCATCACTACCTGCCTCGGGTCGGCGGAGAATGGAAACCGGACGGTCACCATGCTGGCGGGGAAATCTAGCCCATCAGAGGGCGCTGTGGGACGCCGGGTCGGCCGTGTCGGGCACGTAGCGGAGCACGTCGGCCAGACCGGTGATCCGCAACACGCGCTCGACCCGACCGGCGGCGCCGGTGATCCTCAGCCAGCCCCCGTCGGCGGCGGCCCGGTTGTCGCCCCGGACGAAAACGGCCATCCCGGTGGAGTCGCAGAAGGTCAGGTCGGTGAGGTCGAGCAGCACCCGGCGCTCACCGGCCGCGCTGAGCCGGTCGATGGCGGCGGCCAGCTCGTCGGCGGTGCTCAGGTCCAGCTCACCGGCGAGCCGCAGGCAGGCGACACCGCCGTCGCGCTCGGCGTCGCTGACACTGAACGTCACCGTCTCCCCCTCGCTCGCTCCACCGGCAGGTGGGACGTTTGCAGTGCGGCAAGTATACGCAGGGGGGGTACGACGCTCCGCAGCGCGTGGTGATCGTCTGACCGACCCGGGTCAGCCGGCGGAACGGGACGCGGAGGCCAGCCCGGCACGCCCCAACTCCAGCGCGTGCGCCGCCCGGGGGTAGTCCCGCAACTCGGCGGCGAAGTGTTCCAGGGTCAGGGCGACGGCGCTGGCCGGCACCCGCCGGCTCGTCAGGATCTCCGCCAGCCAGTCGACGAACTCGGTGAACAGCGAGGCGTCGTCGACGTACAGCGCGGCGGCCAGCGAATCCAGGATGTGGCCCAGGTCGCTCACCGTCGAGTCGAGCTGGGTGGCCGTGTACTCGCGCGTCGCCGGCGCCTTCGCGCGCAGATCGGTCAGCGCGCTGTCGATCAGATCGCCACGGCGGCGGACCAGGCTCGCGTACTCGTCGTCGGCCAGGTGCGCGAGTCGCGCCGCCGGCGCCCGCCGCAGCGCCCGCTCGTCGGCGATCAACTCGGCCGCCGCCGGCGCGCTCGGGGCCCAGGCCGCGCCGAGCCGGGCCGCCCACCGACCGTCCGCGCCGAAGCCCCGCCCGCCGACCACGACCGGCACGTCCGAACGCCGGCACGCCTCGATCATCCGGTGGGCGTGCGGCAGCCGCATCGGCAGCGCGCAGGCCAGCGCGACCGCCTGCGCGTCGTTGCGGTGCAGGTACGACACGAGGTGCGCGGCCGGCACGCTGGCGCCCAGGAAGGTCACCTGCCAACCGCGCAGCCGCAGCACCTCGGCCACCAGCCGGGGCGGCAGAGCGTGCCACTCGCCGTCCATGCAGGCCACCACGACATGACCGCCGGTCGGACGCGGTTTGGCGTGCGCCGCCACGGCGGCCACCACCCGCTCGCTGATGTGGGTGGCCGCGTGCTCCTGCGCCACGCTCCACTCGTTGCGGGCCCACCGCTCGCCCACCTCGGCCTGCGCCGGCGCGACCAGGTCGAGCAGCACCCGCTCCGCCGGCACGCCCGCCTCCAGCAGGCCGATCGCCACGTCGATCGCGGCGTACTCGTCGGCGTCGGCGAGGCAGGCCAGATAGTCGGGGTACGCGTCGGTCGGTTCCGTCGTCGCGGCGGGGGCGGTCACGCGGGGCTCATCCTCTGCTCGTCGGCGGTCGTCGGCGTGGGTACGGCGTGCAGGTGCCGCGCGCCACGACCGCCGGGGCTGACCGCGCGCAGCGCCAGGACGGCGATGTCGTCGTGGTCGCCCTGCCCCAGCCAGTCACAGGTGACCTGCTCGACGCGCTCGGCCAGGGCCGGCGCCGGCATGCGTTGGCAACCCGTCACGGCCGTCACCAGCCGCTCCGCGCCGAACTGCTCGTCGCCGCGACGGCCCCCACGGGCCTCGGTGACGCCGTCGCTGTAGAGCAGGCAGGTCTCGCCCGGCGCCAGACGTACGGTCACCTCGCCGACCCGCGGGTCGGGCACCACCCCGATCAGCATGCCGCGCAGCGGCACCGCCTCGACCTCGCCCGAGCCGCGCAGCACCAGCGGCGGCAGGTGCCCGCCCCCGGCCATCGTGAGGGTGACGCCTCCGTCGCGCTGCGGACGGGCCACGCCCAGCACGATGGTGGCGAACCGGCCCTGGCCGTTGGCCTGGGTCGTCTCGAACAGGGCGTCGTTGAGCAGCCGCAGCAGCCGGCCCGGGTGGGACTCGACCCGGTGCAGCGCCTGCAGGCACTGGCGGAGCTGACCGGTGAACACGGCCGCCTCGACGCCCTTGCCGGAGACGTCGCCGAGGAAGAAGACGGATCCGCCGTCGGCGAGCCGGTGCGAGCCGTAGAAGTCGCCGCCGATGCGCAGTCCCGCCTGCGCGGGACGGTACGCGGTGCCCCACTGCACGCCCGCGGTCTCGGTCGGCTCGACCGGCAGCAGGCTGGCCTGCAGGGTGTCGGCGACCTCCGCCTGGTCGCGGTA
Organism: Micromonospora sp. NPDC051543; assembly: GCF_044454415.1. Taxonomy (NCBI): domain Bacteria; kingdom Bacillati; phylum Actinomycetota; class Actinomycetes; order Micromonosporales; family Micromonosporaceae; genus Micromonospora; species Micromonospora sp. NPDC051543. The sequence continues at coordinate 118,662 of NZ_JBITDT010000003.1, forward strand.
GAGCTGGGCGGTGGTCAACGCCGCGCCGGCCCGGGCCGCGAACGCACGGATCAACTCGACGTCGTCCTCGTCGTACCAGCGGCTGGAACGCCGGGCGACCAGCAGCACCCCGACGGGGGTGTCGCGGCCGGGCAGTGGGACGACCCGGGCGGTGCTGTCGACGCCCGTGAGGCCGGGCAGCCAGCCGGCGTCGACCGCCTGCTCCACCAGCCAGTCGACCGTGTGCGGCTCGACACCGGTCAGCCCGTCGGCGATGGCCGGAGGAAGGGTGCCGCCGGTCAGGACGCCGCTGTCGACCATCGGAGCCTCGTCGTCGACCCGGGTGGCCCGCCACCAGCGGGCCCGCCCCGCGCGGGGCGCGAGCACCAGCACCGCCACCTCGGCCAGGGTCGGCACGGCGAGGCGGACGACCGCGGCGGCGGCCCGGTCCGGGTGCAGCGGGTTGCCCAGCTTGTCGCCCACCACGGCCAGAAAGGCCGACCGGGCCCGCTCGGCGAGCAACGCGTCGGCACGGCTGACGCTCTCGGTGACGTCCTCGACGTACCAGCAGCAGCGGCCGGCGGACAGCGGCACCTGGCGGGCGGTGAGCCGACGGTCGTGGTGGGTGAAGTTGCCGGGCACGCCCTCGCCCAGCCCCGGCACGCCGGACGCGGCCAGCGGTTCACCGGGTACCACCTCGGGCAACAGCCGCTCGGCCACCGGGCTGACGTGCCGGACGACACCGTCCGCGTCGCAGACCACCAGGCCCTCGCGGAAGTGTTCGACGACCTCGGACCAGTCCCCAGTGGCCTGGTCACGGTCGGGGGCCAGCGGCGGCAGCGCGGGCGCGGGCCAGGACGGCGCGTCGGCGGACCACGCCGGGGCCCGTGTGGTACTCGGCGTGGAGATCCGTCCGTCGCCCGGGTCCCAGTCCCTGACGTCGGAAGCAGTCACCAGCTGAGCCTCACTCCTTGTCGTCCACCCGAACGTGCACCTGTCCACCCACCCTACGCCGGTGCGCCGTGACCGGCATCCGACAGCAGGTCGGGCCCGGGTTCGGGTAGCGAGCGGCCCCGCTCGACGGTTGTTACGATCCCCTCGCACCGGCCAGAGATACCGGCGGGCGAAAGGGCGTGATCGTGCTGTTGGAAGGGCGTAGACCCGACGCGAAGCCACTGATCATGTCGGTCGACAGGTCCGAGCCCGACCTGCCTCTGGTCCGCGTCGGCGGCGAGCTCGCGTACGCGACCTCGGCCCCTCTGCACGCCGAGGTCGACCGGATCCTCGCCGACGCGCCCCGCGCGATCGTGCTGGACTTCGCCGATCTGACCTTCATCGACAGCACCGGTCTCGCCGTGATCGTGCACGCCTGGCGGGAGGGCCAGGCGGTCGGCGCCGGGCTGCGGCTGCGCTCGGTTCCCCGCTTCCTGGCGACGATCCTGGACATCACCGGGGTGGCGACGCTCATCGGTCGGCCGCTGCCCGCCGCTCATCCGGAGGGCGGCCCCGATCCCGAGACGTCCCCCGCCACGGCGTGATTCGGCGACGCGCGGCCCCGCGGTTTGCGTTCCGCGCGCGGACTGGGAACATGGTGGAATGCCCCACCAGCTGTTGACCATCGAGGTGAGCCGGCCCGACGCCGGTCACGTCCGGCTACGGCTGACCGGCGAGCTCGACTACGACACCGCGCCCGAGCTGGTGGCCGCCGCGGCCGGCCTGCACGGCGAGCAGCGGGTGACGATCGACCTGAGCGGCGTCGGCCTCTGCGACTCGTCCGGGCTCAGCGCCCTGCTGATCGCGCGTCGGAGCGTCGGCGCGATCCAGCTCACCGGGGTCAGCCCGCAGATCCAGCAGTTGCTGGACCGCACCGGCCTCACCGAACTGCTGGCCGTGCAGGGCGACGACGACCTGCGCGCCACCGGCTGACGGTCGCACCGAAGGGACCACCCCGCGCGAAGGGGGGTGGCCCCCGACCCTGGGACCTGGGGCCGGGGGCCGGAGAAATGCCTAGGGCGCGGTCATCGGCTGGAGTCGGGGCCCACCGTCGCGCAGTTCGACGGTCGACGGAGGTTCGATGTCGTCGGGTTCCCCCGAGTCGGGCGTCTGGTACAGGTAGCGGACAAACTCCCCACCCGCCTCGTTGTCGTCCGCACCCGGCCACTGGCCGATGCAGTCCATTCCGACCACTTCCCGGCCGGTTCCGTCGGCCTCCTCCAACAGCGCCCACAGGCTCACCGGGTAGCACCGGGTGGCGTCGGGCGTGAGCTGCCAGCGGGCGTACCAGCCGGGTCGAGCGGGAACGATCTCGACGATCCGTTTCATGACGACACTTCCTTCCGCGTACCTCGGAAGAACTGCCTCCTGCCCCGATCCTGCGGGCCGCACGGGTGAGCGCCCCTCACCCCGGGCGGATGAAGCCCGGCCCACGCTCAGCCCTACTCGGCCGGCAGCGTCCGTTTCGGCTCCCGGGACGGCGGGAACGCGACCGTCGCAGGATCGATCCCCAGCGGAAGGGGCGTCACCATGCGCAAGCAGATGGAGGGCGACAACCAGCGCCGCCGGGCGTTGGCCCGGCAGGCCCGCGAACAGGGCGGCCAGCCCAGCGAATACGGCGCGAGCCTGAGCGCCTCCAAGCAGCTCACCAGCCTGGACCAGAGCAGACGGGCCGGCCCGCCGCCGGCCGGACGGCACAAGGCGGACACCACGCGTGGTGGACCGGCGCCGCCGTCGAGGGGTACCCCGGACAATCCGCGACCGCAGCCGCCTCCCGGCGGTGCGGCCGGTGTGACGAGCGTGGGCTACAAGGACCTGGTCGAGGACGTCGGACGCCGGTCCGGGGTCGACTTCGTGACGGCGAAGGTGGGCGCCGAGGCGACCGTGCTGGTGCTGGCCTTCGCGCTCGACACGGCGGAGCGGCAACGACTGCTCGCCGCCGTGCCGAACTCGCTGCACGACGTGGTGCCCGTGGATGGCATCGAGCGGCACCGGGATCTGCCCGGCTTCCTGGCCGAGGTGGGCCGGATCAGCGGGCGTACGCCGGAGCAGGCCCGCTACCAGGCGGAGGCGACGATCGCCGCGCTCGCCGAGCAGGACGGCGACCTGATCGAGTCCCTGCACGTCCCCGACGGCCTGCGGGAGCTGCTGAACCCGCCAGCGGCCGGCGGCGGCATCGTAGGGGCGTCCACCAGCACGCCCACCCTGGACGAGGAGCAGGTCCAGGCGGCGCTGGACGACCTGCCGTACTGGGCCGGTGACACCGCCGGCCTGTACCGGGTTGTCGCGCTGCCGGCGGACAACCTCGACCGGGTGCTCGCCCGGCTCGACCGGCTGCGCCAGGAGACCGGCCGTGGCCCGAGCATCGGGCGTCCCGGCGACACGGCGGCCGTGCTGACCGTCCGCACGAACCAGGCGGACGGGGTGAGCGCGCTGGACGTGGACCTGGCCCACGCGATCGACGACGCGATCGACGAGGTCGGCGCCGGGATGGCCGGCGGCTGACCACCGCCACGGCGTACGCGGGCCGGCGGACGCGGGTGCTCCCGCGCCGCCGGCCCGTCGGCCGCTCGGTTAGCGTGCCGTCATGAACCGCGCCGCCGACCGTCTGGAGTTGGTCGCCGATCCGGTGCGCAGGACCGGACGGACGTTGCTCTCCGCCGGCGTCGAGCAGTCGTACGTGGACGTCGAGGACCCCCGGCACCTGCACTTCGAGTACGTCCGCCGGATCGCGTCGGCCGTGGAGCTGGCGGCGCCGGCGGGCGTACCCCTGAACGTGTTGCACCTCGGCGGCGGCGCGTTGACGCTGCCCCGCTGGCTGGCCGCCACCCGGCCGGGTTCGCGACAGCGGGTCGTGGAACGGGACCGGGCGGTTGTCGACCTGGTGGCGCGGGAGCTGCCGCCGCCGCCACCCGAGGTGCGGGTGGAGGTCGGCGACGCGCGGGAGGCGGTCACCGCCACCGAGGCGGACGCGTACGACCTGGTGATCGCCGACATCTACCGGGCCGCCCGGATGCCCGGGCACGTCCGCACCGTGGAGTTCGCCGCCGAGGTGGCCCGTGTCCTGCGGCCCGGAGGGCTTTACCTGGTCAACGTGACGGACCTGCCACCGCTGGTCGGCACCCGCGTGCAGGTGGCGACGCTGCGGGCGGCCTTCGGGGACGTCTGCGTGTTCGGCGACCGCCGGATGCTGCGTGGTCGGCGCTACGGCAACCTGGTGCTCGCCGCGACGCACCGCCCCGGCGGGCTGCCGGTCGGTCGGCTCGCCGTGGCCGCGCTGCGCGACCCGATCGCGGGTGGGCTGCTGCACGCCGCCGCCCTCGACACGTTCGTGGCCGGCGCGCACCCGCTTCTCGACACCGACGGCTGATGAGGGCCGACCGGCCGGGATGCCGGGTTTCCTGCGGTCTGGGCGGGGAAGGCCCGGCGGGTGACCAACGCCGACGATCGGGCCACCGCCCGCCGGACCCTGGTCGTGATCGCGCTGGTGCTGGCCACCGCGCTCGCGCTCGCCTTCGTGTACGCGACCCGACGGGTGCTCGTCTGGGCGGTGGTGGCCGCCTTCTTCGCGGTCGCGCTCAAACCGGCCGTGGACCGGCTGCAACGCCGGTTCGTCCGCCGCCGGGCGCTGGCCACGCTGCTCGTCTTCCTCGCCGCGTTCGTCGTGCTGGCGGTCCTGGCCACGGTGATCCTGGTGCCGCTGCTCGACGAGGTGGGCCGGTTCGCCGAGCGGGGGCCCGAGCTGCTGCGCGACGCGCGCGCCGGGCGCGGCCCGCTGGGTCAGTTCCTGGACCGCACCGGGATACGGCGCTACGCCAGCGCGCACGCGGACGAGCTGCGCAACGCCGGGGCCCGGCTGCGGCAACCCGCCGTCGGGGTGCTGCGCGGCGTGGCGGAGGGGGTCGCGGGACTGGTCACGGTCGTCGTGTTGGCGTACCTCATGGTGTTGGAATCGCCGCGGATCACCCGCGGCGTGCTCGCGGTGGCCGGGGACGGTCCGGGCGAGCGGTTGCGCCGCGTCGGCCGGGAGGTGTCCCGCACGGTCACCGGCTATCTCACCGGCAACCTGCTGATCAGCGTGATCTGTGGCGCGTTGACCTTCCTGGTGTTGAGCCTCACGGGGGTGCCGTTCGCCGGGGTGATCGCGCTGCTCGTCGCGGTGGCCGACCTGATACCGCTGGTGGGCGCGACGATCGGCGCGGTGCTCGCCGCCGGGGCGGGGTTCCTGCACTCCCCCACCGCCGGCGTCGTCGTGCTCGTCTTCTTCGTCGTCTACCAGCAGGTGGAGAACCACCTGCTCCAGCCGCTCATCCTGGCCCGCGCGGTACGGCTCAACCCGCTGACCGTGCTGCTGAGCCTGCTGCTCGCGGCGGAGTTGGCCGGGTTGCTCGGCGCGCTGCTGGCCATCCCCGCCGCCGGCATCGTCCAGATCCTGCTGCGCGAGTACGGCCCGCGACGGGCGGACCCGCCCCGCTCAGCGACCGCGCGCCGCGACCTCGGGTGAGGTGCTCTCCAGCGGCACCGCGTTCGCCGGGACCAGCCCCAACTGCACGGCCGAGCGGGTGAGCGCGGCGTCGAGCACCCAGTCGGCCCCCACGCGGGTGCGGTTACCCGGCATCGCCATCAGGTGGTACGCCCGGGTGACCGCCTTGGCGGGCAGCCCGGCCAGGTTGACGTGCAGCGGATTCGCGGCGGCGTCCTTGCCACCCAGGTCGACCACCCAGCCCAGGTCGTGGTGCTTGTACGGCCGGCGCTGGCCGAACCCGTACGACGCGGCGATGTTGTGCGCCACCCGCTTGCCCTGCCGCTCCGCGTGCTGCGCCGTCATGCCACAGATCTGCCCCGGGTTGACCAGGTCGGGCACGGCGGCCGCGTCACCGCAGGCGAAGACCTCCGGATAGCCGGGGACGTTCAGGTACTCGTCGGTGACCAGCCGGCCCCGCTCGGTGCGCAGGCCCAACTCGTTGACGAACGGGTCGGGGCGTACGCCCACGCACCACACCAGCGTGCAGGTGGGGACGTACTCGCCGTCGGTGAGCTTGACCCCGTCGCAGGTCGCCTCGGCCACCGAGGTGCCCATCCGCACGTCCACGCCGCGCTTGTTGAGCACCTTGTGCGAGGTCTCGGACATTCTCTTGTCCAGCTCCGGCAGCACGCGGGGGGCGACGTCGAGCAGCATCCAGCGGGGCCGGACGGTCAGCCGGGGCCGCTGCGCGTGCAGGGCGTCGGTGAACAGTTGGCCGTGCGCGGCGACCTCGGTGCCGGTGTACCCCGCGCCGACCACCACGAAGGTGGAGCGGGCCTGCTGCTCGGCCGGGTCCTCGGCCTGCTCGGCCAACTCCACCTGGCGGACGATGTGGTCGTGCAGGTAGACGGCCTCGGGCAGGCCGCGGAAGCCGTGCGCGTACTCGGTGACGCCCGGGATCGGCAGCAGCTTGTTGACGCTGCCCACGGCGAGGACCAGCCGGTCGTACGCCAGGCGGTTCTTCTCCCCCTCGGGCTGGGTGAAGCCGACCCAGCGGTTCTGCAGGTCGACGTGGTCCGCCTCGCCGATCACCACCCGGACGCCCTTGAGGGTCCCGGTCAGCGGCACGGCGATGCGCGACGGCTCGACCACCCCGGCGGCCACCTCGGGCAGCAGCGGTAGGTACAGGAAGTAGTCGGTGGAGTTCAGCACCACGATCTCGGCCCGGTCCCGGGCGATCCGGCTCAACGTCTTCGCCGCGTGGTAACCGGCGAACCCGGCCCCCACGATCACCACACGAGGTTTCGTCATTGCCGGCCGTTTCCCGTCGCAGCCCAGGACAAACGTCGGCTCCGGCGACGACTCCGCCCTCACCCCGCCCCCGCCCCGTTGATCATGAAGTTATCGTCACCGGCCTCGGCGTGTCGTGGCAATAACTTCATGATCGCGCGGGAGGTGGGGGGTGGGGTGGGGTGGGGGCGGTGATGGCCCAGCGTTCGTGGTCGCGCCAGGCGCCGTCGATGAAGAGGTAGTCGGGGGAGAAGCCCTCCAGGCGGAAGCCGAGCTTGCGGGCGACCCGCCGGGACGGCTCGTTGCCGGGCTGGATGTTCGCCTCCAGCCGGTGCAGTCCGACGCTGGTGAACGCGTGGTCGATGACCAGGGCGATGCCCGCCGAGGCGTGCCCGGTGCCGCTGTACGGTTCGAACGCCGCGTACCCCAGGTATCCGCCGCGCAGCGCACCGAGCACGATGCCGCTGATGTTCACGTAGCCGGCGATCGCTCCGCTGGCCCGGTCGCAGATCAGGTAGCCGGCGCTGTCGCGACGGCGAATCCGGGCCAGGTAACGGTCGTACTCCTCGGGCGTTTCCGGCGCGGCCAGCCACGGATGGTGCAGGTCCCGACTCCGCCGCACGGCCGCCACGAACTCGTCGACGTCGGTCGGCCGGGGTCGCCGGATCGCGGCGGGACCACCGCTGCGCAGGTATCTCACGGCGGACCACTCTGACGACCGGCACGACAGTTGTCCAACCGGCCCGCCGCTCACACCGGCCGCACGCCCAGCTTGCGACGGGCTAGCGGGGAGTCAGCAGCCGGAAGTGGGTGCCGTCGGGGTCGGCCAGCACCACCGCGCCCGCCTGGTCGGCGTCGACGAGGGTGGCGCCGAGGGCGAGCAGACGGTCCACCTCCGCCTGTTGGTCACCGTCGACGGGTGGCGCGAGGTCGAAGCTCACCCGACCCCTGCCCTCGCTCGACATGTAGGGCGGCCCACCCCACGTGATCTTCGTGCCGCCGCGCGGCGACTGGATCGCGGTCTCCTGGTCCTGATCCCAGACCAGCGGCCAACCGAGCGCCTCGGCCCAGAAGTACCCGACCTCCGGCGTGCCGTCGCAGGCCAGCGCGCCGACGAACCCGCAGCCAGCGAGGAAGTTGTTGCCCGGCGCGATGACGTCGAACTCGTTGCCCTCCGGGTCGGCCAGCACCACGTGGTCGACGTCCGGGCCCTGGCCGATGTCGAGGTGCCGTCCACCCAGCTCGATCGCCCTGGCGACCGTCCGCTCCTGATCATCGAGCGAGGTGCTCGTCAGGTCGAAGTGCATGAGGTTCTGGACGACCTTCGGCTGCTCGGTCGGCGGGAAGCGGAGTCGGAACCCGGTGTCGTCGGTGGGCACGAGCCCCACACCCTCGCGCGGATCGTCGACGATCTCCCAGCCGAGGAGCCCGGACCAGAACCGCGCCAGCGGCAGAGGTTCGAGCGCGTCGAAGCTGATCGCGAACAGGTGAGAGGTCATCGGTCTGCTCATCTCCGATCCAAAAGGGCGCGGCCCGCCGTGGAGCGAAAGCGTAGGGATGGGCACGCCGGTCCGCATCCGAGTATTCGACGAAGCCCTTCATCCGGCCCGAATCCCGCTACCGCCGCACCCGCCCGCCGCCTAACCTCGCACCGTGGCCAGGACCCGTAAGCGGACGATCCGCGTCGACGACGTCGACTATCGATGGACGGTCAGCCAGGCCGATCCGGGCCACGTCGTGGTCCGGGTGTGGGACGTCGACGGCGGCCAGGACGTCCGACTGGAGGAGCGGGTCGCCTTCGACGACCCGTGGCTCAACTACGGACCGATCGTCACCACGGATCCCGAGCGGGTGGCCGAGGTGTTCGCCCTGGAGCCGGTCACGCCACGACTGGTCGAGCGGCTGATCCGGGAGGCGCTCGCCGGCCCGGTCAGTGGCGCGTGACGAACGTGACGAAGGCCCGCCAGGCCGCCGGGGTGACGACCAGCGCCGGGCCGCTCGGGTCCTTGCTGTCGCGGACGCCCACCAGGCCCGGCAGGTTGCCCGCGACCTCGACGCAGTCGCCCTGATTGCCGCTGCTGCGGGTGCTCTTACGCCAGATCGCGCCGCTCAGGTCCATGCCGCTGCCGCCTCCGAGATCACGTCGAGGGTCTGCCGGTGCGACAACGCCTCGGCCCGTACCGATTCCCACGACTGTCGCAGCGATAGTACGTCCGCCGGGCGCTCGATTACCGTCCCCTGTAGAGGATTGTCGAGGTAGGCCACGTCCTCCCCGTCGGCGGGCGTGGCGATCACGAAAGCCCCGTTGAGGCCGGGATAGGCGCCCACACTGCGCGGTACGAGGTGCAGGTGCACCCGTGGCCGCCGACCGACCTCAAGCAGGTGCTGTAGTTGCTCGCGCATGACCGCCGGCCCACCCACGGGCCTCTCCAACACGGTGTGATCGAGCACCGCGACGAAGAGCGGTGGCTGCTCGCGAGCCAGGATCTCCTGTCGCCGCAGCCGCGCGGCGACCGGCTGGTCCAACTGATGATCCGCGAGCTGACTCGCCCCGGAATAGAGCGCCCGCGCATAGCCCTCGGTCTGCAACAGCCCCGGCAGCACCAACGGCTGGAACGAGCGCAGCGCCGTCGCCTCCTGCTCGATCGTCACCCACTCGCGGAACCACGGCATCACCGACTCGCGGATCATCGTCTCGCGGATGCGCAGCAGCAGGCCGTCGGCGTCCAACACGCGGTCGCTGCGCTCGGTGAACTCCAGCCGGGGCGGACGCCGGCACTGCTCGACGGCCGCGACGAGCGACGCCGAGTAGTTGATCCGTTCGCTCAGCGCCTCCTGGGACAGACCGGCGACCGTCCGCAGCCGACGCAGCTCGCCGGCGAACAGCTCCAGCATGGGCAAACGATCCACTGCACACCTCTGCACACCGGGGACGTCTGACACGTACATCGGCGCTGGTGGGACTCGCGCGCCTTCCGACAGTAGCGGCCCGGTCAGCAGACTGTCACGTAGCGGAACCGCCCGGCCCGGCCGGCCGACGGGCGGAACCGAACAAGAGGCCGCCGCGAACCCCCGTACCGCGGCGGCCCCTCCCCCACCTGCGAAGGAGCGTGATCCATGGTGACCTCACCGCCCGTGCCGACCGGCACACCGCCGCACACGCCGCTGCGTCCGATGTGGTGCTGCCGGGCGTGCGGTGGCCCGTGGCCCTGCCCGACGGCCCGGCTGGTGCTCAAGGCCGAACACGAACACGACCTGATCGGCCTGTCGATCTACCTGTGCGGGCAACTGCACGACGCGATCCGGGACCTCTATCGGCTCAATCCCGACGACGCGCCCGCGCCGCAGGCCCTGTTCGCGCGGTTCGTCGGCTGGACCCCGTACCGCCGCCCGCTCATCGCGCCGGACTGAACCACCGGGCCAGCCACGGGGTGAGCGCGACGAGCGCGACGGCCAGGGCGGTGATGACGGCCTGCCCGATCCGCCCCGGGGTGACGCCACCGGCCGGGTCGAGCACGTAGTTGGCGTACCCGTTGGCGGCGGCGTCCGTCACCAGCACGGCGCAGCCCAGCGCGAGCCCCGCCGAACGGCGGGCCGCCAGCAGCAGCGCCGCCAGCGGATCCCACAGGGTCAGGGACGCGAAGTAGACCGCGAGCCAGCCGGGCAGCGCGAGTTGCGGCCGGAGACCGGGGACGAACAGCTGGAGTACGTGCACCACGCCGCCGTACGCGACGACCAGCACGGCCGCCGCCACGACCAGCCGAACCCGCAGGGGAACGCCGCGCCACCGACCGGTACTCATCGGGCCAGTCTGCCGCGTGGCCCCGGCACGAGGAGCACCCTGATCGACTCCGTTCACTGATGTAGGGGTGTCCGGGGCACTTCGACACCCCCACTTCGGCCAAACGGAGCCGATCAAGGGCTGAACCGCCGGCTACGCCGGGTTGTTGGCGTGGGTCAGGGTCTCCCAGGCCACGAAGAGGTTGTTCGTGCCCTGGGGACGCTTACGCTCGGTGTAGCTCTGGGTGTTGGCCATGCCGATGCCCATCCGGTTGTGCAGCGCGTTGAAGCCGACCTCGGTGATCGGGCCGAGGCCGAGGACGACCGAGCCGCCGCACACGCTCGACGGCACGGCGGTGCCGTTCTCGTACTTCGTGTGGAAGCCGAGCGCGTGGCGCAGCCGGTCCTGAAGCTCCGGGTAGAGGTCGCCGCCCTGGATGCGGGTGGTCTCGGCGACGTGCGAGATGGCGGAGAGGCTGTAGCCGGTGTGGACCCAGTCGCGGCAGGTCTCCTGCGCGTGGCCGTCGGTGTAGGTGGCCTGGCCGTGCCAGCGGGAGACGAGTTCGGCGGGCGTGTCGACGCTCGTGGCCGGCGGGTACAGGGGTCGGGCCCCGTCTGCGGCGATGTAGATGGACGCGGCGGCGGCGGCCCGGAACCGGGCGAGCGCCCGGTCGTACGACGTGCGGTCCTCCAGGAAGATCGAGATGCCGATCGCCGCCTCGGCGAGGGTCAGGTCCCAGTTGCTGGTGCGGGAGTCACCGGCGATGACCACGGGCAGGTAGACGGTGCGCAGCATGGTCGCGAAGCGGGCCTGGTTGGGCCAGTTGCCGTACGTGTACCGGATGATCTCGGCGGCGCGCGGCCACACCGAGCCGGCCCAGCCGGTCTGCAACGGGGCGTTGGCGTTGGTGTGCCGCTGGATCGTGGCGGACCAGGCGTCCATCAGGGCGATGGACTTCTGCGCGTACGCCGAGTTGCCGGTGATGTACCAGGCCAGCGCGTCGGTGTACGCGGCGATGGCGTCCTCACGCTCGTCGGTGCAGCCGTAGTTCGGGTTGGAGGTCTGACCGCACTCGACGGTCGCGCGCGGTGCGGGCACCCGGGACAGCGAGGCGTACCGGCTGCCCATCATCTGGTTGTAGGCGTCGCGCCACGGCTGCTCGCCAGCCTGCACCTTCGCCTTGACGAAGTCGAGCTGCGGCCGGCTGACCAGCACACCGGGATGGGTGAAGGTGGCCGGGGCAGCCTGGGCGCTCGGGGGTGCGGTGATGGTCACCGCGCCGGCGGCGAGCGCGATGACCACCGCCAGGAGTACGCGTCGACAGCGCATGGGGGCTCTCCTCAGTACGGGTGGAGGAATAGTCAACTGTCTTAACAGTTGACGGACATCCGACCCCATACCGGGAAAGCGGGCAAGAAGGCATCGATAAATTCAAGACTATGGAAAATCAAGTATTTATCCACTATCCAGCGCTCGCCCCCGCTGAGCTGCCCCGTCAGAGCGGCTCGGGAAGCGCCTGCTCCATCGGCATCGGCACCTGGAGGTAGGTGACGCCGCGCATGTCCAGCCAGGCCCGGTCCGGCCCGCGCACCAGCCGCACCATCACCGACTCGCAGGACGGGCAGCGGCCGACCAGACCCGGGGCGTGCGAGTAGACGTGCAGGCTGGCCATCGAGCCGGTCATTCCGCAGTTCTCGCAGCGACCCATCGCGGTGCTCAGGTCGACGGCGAACAACTCGCGCAGCGGGCCGTCGAGCATGTTGCCGTCCAGGTAGGACATGTTGGTCATCGGATCTCCTCGACAAGACGGTGAGCGGCGGGCGCGCTCTCAGCCGGTGGGGCCGAAGCGTTCGGTCCTGATCCGCCGCGACTGATGGCCCAGCCCCACCAGCAGGTCGGCCACGGCCTCCACGAACCCGGTCGGACCGCAGACGTACGTGAGCGGTTGCAGATCCGGCGGCCAGCCGTGGGTGTTGACGTCGGCCAGGCCGACCCGGTGCGGCTCGCCGCGCCACCCGTCGGGGGCCTCGCGCGTGTAGACGTACGCCACGTCCAGGCCGAAGTCGTCGCGGCCCCGACGGCGCAGCTCGTCGGCGTAGATCACGTCCTGCGGCGTCCGGACCGAGTAGATCAGCCGGAACGGCACCTTGCTGCCGAACTCCCGCCGCGCCCGGATCATCGCCATCAGCGGGACGATCCCGGAACCGCCGGCCACGAGCTGCACCGGATCGGTCTGCTCCGGACGCCAGATGAACCAGCCACCGAGCGGTCCGCGGATCTCCACCGGGTCGCCGGCGGCGAAAACATCGATGAGGTACGGGGACACCTCGCCGTCGTGGACCCGCTGGACGGTCACCTCGATGCGCGGGCCGCCGGGCCCGTCCACGACCGGCCCGGCGATCGAGTACGACCGGGCGGCCTGGTAGCCGTCCGGGGCGGTCAGGCGCACGTCGACGTGCTGGCCGGGCAGGTGCCCCGGCCAGTCGGGCACCTCCAGGACCAGCGTCTGCGCGGACGGCGTCTCCACCCGGCGCTCCACCAGCCGGGCCACCTGCCACTTGATCGGCGCGCGGGCCGGGGTGCCCGTCGCCACGGCCCGCTCAGTCACCCTGGTACCGCTGCTCGCGCCACGGGTCGCCGTAGTCGTGGTAACCGGCGGTCTCCCAGAAACCCGGCTCGTCCATCGTCTTGAGCCGGATGCCACGCACCCACTTGGCGGACTTCCAGAAGTACAGGTGCGGCACCAGCAGCCGGGCCGGGCCGCCGTGCTCGGCCGGCAGCGGCGCGCCGTCGAAGGTGTGCGCCACCCACGCCCGGCCGCCGCGCAGGTCGTCCAGGGGCAGGTTGGTGGTGTAACCGCCGTAGGAGTGCGCGAGCGCGAAGTGCGCGCCAGTGTCCACACCCTCGAGCAGGGTGTCCAGGGAGACGCCCGTCCAGGAGGTGCCGAGCTTCGACCAGTGGGTGACGCAGTGGATGTCGACGGTCGGCGTCTCCTGCGGAAGCGCCATCAACTCCTGCCACGACCACCGGTACTCGGCGCCGTTCTCGGCGGCGATGACGAACTCCCAGGTGTCCAGGGAGACCCGGGGTGTCGGGCCGGCCGAGAGCACCGGGAAGTCCTCGGTCAGGTACTGACCGGGCGGCAGGGCCGGCTCCTGTGATCGGGGCCGACCCGAAAAGCCCGGTGACACGATTCCCATTGCACAGTCGTACCACCCGGGCCGGCCGGGGCGGGAGCTTTCCGGCGTACCCCCTCGTGGGCCCGGCGCGGCGCGGTCAGTGCCGTTCGGTCACGACCTCGCGCTCGGCGGGCGTGCCGCCCCGGGTGGCGCGCAGGCTGGTCAGGGTGACCACCACCAGCACACCGATGATCACGCCGAGCGAGGCCAGCGTGGGGATCTGCGGCACGCTCTCCCAGATGCCGTGCGCCCAGTGCAGACCCAGCTTGAGCCCGATGAACGCCAGGATGATCGCCAGGCCGTAGCTGAGGTGCACCAGCCGGCTCAGCGCCGCGTGCAGGACGAAGTAGAGCGCCCGCAGGCCGAGCAGGGCGAAGGCGTTGGTGGCGAAGACCAGGTACGGGTCCTCGGTGATGCCGTAGACCGCCGGCACCGAGTCGACGGCGAAGACGATGTCGGTGGCCAGCACCGCGACCACCACCAGGGCGAACGGGGTGAGCGCACGCCGCGCGCCCTCCCGGACGGTCATGCGGGTGCCGTGGTAGTCGTCGACCACCGGCATGACCTTGCGCAGCAGCTTGACCGAGCGCATCTTGTTGATGTCGACCTCCTGCTCGTGCCCGGAGAGGGCGTCGCGCAGGAGCTTCACCGCGGTGGCGATGAGGATGATCGCGAAGAGCAGGAACGCGAAGTCGAGGGTCTGCAACGCCGCCGCGCCGAGGGCGATGAAGACCGCCCGCAGCACCAGGGCGCCCGCGATGCCGTAGAGCAGCACCCGCTGGGCCAGCACGGCCGGCACCGCGAACGCGGCCAGCAGCAGCATGAAGACGAAGAGGTTGTCGACCGAGAGGGACTTCTCGACGAGGTAGCCGGTCAGGTATTCGACGCCCTGCTGGGAGCCGTAGCGGGCCCAGAGCCACCCACCGAACGCCAGCGGCAGGGCGATGTAGAAGGTCGACCAGCCGATCGCCTCCCGCATGGACACCTCGTGCGGCTTGCGCGTCACCAGGAAGTCCAGCACCAGCAGGAGCAGCACGCCGGCGATCGTCACCGCCCAGAGGGTGGGCGTACCGATCGAGGCCAGGTCACTCGCCGCGGCCAAGGGGGACAATTCGGTCATGGGGTCTCCTCGAACACCGTGTCATGTTCGAGGTCTCCTTCACCCATCACCCGATGGGCAACCACCCGAGGCACGCCGGGCGTGCCGTACTGACCGGAATGGTTCGTGGGAAGTACTCCCCTCGCCACGACCAGGTTAGGCCAGGCCGGATCGACACGCCAAGCCGGACGTCGATGGTTGCCCTGGCCAACCGCTGTGTGCCCCCGCCCTCAGGCGCGGCGCAGCGTCGCGCCGGGGGCCATCGCCTGCTCCACGAGATCCCGGTAGTCACGCGGCAACTGCGTCGCCACGTCGTCGAACTCGCCGCCCGTGATCGCCTCACGCAGAGTGGTGAACACCGCCCGGACGGCGTCCCGCGCCGCCGGCTCCTCGACCCGCGCCCGCAACGCCACGCGCGCCACGAACTCGGCCGCCCCGAAGCGGTCCGCCTGCTCGGTGCTCGGACTCGGCTTGAGCACCAGTTGCAGCGGCTGCGGCAACTGGGCCGCCAGGTCCAGCACCTCGCCACCGGTCAGCCGCTCGGCGAACGTCTCCAGCACCGCCCGGGTCAGCTCGACGGCCTGCTCCGACGACGTACGGGTGCGCTGGGAAACCTGGTCGACGAAGGTGTCGTAGTTCATCGCGTACTCCCTCGAACGGTGTCTGCGGCGCCTGCGGGTACCCGCGGCGCCCCGCTGGAAACGACGCCGGATTTCCCCTACCGACCCGGGCGTGACCCGGCGGCGGACGGGTAACCGCCGCCGGACGCGACCAATCCATGCCCCGAGGGAGCCCCAGACATGGCGAGCTACGCGGACGTCCTGCAGTACCTGTCGAGCCTGGACTACCCGGCCGAGAAGGACGACGTGATCCGCGAGGCCGAACGCGAAGGCGCCCCGCCGGACGTGCTCAAGGCGCTGCGCGCGCTGCCCCCGGTCGACTACGCCAACGGCACCGAGGTGGCCCGCTCGGCCGGCATCGAGGCCGCCCCCGAGGTCGGCCCGGCGCAACACGCGACGGCCCAACGCGCCACGCAGGCCCGGGACAAGAAGCACAACCGGGTGTCGCAGCACCTGCGCGGCATCTGACCGCGCGGTGGAGGCGTCCGCAGTGGCGAGCCGGCGTCGCGGATGACCGGCGCCGGTCCGCTGTCCCGCCCGCCGGACGGAGGCATCCCCGCCGCGACGCAGCTCGTCATCGTGGCGGTGGTCGGCATTGTCGTAGGCAGCGTCTTCGCTCTGACGCTGTCGCCCGCGCTGTCCCCGCTGGCCGGCTGGGACGCCGCCGCGCTGAGCTGGCTGGTGCTGGTGTGGCGCAAACTGTGGCCGATGGACGCCACCCGCACCGCCCAACTCGCCGTGCACGAGGACCCCAACCGGCCCACCCGGGACGTGGTGCTGCTGATCGCCTGCCTCGCCAGCCTGCTGGCCGTCGGGCTCGTCCTCGCCAGCGCACACGCCGCGCCACCCGGAGTGCGCCGCGACCTGTACGGCGCGCTCGGCGTCCTCAGCGTGGTGCTGTCCTGGCTGGTCGTGCACACCGTCTTCGCCGCCCGCTACGCGCGGATCTACTACACGGGCCCGGACGGCGGGGTGAACTTCAACCAGAGCGAACCGCCCCGGTACTCGGACTTCGCGTACGTGGCGTTCACCGTCGGGGCGACGTTCCAGGTCTCCGACACCAACCTGACGAGCAACGAGATGCGCCGGACGGTGCTGCGGCACTCGATGGTGTCGTACCTGTTCGGCGCGTTCGTCATCGCCGTCACGGTGAACCTGCTGGCGGGGTTGGCACGCTGAGTGTGTCGGCGCGGGCCGGTGCTCGACGGTCTTGCCGGAGCTGCCGGACGCTCGCCGGGACAGGCGGGCGCCCCTTGGCCACGAACCGCGACCGGGGGCGCCACGCAGGCCTGCCCAGGCGGTGAACCACGTCCGAACCGGTCGCAGTCACCAGGCGGTGGATGCCCGCCCGAACCGAGCGGTCAGCACTGCCGGGTACAACCATACGACAGAACATCCTCCGTACGGTCAGTTTTTGCTGAACTGTGGGCCAGCCCACGTCAGCTCCCGGCGGCCGTTGCGGAGAACGCGTCGGGTCAGCCGTGCAGACCGCCGGTGCGATCGCGGGCCTTGAGCCGGGTGGTGGGCAGGGCGGGCGCGGGCAGCGGCGACGCCGCGTCGTCGGCCACCACACCGAAACGCCGCCCGGCCATCCAATCCTCCCGAGCCGTGGCGATCTCCTCGTGCGAACGGCCCACGAAGTTCCACCACATGACCAGCGGCTCCTCGAACGGCGTACCGCCCAGCAGCAACAGCCGCGCCCCCGCCCCGCCGCGCACGGTCAGCTCACGCCGACCCGTACCCAGGTAGAGCAGCGCCCCCGGCTCGAAGCCCACCCCGGCGGCCTCGGCCGCGCCGGACATCGCCAGCACGGCGTACTCGAAGTCGGGTCGCAACGACAGCGTGGTGGGCGCCGACCCGCCCAGCTCGAGCTGCACGCCCACCAGCGGGGTGTGCACCACCGCCGGCGACCGCTGACCGGCGAACTCGCCCACCAGCAGCGTCGCCTCGACCTCACCGTCGCGCCAGCGCGGCAGGTCGGCGTGGTGGGCGAAGTCGGCCGCGCCGGCCCGCGCCGGGTCCGGCAGCGCCACCCAGAGTTGCACCCCGTGCATGACCGGCGGGTGCGTGGCCGGCGACCGCTCCGAGTGGGCGATGCCATGCCCGGAGGTCATCACGTTCAACTGGCCGGGTCGGATCGCCTGGACGTTGCCCAGGCTGTCCCGGTGGATGATCTCGCCGTCGAGCAGCCACGTCACCGTCTGCAGCCCCGTGTGCGGGTGCGGCGGAACCTCCATGCCGGGTCGCTGCTCCACATCGTCCGGGCCAAAATGGTCCACGAAGCACCACGCGCCGACCATCCGTCGGGGCCGCTGCGGCAGCAGACGCCGCACCGTCGTGTACCGACCGAGCGGCACGTCGTGGCCGGGCAGCAGCACGCTGCCGGGATCGACGTCGGCCACGCCGGGCGGTCGGGTCTGCGCCAGCATCGATTCGGTACGCTCCACCGCCCGACTGTACGCTCGCGCGCTCCCCCGACAGCCGCGCTTCCGGTTCGGGGTGACCGCCACCTCAACCGCCGGGGCGTTCAGGCTGGCGCTCGAATCCCGCCTGACGTACCCCGGCCTCGATTCTTGTCACCGCGCCTCGGTTCTCGTCACCGCGCCTCGGTTCTCGTCACCGCGCTTCGGTCACCGTCACCGCGTTGACGCCCGCGACCAGGTCCAGGAAGATCCGGTTGGGCGAGCGGTCCCATCCCGGCGTGCTCACCAGATCCCCGGCGGCGACCCCGTTCCACCGCTGGTCGCGGACCACCACCGAGCCGGCGCCCGCGCCCGCCCGCACCCGCACCGGCGGCGCGCCCGGCACCCGGACGGACAGCCGGTTGGTCCCGCCGGTCAACCGCACCGCCATGACGCCGCGATCCACGGGCGGCAGGATGAGGTCGGTGCGAGCGGAACCGCCGACAAGGTCCACTCCCAGCAGACGCGCCCGCGCCAGATCCAGCACCTGGTCGCTCACCCCGCCCTCCAGGCGAAGACGCCAGGCGACCCGCTCGCTGAGCAACACCCGTACGGCCCGTCCGTCGGACGCGCCGGCGGCCACCACGCCGAGCCGGACCGTCTCCCCGTCGAGCACCGGCCGGGCCGCCACACCCGTGCCGGACGGGCTGCTGATCCGGTAGAGGTCGTCACCCAGGTCCGTCACCCGCAGGTCGAACGACGTCAACCCGTCGACGAGCACGAAGGTAGCCTTCTGCCGGCCCGCCAACGGCGCGGTCATCGTCTGGTCGGACGCCGCCGCAGCGTCCTGCCTCGTGTCCTGTGGACTCGTGTCGCTGTAGGTCTGACCGAGGCGGTAGGGGTCACTCACGATCACCGCGACCGCCATGACCCCGAGCACCAGTACGACGGCAGCGGCGGTCAGCAGCAGGCGGGCACCGACGGACCAGCGTCCCGACGCGACCTCCGCTTCCGGCGACCCCACCTCCGTGTCCTGCCGCGATCGCCGTGCAACGTCCCGGCCCGCAGGTGAGCCCGCGTCGTGCGCTGGGCGCGGACCTGCGGCCTGCGCCGGTGGCCGGCCTGCGGCCTGCGCTAGGCGCCGCTCTGCCTCCTGCGGCGGGCGCAGCCCTGTCTCGGGCGGCGGTTCCGCTGTGCTGGTCTCCCGGTCCCGGCTGGCCGGCTCGGACCCCGGTTGGCTGGTCGCCGGGTCGTCGGCCGACAAGTGCGCCGCAGCCGTCCGAGCTGCCGCCATAGTCTGCGCGAATTGCCGACCTGCTCGGCCTGTCGCCTGATGCTCGCTGCCGTCACCCACCACGGCCATGCCCTGTCCCTCCGCCGGTCCCCGCCGGAGGGTACGGGCGCGATCGTCGATCGGATCACCGCGCGCCGACAACACCACTGCGCTACGTCGCCACGCGGAATCCTGAACAGCGCCTGGAAATGCGGCGATGGCCGGCACCCGTTGTCGGGTGCCGGCCATCTGCGGTCTCTTAGCTGTTCCAGTACTGGCCGACGAGGTCGGTGGCCTGCTGCTCCCACTGGGCGTAGGCGTCGGGGTAGGCCGAGACCTGCACGGTCTGGGCGGCGTCGGTCAGGGGCATGTCCTGCCAGCCGTCGACCTGGCGCAGGCCCTTGAGGAACGCGGTCGTGGAGTACTCCGGGTCGGTGATCTGCTCCGGCGTGCCCCAACCGGAGGTGGGGCGCTGCTGGAACAGGCCCAGCGAGTCGTGGTCGTTGGCGTCGCCGAGGTGGCCCAGGTTCTCCAGCTTGGACTCCTGCAGGCTCGTCGCGATCGAGATGACCGCCGCCCGCTCGGGCAGACCCGCCTTCTTCGTGGCCGCGATGATGGCCTTGACGTTGGCGCTCTGCTCACCGTTGAGGGTGATGTGGGACTGGTCGCCCTGCGGCTTGGGTGCGGTGGTCTGCACGGCTGCGGTGGCGGGTTTGGCGTCCACGGCCGGGGTGGCGGCGTGGGCGGCGATGGGGCCGGCGAAGACGCCACCGGCGAACGCGAGACCAGCAACAGACAGCATGCTCTTACGGAAGATCGTGTTCATCAGGGGTTGCTCCTTCGGGGGTAGGAAACACCCACACACCACCCGTTCGGGGGGATCGGTGACGCGGGGTGTCAGCACCTCGTCCGGGCGCTTGCAAAGTCTGGGGGGGCCTGCGAGCCGGGGGGCTCGTGGCGGCCGGTCCGTGTGTAACGACCTGCCGGCCGGGGCCATTCCCCGCAGGCGGCGGCCCTGTCATCAGGGGTGCTCGTCGCGCCGGGACCAGGTGTAACGACCCGGGGCTCGGGGTCATTCCCGGGGCCCGGGGGGGGCGGTGACCCGCCTTTGCTCTGCTTCAACCAAGGAAACACCTGCCCAACCGATAATCGGACACCGGGTGTCTCCTCGGTTGAAGCAGAGCAAAGGACGCGCGGTGATGAGGCCCGACCCGACGGGCGGCAGGCGGTGACCTGAGACTCCTGCGATCGTCGGGGGACCACGACGCCCCGGCGCGCCACCGACTCCCCTGCCCACCGAGGCACAGCCGGTCACCCCGTGAAGACCCCCCACAGCCGGACATACAGCCGGCCAGGCGCGATCGGCGGGCGCAACCGAGCGATGATCGGCTCGACGTCGCCGAAGTCGGGGTGTCCGGGGCCGGTTGATCGCGCGGTATCGGCGAACTCGTGTCGATCACGACGCCCGCACCACCGTCGGCGGCAGGGCGGTGGGCCTCACTCCCCCAGGCGAGATCGGACCTTGTTCGCACACGACTCCAGAACGGTCTGCGCGTCGAGTCCCAGGCTCTCGATCGCCACCAGCGCGGTGAACACCACGTCGGCCAGCTCGGCTGCCACATCCTCGCGCGTGTGGGTGACACCCTTGCGCGGATTCTGCCCGAGCAGACCGATCCAGGCGGCCGACGCCTCGCCCGCCTCCTCGGTCAGCTTCAGGATGCGGCAGGTCAGTTCCGTCTCCCCGGTGCCGTTCGCGGTGTCCAGCCAGCTCCGCGCAGCACGGGCCGCCGCCCAGATCGAGTCGTCCACGACGACAGTCAACCGCATCGGACCGGACCGACCGACGATCGGCCCGCGCCGTCGAGACCGAACGCCACCTGCTTCCTTCGGAGCCTGACCGTTCGGTCAGCGTAGCCATTGACTCCGGTCGACGGCGGTCCTAGGTTCAGGGCGCTACCGGCCGGTAGGCAACCGTCCCGCCTGGTCGCCCCGCAGGCGACATCCGTCCGATGGGGAGCACGATGCTGTCCGTACCCGTTCGCACCCTTCGCCGCCTGGTCGCCGCCACCGCGACACTGACCCTGGCCGTCGGGCTGATCGGCCCCGCACCCGCCGCCGCAGCAGCAGGCGCCGCGGCGGATCGCGGCACCGACGGCGGTCAGCCGCTGCCCGGTTACACCTTTCAGAACCCGCCGCTGACGCCGTTGACGGTCGGGGGCAAACAGACGACGGTCCGTCAGGGCGTGCACCGGCACGCCGCGTACATCATCGAGGTTCCCGCCCGGTGGAACGGCGACCTGGTGCTGTGGGCGCACGGCTACCGGGGGCAGGGCACGGTGCTCTCGCCGGAGCCGCCGGGCTTCGAACTGCGCCAACGGATGCTGTCCCAGGGGTACGCGTGGGCGTCGTCGTCGTACGACCGCAACGGCTTCGACATCCGCTCCGGGGTGCTTAGCACGAAGGATCTCGCGGAGCACTTCGGACGGACGGTGCGCCGGCCGCACCGCACGTATCTCGCCGGGGTGTCGATGGGTGGGTACGTGCTCGGTCGCTCGCTGGAGCAGTATCCCGGCTACTACGACGGTGCCCTGCCCATGTGCGGGGTGCTCGGCGACCAGACGCTGCTCGACTTCTACCTGGACTACAACCTGGTCGCGCAGGCGCTCGCCGGGGTGCCGGCCTATCCCACGCCGGCCGACTACCTGAGCAACGCCGTGCCGCGCATCCAGGCGACGCTGGGACTGGCCGGGCTCACGCCGACCGGCCCGGACACGACCACCGAGCGGGGCAAGCAGTTGCGGGCCGTGACGGTGGACCGTTCGGGCGGGCCGCGTCCCGGCGCGGAGGCGGCGTTCGCGGTGTGGAAGGACTTCCTCTTCTCGATCATGGTGACCGACGGCGGCGACTCCCCCGCCCAGCGGCCCGGGCAGCTCGCCACGAACCTGCTCACCCGCTACCGCCCGAACAGTCCGGTCGACCTGAACTCGACCGTGCGGCGGGTCCCGCCGGAGAACGTCCGGCAGCGGCTCCTGCCGACGCTCACGGAGGTGCCGCGCATCGCCGGCCGTCCCAGCGCGCCGGTGGTCAGCCTGCACGACCTCGGCGACCTGTTCGTACCGTTCAGCATGGAGCAGGCGTACGCCACCGACGTGGCACGGCACGGTCGTAGCCGGCTGGTGGTGCAGCGGGCCATCCGGGCCGCGCAGCACTGCGAGTTCAGCCCGGCCGAGGCCGGCGCCGCCTGGGACGACCTGGTGTCCTGGGTACGCACCGGCAAGCGCCCGGCCGGCGACACCGTGACCGATCCGGCGGTGGTGGCCCGACCCGACTACGGCTGCCGGTTCAGCGACCGGAAGGCGTACGCCGCCGGGGATGGCACCCGCCGCCTCTACGCCCCCTGCTGACAAAGACGAGACCGGCCGGCCCCCGCGACGGGAGCCGGCCGGTCTGTTCAGGATGCGGTCACCAGAGCTGCTGGACGATGTCCGCCGCCTGCTCCTCCCACTGCGCGTACGCGTACGGGAAGGCGGAGACCTGCACCGTCTGCGCGGCGGTGGTCAGCGGCAGGTCCTGCCAACCGCCCACGTTCTTGAGGGCGTCGAAGAACGCCGTGGCGGCGTACTCCGGGTCGGTGATCTGCTCGGGCGAACCCCAACCGGACGACGGACGCTGCTGGAACAGGCCCTGCGAGTCGTGGTCGTTGTACGCGCCGAGGTGGCCGAGGTTGTAGAGCTTCGACTCCTGCAACGAGGTGGCGACACCGATCACCGCGCCACGGTCGCCGACGCCGGTCTTCTTGGCCGCGTCGACGATCGACCGGGCGTTGTCGAGCTGCGCCTTGTCGAGCGGGATGCGCGACTGCGCGCCCTCGATGCCGTGCGGGATCAGCTCGTCGCGGCTCGGCTTGCCGGCCGGCGGCTTGCCGGTGGCGGAGCCGGTGGTCAGGCCGGATTCGACGGGCTGCTCCTGGTGCTGCACGTGGGTCGTGGCCTTGCCGGTGGCGAGGTCGATGGCGGCGACGGCGCCCTGGTGCGGGCCGGAGGTGACCGGGGCGGCGGTCGCGGTCGGCGCGAGCGCCAGACCACCGAGGGCGGCCACACCCACCACGCTGAGCGCGGTCTTGCGGTACGAGTCCTTGGCGATGGCGGGGAGCCATCGAGTGAAGTCGGGCTTCACGATGGTTCCTTTCGATCGTGCGGAGCGCTCCGGGGTGAACGCCCCTCGGGAGGGACCGCGGGAAAGGGGTTTGGGCTCCGGCGGTACGGGGGACACAACCGGGTTGACGAGTCGGTCATTCCGGAAATGCCGGAGTCACCCCGAGCTGGGGACCCGGTCACTCCCGGAAATTCGGATGGCCGGCCGGACCCGGGTGCCGGGTGGGCGGAACCGGACCATCGACGCAGACGGGTCAACCCGGATGAGCCACGCCGAACCGGACGAGCACGTGCCAGAGCTGCTTGAGGTGCGCAAGGGTGTCGGCCAACGGACCGGGATGACGGGACCCCGGAACTCGGCGTCGACCTCCTCGACGGGCAGCGCGAAGCCGGGGTGCCAGCGCAGCGTCGCCGTCACGGCGTGTCCGGCTTCGTCTCCAGCTCCTCGAAGACGGTGATGTGCAGATCGGCGGGGGCGTCGAGGCGCGCGTTGCGGGACTGCCACGGCGTCAGCGTCGGCGGCGCGACCTCGCTCGCACCGGCGGCAACGAGCCGGGCCGTGGTCGCGGCGGCGTCGTCCACCTCGAAGGCCACCCGGATGCGCGGTGCGACCTGACGGCCCACCTCGACCTCGTCGATCAGGCGCTTCTGCGCCGGGTTGGCGATCTCCAACGTGGCCCGGCCGGCGTCCAGGATCACCACCCGTGCGTCCCCGTCGCTGGTGAACTCGGCCTCCACGGGCAGGCCGAGAGCGTCCCGGAAGAACGCCACGGCGGCCTCGTGATCGGCTGCCTCCACGACGAGGCGCAGCTGACGGACGACAGGTACGGGGTGCTCGGCGGCCATGCGCCGGATCGTAACGCCCTAGTCTGGCGGGGCACCGTCCCGAAGGGAGCAATGATGGTCGACGCGTACCTGCTGCGTCCGGTCGGGCGGGTCGCCTCGCCGCTGACCGACGCGGCGACCGCGCCACGGCAGGGCGACGAGGGCTCCCCACCGGCCTGGCTGGTGTTCGAGCCGCCGGTCGAGCCCGCCCTGCGCGACCTCGACGTCGGCGCGGAGCTGCTGGTGCTGACCTGGTTGGACCGGGCCCGGCGGGACGTCCTGGCGGTGCGTCCACGCGGTGACGAGACCCGCCCGCTAACGGGTGTGTTCAGCACCCGCTCCCCGCACCGGCCCAACCCGATCGGGCTGCACCGGGTACGGGTGCTGGCGGTGGACGGGCTGCGCGTCGAGGTCGCCGACCTGGAAGCCCTCGACGGCACCCCCGTGCTGGACGTGAAACCGGTGCTGGGCGCGGCCGACGAACGCTGACGCGTCCGCCGGCCGCTCGGGTCAGCGCCCGCGGGCCAGCCACTCCGGCAGGTGCGGGGCCTCCGCGCCGATGGTGGTGTCGTCGCCGTGGCCGGTGTGCACGACCGTGTCCGGTGGCAGGGTCAACAGTCGGGTACGGATCGACTCGACGATGGTGTCGAAGTCGCTGTACGACCGCCCGGTCGCGCCCGGCCCGCCCTGGAACAGGGTGTCGCCGGTGAACACCGCGCCCAGGTCCGGGGCGTGGAAGCTGCACGCGCCGGGACTGTGCCCCGGGGTGTGCAGCACCTCCAGGGCGGTGCCGGCCACCTCGACGCTCTGCCCGTCGCGCAGTTCGCCGTGCGGCGGCAGGTGGGGGTGGACCAGGTCCCAGAGCACCCGGTCGTCGGCGTGCAGCAGGATCGGGGCGCCGGTGGCCTCGGCCAGTTCGGGAGCGACCCGTACGTGGTCGTCGTGCGCGTGGGTGGCGAGGATCGCCCGCACTCGGCGACCGTCCACCAACGCGAGGATCGCGGCCACGTCGTGGGGCGCGTCGAGGATTACGCACTCGTCGTCGTCGCCGATCACCCACACGTTGTTGTCCACCTCGAAGGTCTGCCCGTCGAGCGAGAACGTGCCGGCGGTGACCGCGTGGTCGACCCGGACGGTCATCAGAACACCACCACCGAACGCAGCACGTCGCCGTGGTGCATCCGCTCGAACGCGTTCTCGACCTCATCGAGGGCGATCTCCTCGGTGACGAAGGCGTCCAGGTCGAGGCGGCCCTGCCGGTACAGCTCGGTGAGCATCGGGAAGTCCCGGCTGGGCAGGCAGTCGCCGTACCAGCTGGACTTGAGCGCGCCGCCGCGCCCGAAGACGTCCAGCAGCGGCAGCTCGATCTGCATCTGCGGGGTCGGCACGCCAACCAGCACGACCGTGCCGGCCAGGTCCCGGGCGTAGAACGCCTGCTTCCAGGTCTCCGGTCGGCCCACCGCGTCGATGACCACGTCGGCGCCGAAACCGCCGGTGGCCGCGCGGATCGCCTCGACCGGATCGGTGTCGGAGGCGTTCACGGTGTGCGTGGCGCCGAACTTCCTCGCCCAGTCCAGCTTGCGACTGTCGGTGTCCACGGCCACGATCGTCGTGGCGCCGGCGAGGGCCGCGCCGGCCACCGCCGCGTCCCCGACGCCGCCGCAGCCGATCACCGCGACCGAGTCGCCGCGGGTCACGTTGCCGGTGTTCATGGCCGCGCCGAGGCCGGCCATCACGCCGCAGCCGAGCAGGCCCACCGCGGCCGGCCGCGCCGCCGGGTCCACCTTCGTGCACTGCCCGGCGTGCACCAGCGTCTTCTCGGCGAACGCGCCGATGCCCAGCGCCGGAGCAAGTTCCGTGCCGTCGGTGAGGGTCATCCGCTGCTTCGCGTTGTGGGTGTTGAAGCAGTACCAGGGCCGGCCGCGACGGCAGGCGCGGCAGTCGCCGCAGACCGCCCGCCAGTTGAGCACCACGAAGTCGCCCGGGGCCACGTCGGTGACGCCCTCCCCCACCTGTTCGACGATGCCGGCCGCCTCGTGGCCGAGCAGGAACGGGTAGTCGTCGTTGATGCCGCCCTCGCGGTAGTGCAGGTCGGTGTGGCAGACGCCGCAGGACTGGACCCGGACGATCGCCTCACCGGGGCCGGGGTCGGGCACCACGATGGTGGTGACCTCGACCGGTGCGCCCTTGCTGCGGGAGATGACTCCCCGGACTTCCTGGCTCACTGCGCCTCCTGGTGGTGGTCGGTGGCGGGACCCGGGGCCGGGCGGTGAAGCGGGCTCGGCGGTGGGCCCCGGGCGAACCTACCGCGATCACCACGGCCGGCCCAGTCGGCCGGGGGGCGGGTTATCGCGGGTCACGCGGGGTACGCGGGCCACGATTCGGACCACGGCCACCGGGAGTGATCATGAAAATCGCGCACCTGCCGCTGCGGGCCAGCATCGGCGCGTACTTCCTCGACTCGGGCCTCGGCAAGCGGAGCCTGGAGGGCGAGGCCGCGCAGGCCGTGCACGGGATGGCGGTGGCGGCGATGCCGCAACTCGGTCAACTGGACCCGCCGCGGTTCGCCAAGCTGCTGTCGTACTCGGAGATCGCCCTCGGGGCGGCGCTGCTCGCGCCCTTCGTGCCGACGCCCCTGGTGGGGCTCGGCCTGACCGCGTTCGGCGCGGGTCTCGTGCAGCTCTACCTGAAGACGCCGGGGATGCGGCGGCCCGGCAGCATCCGACCGACGCAGCAGGGCGCCGGCCTGGCCAAGGACGTGTGGCTGGTCGGCGCCGGCCTGACGCTCGTGCTGGAGGGGCTGACCCACCGCCGTCGGCGCGGCTGACCTGGCGGAACCGCGCCGCCGGCACCCGCTATCGTGTCGCCGACCCCGACGGTCGGCCTGAGGAGCTGCGGTGACCCACAGTCGTTCGGTGCGGCCGTTCTACCGGCCCATGCGGCCCCGTCGCCGGGACGAGCCACACCGCGCGGCCACCCCACTGGAACTCTTCTTCGACCTGTGTTTCGTGGTGGCCGTGGCACAGGCGGCGTCCGCCCTGCACCACGACGTCGCCGAAGGGCACCTCGACCACGCGCTGCGCAGCTACCTGATGGTGTTCTTCGCGATCTGGTGGTCGTGGATGAACTTCACCTGGTTCGCCTCGGCGTACGACACCGACGACGACGTCTACCGGATCACGACACTGGTGCAGATCACCGGGGCGTTGATCCTGGCGGCGGGGGTGCCGCGCGCGTTCGCCGAGGGCGACTTCACCGTCATCACCTACGGGTACGTGGTCATGCGGCTGGCCGCCGTCGTGCAGTGGAGCAGGGCCGCCGCCGGCGATCCGACGCACCGGGCCGCGGCGCGCAGGTACGCGATCGGCGTGACCGTCGTGCAGCTCGGCTGGCTGCTGCGGCTGGCGCTGCCCGACGACTGGGGCATGGTCACGTTCCTGCTGCTGGCGCTCGCCGACCTGCTCGTTCCGGCGGTGGCCGAGCGGCCGGGCATGACGCCCTGGCACCCCGGGCACATCGGCGAACGGTACGGGCTGTTCACGCTGATCGTGCTCGGCGAGGCGGTGCTGGCGATCTCGGTGGCGATCCAGACCGGGCTGGACGCGGGCGACCACGGTCTCTGGGCGCTCGCGGCGGCCGGCGCGGTCATCGTGTACGCGCTCTGGTGGCTCTACTTCGACCGCCCGGTCGAGGCGCCGGACCGGCTGCCGTACTCCCTGGTCTGGGGCTACGGCCACTACCTGATCTTCGCCGCGATCGCCGCCGTCGGCGCCGGCCTGCCCGTCGTGGTGGACCACGAGCGGCACCTCGCCCACGTGTCCGGTACGACCGCCGCGTACGCGGTCGCCGTGCCGTTGGCCGTCTTCCTGCTCACCGTCTGGGTGCTGCACGTCCGCCGTCAGCAGCACGGCGCGGTGGTGGTCGCCTATCCGGTCGTCGCCGGGGTGGCGCTGCTCGTGCCGCTCGGACCGGCTCCGGTGCCGGTGCTCGCGCTGCTGCTGGTCGCCCTCGTGGCCGTGACGGTGGTGCTGCGCAAACGTGACGTCGGGGCCGTCACGAGCCGCGCCGCCTGACATCGATCTGGATCAGACATCGATCATCCGGCCTGCCGGCGCGCGGGACGACCCGAAAATGGGCAGAATTGCGGGATGCTACGCCGCCGATGGTTGCTGGCCGACCAACTCGGGCCACATTTCCTCGACGACCCCGATCAACCGGTCCTCCTGGTGGAGATCCGGGAGCTGTTCCGCCGCCGCCCGATGCACCGGCAGAAGGCGCACCTGATCCTCTCCGCCCTGCGCCACCGCGCCGCCGAGCTGGGCGACCGGGCGTTGCTGCTGCGCACCGACACGTTCCGCGAGGCGCTGACTCAGGTCGGCGAGCCGGTGGAGGTGTGCCACCCGCACTCCCGGGCCGCGCTGGAGTTCGCCCGCTCGGTGCCTCGCCTGAGCGTGCTGCCACCGCGCGGCTTCATCACCAGCCAGTCCGACTTCGCGGCCTGGGCGGACCGCACCCGGCGCGGCCCGCTGCGGATGGCCGACTACTACCGGCAGGCCCGTCGCCGGCACGACGTGCTGTCCGGGCCGGCCCGGATCTCCGCGCCGGCCCCGACGCCGCGCCGCCCGCGTGGTGAGGCCCCCGCCGTGCCCGCCACCCCGCCGCCACCGCCGCCCATCGTCGAGGACGACATCGACGCGCAGGTCCGCCGCGACCTCGACGGGTGGGCGGCCGACGGGGTGCGGTTCGTCGGTCGGGACGGCCCCCGGCGGTACCCGGCCACGCACGACGAGGCGCAGGCCCGGTTGGCGCACTTCCTCGCGCACCGGCTGCCCGGGTTCGGCCGGTACGCCGACGTGATGAGCGCCGACGACCCGCTGTTCGCGCACTCGACGCTCTCGTCGTCGTTCAACCTGGGGCTGCTGCACCCCGAACCGGCCGTGCGCGCCGCCGAGCAGGCGTGGCGGTCCGGCCTCGCCCCCCGTACGGCGGTGGAGCCGTTCATCCGCGGGCTGCTCGGTTGGCGGGAGTTCCTCTGGCAGTTGTACTGGTACCACGAGCCGCAGTTCCGGGGCGCGAAGTGGCTGACCGCGAGTGAGCCGATGCCGCAGTGGTTCGCCGACCTGGACGCCGACGCGGTGGAGGCGCGCTGTCTGGCCGACGTGCTCGCCGCCGTGCGTGACCGGGCCTGGACGCACCAGAGCCCCCGGCTGCTGGTGCTGGGCAACTACGCGTTGCAGCGCGGCTGGCGTCCCGCCGAGGTGGCGGACTGGTTCCAGCGCTGCTTCGTGGACGGCACCGACTGGGTGATGAACGCGACCGTGATCGGCATGAGCCAGTACGCCGACCTGGCCCGGGTGGACACTCGCCCGTACGCGGTGGACGGCACCGACATCGACGAGATCAGCGATTACTGCGCCGGCTGCCGGTACGCGCCGGAGCGGGCGCTCGGCGAGTTGGCCTGCCCGTACACCGGGGGTTTCGAGAGCTTCCTGCACCGCAACCGGGAGCGGTTGGTGGCCGACCCGCGACTGGCCGCCGAGCTGGCCCGCCGCGACGAGCCCGAGCACCGGGAGGCGGTGCTGGCCCAGGAGGAGAAGCGCGGCGGCAGCCCGCCCTGATCAGGTGGGGTCGGCGACCGGCGGCGGGACCGGCGCGGGCCGGGTCACGCCCCGGTTGAGGCCGACCATCAGCACCCGGTAGTACGACGCCGGCATGATCCGGGCCAGCAGGTCGGGCACCTTCGCCGACCAGCCGATGAGCACCCGGCCCCGCCGTCGCTCGACGCCCCGCAGGATCACCTCGGCGGCCCGCTCCGGCGCGATCGTGAGCAGCTTCTCGAACTGCGCCCGACCGGCGGCATACTCCTGGGCCGGCACGCCGCTGCCGACGCGGGCGTTCTCGGTGATCCGGGTCCGGATCCCGCCCGGGTGCACCGACGTCACGCCGATGCCGTCGTCGACCAGCTCGTGCCGCAGCGCCTCGGTCAGACCCCGGACGGCGAACTTGCTCGCCGCGTACGCGACCTGCCCGGCCGGCGCGATCAGCCCGAACAGGCTGGAGATGTTGACCAGGTGCGCGCCCGGTTCGGCCTTGAGCGCGGGCAGCAGCGCGTGCGTCACCTGTGCCACCGCCCGGAAGTTGATCTCGATGACCCAGCTGAACTCGTCGAACGTGACCTGGTCGAACCGGCCGCCGAGGCCGACACCGGCGTTGTTCACCAGCAGCCGGATCCGCGGATGACGCTGGCCGATCTCGGCCGCCACCCGCGCGGTGGCCGCCGCGTCGGCGAGGTCCACCCGATACGTGTGCACGCGCCGGTCCGGGTGGGTGAGGCCGATGGCGGCGACGACGGCGTCCAGCCGCTCGGCGTCGCGGTCCAGGAGCACCAGGTCGGCGCCCCGATCGGCCAGGCCGTGCGCCAGCGCCGCGCCGATGCCACTGGCCGCGCCGGTCACCACGGCCGTCGCGCCGGCGAACTCAAACCTCCGCACGATCGGTGCTCCTTCCCTGGCGGGCGCGGCGGGAGAACCGCACGCCCTCGTCGGCGAGCCGGCCGTGCCGCATCAGCAGCACGTCGCGAACGTAGTTCTGGTGCAGCCGCCACGGCGTCCGCGCGCCCTGCCGGGGCAGGGCGGCGACACCGCGCAGCACGTACGAGGAGCGCAGGTCGATCAGCGGCGCCCGCTCGTCACCGGGTGGCGGCAGCGGGGTGACGACCTGCTGGCCGGTGCGGTCCAGGTGGCGCAGCAGCCGGCAGACGTAGCCGGCGACCAGGTCGGCCTTGAGGGTCCACGACGCATTGGTGTAGCCGATGGTCAGCGCGAGGTTCGGTACCCCGGAGAGCATCATGCCCTTGTAGGCGACGGTGTCGGCCAGGTCGACGTCGACACCGTCGACGCGCAGCGTCAGGCCACCGAGGGCGAGCAGGTTGAGCCCGGTCGCGGTGACCACGATGTCGGCGCTCACCTCGTCGCCCGAGGCCAACCGGAGGCCGTCGGCGGTGAACGTGTCGATGGTGTCGGTCACCACCGACGCCCGGCCCTGCGACACGGCGGTGAAGAGATCGCCGTCGGGCACCACGCAGAGGCGCTGGTCCCACGGGTCGTAACGGGGCGAGAAGTGCCGGTCGACGTCGTACCCGACCGGCAGCAGGCGCGTCGCGGCCCGGCGCAGCAGCCGTCTCACCAGCCCCGGCGCGCGCCGGCTGAGCTGGAACGTGGCCGTGGACAGCAGCACGTTCTTCCACCGCACCACCGGATACGCGACGCCCGCCGGCAGCCGACGCCGCAGGGCGTCGGCCAGCCGGTCGCGTGCGGCCAGGGCGATGACGTACGACGGTGAGCGTTGCAGCATCGTCACGTGGGCGGCCCGTCGCGCCAGGGCCGGCACCAACGTCACGGCGGTCGCGCCGCTGCCGATCACCACCACCCGCTTGCCGGCGTGGTCGAGGTCGTCCGGCCAGTGCTGCGGGTGCACCAACCGCCCGGTGTACGCGTCGACGCCCGGCAGAGCGGGCGTGTAGCCCTCGTCGTACCGGTAGTAGCCGGTGCAGGCGAACAGGAACGAGCAGGTCAGCACCACCGTCTCGGCGGTGTCGGTGCGCTCGGCGTACACCGTCCAGCGGGCGGCGTCGCTGTCCCACTCGGCGCGCGTCACCCGGTGGGAGAAGCGGATGTGCCGCTGCACGTCGTACTCCCGGGCCGTTTCGCGCACGTACTCGAGGATGCTCGCGCCGTCGGCGATCGACCGCGCGTCGGTCCACGGCCGGAACGAGTAGCCGAGGGTGAACATGTCCGAGTCGGACCGGACGCCCGGGTAGCGGAACAGGTCCCAGGTGCCGCCGACCGCGTCGCGCGACTCCAGCACCGCGTACGTCTTGTCGGGACAGTCGCGGCGCAGGTGGCAGGCCGCGCCGACGCCGGACAGGCCGGCGCCGACGATGAGCACGTCAACGTGGTCGGAGGGCATCGCTTCCTCCATCCGGGGCGGTGGTCGGACCCTAACACCGCGACCGAACGGCCGTTAACTAGCGCCGGACCACCTGCGGGCCGGAACGGCGGGAAGCCCGCTCGGCGTCGAGCCGAGCGAGCATCCCTTCGAAGTCGTCCGAGGAGAGGACCGGCCCGACGTCCTTGCGCCAACCCATCTCCCGCGAACGCCGCTGCACCGCCGACTCGAACGCGCCGCCGGTTGTGCGCACCCAGCAGGCGTCGCGCACGGTGGGTTCGCCGAGGAACAGCGCGGGACGCGCCTCGAACCCGGTGACCTCCGACCACCGGAACGTCCGCGTGCGGAAGATGTGCCGCAGCCGTACGCCCTCGTCGTTGACGTAGATCCCGGTCAGATGCATCCGGAGGGCGAACGTCAGCCACACCCCGAGGATCGGCAACGCCCCAGCCATGCTCAAGGCGTCGCCCCGGTGGACCGTGCCCCCGGCCAACCCGCGCCCGACAAAGACCACCACGAACGCCGCCATCGTCGACCCAGCCAGCACCATGAATCCGGTGAACACCTGCCGGAAGCCCCACGGATCCATCCGCCCCCATCTGCGCATGGCCCGCAGGCTAGTCGGTGGACGCTCGCGTCGATTCCATGATCCAGTTCGTCTCCCAGGTGCGTTCGCCGTCGACCGAGAACGCCTGCTCCCAGCGGGCCGTCGTCGCGGTGATCCCGGACCAGATGAACCGGCACCGGACCGGACGCCCCTCGTGCTGGTCGTCGGCGTAGAAGCGGCCGACCCCGTCGACGAAGCGACCGACCACCGGCGGCTGCTCCAACTCGCCGCGACCGCTGTTCATCCAGTAGATCGACCACTGCTCGCTCGCCGGGTCGAAGATCCTGATCGTGGCACCGGAGAAACCCCTGGTGGGAAAGGTGATCTCGTCGAAGTTGCCACCCCCGCCGAAGAAGCTGCGCGCCACCGACACACCGGGGAACTCGTCCCACTCGTCGCAGCCGGTCAGCCGTTCGCGGAGCCGCCGGTTGACCACGTTCCAGGTGCCCACGTAGAAGTCGAAGTCGCCCATCAGTGGCCGACCGGCCCGTCCGCCCGCGAGTCGCCCAGGTAACCGGCCAGGTCGGGCGTCTCCGGGGCCAGCAGGTGCCGGACCCAGGCGGTCCGCTCGTGCTCCAGCACCGCCAACTCCCAGACGCAGCCGACCTCACGCCGTCCCAGCTCGACGAAGTGGGTCGGGTCGTCGTCCGGGCAGTCCAGCACCGGCTGACCGGCCACCGCGATGTGCACCTGCAACGCGTTGTCCCACACCCAGGTGTACGCCAGCAGGTAGGCGCCGGTGTCCGCGCCCCGGTGCAGCACCACCCACCCGGCGGCCGGCGTGCCGTCGCGCACCGCGCGGGCCAGCAGCGCTGGCAGTACGTCGTAGGCGGCCTTCTCCACCGCCGGTTCGATCGGCTGCCCCGGCTGGTCGATGTGGTAACGCTTGAGCTGCCAACCGTCCACCACGATCGGCTCGAGCGTTCGTAGATCCTTGTCGTCGAATGCCATGCCTGGACGGTAGGACCACTCCACTGACAGCTAGTGTCAGTGGAGTGCGGGCCAGTCGACTCATTTCCGTCCTGCTGCTGCTCCAGTCGCACGGCCGGCTGACCGCCGGCCAGCTCGCCGAGCGGCTGTCCGTCTCCCCACGCACCATCTACCGCGACGTGGAGTCGCTGCACGCCGCCGGCATCCCGCTCTACGGAGAGGCCGGGCACGCCGGCGGTTACCAACTCGTCGACGGCTGGCGGACCCGGCTGACCGGCCTGACCGCCGAGGAGGCCGAGCGGCTGTTCCTGGCCGGGCTGCCCGGCCCCGCCGACGAGTTGGGCTACGGAGACGTCGTGGCGGCGCTGCGACTCAAGCTGCACGAGGCGCTGCCGACCACGTTGCGCGACCGGGCCACCCAGCTCCAGCAGCGCTTCCACCTGGACACACCCGGTTGGTACGCGGACGGCGACGCCTCCCCCGAACTGGCCCGCACCGCCGAGGCCGTCTGGCGGCAGCAACGCGTGCGGGTGCGTTACCGCGGTTGGCGGGGTGAGGTGACCCGGGTGCTGGAGCCGTACGGCCTGGTGCTCAAGGGCGGCCGATGGTACGTGGTGGCCACTCAACCGGGCCGGTCCGAGCCGGCGACCTACCGGGTCAACCAGATCCTCGCGCTGACCCCCCTGACCGAGGAGTTCGACCGGCCGGCCGACTTCGACCTGCCAGCCTGGTGGCGTGAGCACGTGGTGCGGTTCCGCGCCCGACTGCACCAGGACGAGGCCACCGTACGCCTGTCCCCCGCCGGCCGGGCGCGGCTGCGGGAGATCGGCAGTGATCCGGTGGTGGCCGCCGTGGACGCCAGCGCCGGTCCTGCCGACGCCCAGGGTTGGGTGACCGCCGTGCTGCCGATCGAGTCGTTGACCCACGCCCACGGCGATCTGCTGCGCCTCGGTGCCGACGTGGAGGTGCTGACCCCGGTGGCGCTGCGCGAACTCCTGGCGGCCACGGCCGCTGGGCTGGCTGCCCTCTACGGCTCCCGGTAGGTGCCGTCGCCCTCCACAATGGAAGATCGGCGGGACATCGACTGTCGGCCACGTGTGCCACCCTGGGACGGTCGCCAGCGGTCACCGGAGGTGAGGGCAACGTTACGACTACGCGCGATGGTCGCCGTCCCCGGCACCGGGCCGGTCACCCTCGACGTCGCGGCCGGCGAGACGGTCGCGCTGGTCGCGCCGCCCCGGGTCGGCACGGCTGTGGCCCGGGTGCTGGCCGGCCTGGCCGCCCCCGTCACCGGTCGGATCATGGTGGGCGAGCGGGACGTCACGGCCCTGCCGCCGCCGCGCCGGCAGATCGGCTACGTGCCGGCGGGCGGCGCGCTGCTGCCGCAGCTCACCGTGCGCCGCAACATCGAGTACGGCCAACGCAAACGCGAACGGGTGCACGAGATGGCCGACGACTGGACGGCGACGGTGGTGGAGCGGCTGGAGTTGGCGCCGACGCTCGACCTGCTCCCGCACGTGCTCTCCGACGCGCAGCGGTTCCGGGTCGCGCTGGCCCGGGCCGCCGTCTGCCTGCCCGAGGTGCTCGTCGTGGACCTGCCCGTCGACCCCGCCGGCGGCAGCCGCCTCGGCGACCTGCTGCCCCGACTCGCCCCGTCGCAGACGCCGGGGGTCGCCACACTCGTCTGCACCGCCGATCCGTCCACCCTGGCCGAGATCCCGACGCGGCACCACCTGGTCACCGAGCCCGATGAGGTCCCACGGTGAGTCCGGCCGGCGGCCTCACCCGTCGTACGCTGCTGCGCGCCGCCGCCGTCGGCGCGGCGGCGACTGCGGCCGGGTGCGGCGGCGGCACCCGCTCGGTACAGGTGGCGGTGGTCTGGAGCGGCGGTGAGCTGGACCGCTTCCGCGAGGTCGTGGCCGCGTACCCCGCTCCGGTGCGGGTGGTCAGCGCCGGCAACGACATCGACGCGTTCCTGCGCGCCCGGCACCTCGCGGGCACCTCGCCGGACGTGGCGATCCTGTCGCGTCCCGGCCTGGTCACCGAGTACGCCGCGCGGGGCTGGCTGCGCCCGGTGCGACCGTCGACCGAGTACGCGGTGCCGATCGGTCTCGGCGACCTGCTGATGGCCGGGGGGCAGCGCTACGGCCTGTGGGTCAAGGCCGCGCACAAGTCCCTGGTGTGGCATCTGCCCGCGATGCTGCCCGAGCCGCCGACGAGCTGGGACGAGCTGGTCTCGCTGACCCGCCGCCTCGGCGCGCTCGCCCGCGACGGCGGCCCGGCGCCCCTGGCCATCGGCGCGGCGGACGGCTGGGTCCTCACCGACTGGTTCGAGAACGTGCTGGCCGACCTCGCGCCCACCGCCTACGACGCTCTCGCCGCGTCCGAGGGGGGTGACTGGCAGGGCCGGGCGGTGCGCGACACCCTGGACCGGCTCGCCGAGCTGTGGAGCATCGACGGCGCGTTCCCCGGCGGTGGCAAACGTGCCCTGCTCACCCAGTACGAGGAGTCGGTGATCCAGGTGGTGCGCTCACGGCGGGCGGTGATGGTCTTCGAGGCCGACTTCACCGCCGAGGTGGTGGGCCGGTTCCGCAGCGGCGCCGAGGAGCCGGTCACCTTCCGCTTCCCGAGCGCCGGGGCGGGCAGCGGCGCGCTGATCGTCGGCGGCGACGTCGCGGTGGCCTTCGACCACGACCGGGGCGGCCTGGAGCTGGTCGAGTGGTTGACCCGGGCCGACTCGTTCGGTCCCTGGCTGCGGGCCGGCGGCTACCTGTCGCCGAACACCACGATCGCGCTGACCGAGTACGCCGACCCGGTCCGCCGGCAACTGGCCCGCGAGATGCGCGGCCCGGACACCCTGCACTTCGACCTCTCCGACCAGTTGCCCGGTGCGTTCACCGGCTCGGACGGCGTCGGCATCTGGCGCATCATGCAGGACTTCTTCGCCGACGTCACCGGCGGCGTGCCGGCCCGCCGGGCGATCGACGACGCCACCGGGCAGCTCGCCGCGGCGGCCCGCGACGCGGGCGGTGACCGGTGAGCGAGACCCGGGTGCTCGGCGAGCTGGCGGTGCTCGACGACGTGGGCCCGCCGCGCCGGGGCCGCGCCTACCCGGCGGCCGGTGCGACCTCCGCGCTGCTGCTGCCGGCCGCGCTGCTGCTCGGGGCGCTGGTGCTGTGGCCGGTGCTACGCACGCTGCACGCCAGCGTCACCACCGACGGTCGCTGGGTCGGCGCGGAACACTTCCGGGCCGCCCTCGCCGCGCCGCACACCGGCGCGGTGGTCGGCCGTACGGTGCTGTGGGCGGTGCTGGTGCCGGCCGTGGTGACGGCGCTGGGCTACCTGTTCGCCGTCGTGTCGCGCCGCTCCCAGGAGGGCGGCCTGGTCCGCCTGATCCTGCTGGTGCCGGTGGCGTTGCCGCTGGTCGTCACCGGCGTGACCTTCCGGCTCATGTACGACCCCGACCCGACCCGTGGCCTGGTGACCCTGCTCGCCGCGCGGGTGACCGGTCGCTCCAATGAGGACGCCCCGCAACTGCTCGGGCCGGGCCTCGTGACGGTGGCGTTGATGTCGGCGTTCGTCTGGGCGTGGGTGGGGCTCGCCGTGCTGGTCTTCCGGGCCGCGCTGGACCGCGTACCGCCGAGCCTGGCCGACGCGGTACGCGCCTACGGCGGCGGCCGGCGACACGTCCTGTGGGACGCGCAGTGGCGGCCGCTGTTGTTGCGTACCGTCGCGGTGGTCTTCGCCCTGGTGGCGCTCGGCACGAGCCGCACCTTCGACCTGATCCTGGTGATGACGCCCGGGTCGGTCCGCGACGACGCGGCGGTGCTCGCCCTGCGGGTGTGGCAGACCTCGGGTGGCACCACCACCGGGCAGGGCGCCGCGCTCGGCGTCGTCTGGCTGGCGGCGGTGGCCGCCGGAATGCTGGTGGCGGCGTTCTTCGTCCGCCAGGCGTGGCCGCCGCCGCGCGTCGAGGCGACGCCCGACGCGGCTCCGACGCTGCCGCCGCGCCGGCTGTTCCGGGTGCTCGCCGCCGCCGCTGCGGTGGCCTGGCTCTTTCCGCTGGTGGTGCTGCTCGCGACTTCCGCGCACGGGCAGGTCGACGCCGCCGCGCAGGGCTGGTGGTCGGCCCCGCCCGGCGCGGGCTCCTACGAGGCCCTGCTCGGCGGCGACGAGCTGTGGCGGGCGCTCGGCTTCACCCTGCTGCTGGCCACCGTCGTCACCGCGACGGTTCTCGTCGTCGGGCTGCTGGCCGCCTACCCGCTGGCGTGGCTGACCGGGCCGGCCGCACAGGCGACCGGCCTGCTGCTGATGGCCGCCACCGTCGTCCCGGTGCAGGTGATCGCCGGGCCGGTCAACGAGGTGCTCGGTTTGGTGCTCTCCTCCGGCACCGCACGCGGGTTGGCGCTGGTGCACGTGGCGCTGGGGGTGCCGTTCGCGGTGCTGGTGCTGCGTAACGCGTTCGCCGACCTGCCGGCCGACCAGGTACGCGGCGCTCGGCTGGGCGGCCGGCGGTGGTGGGGCACGCTTCGTCGACTGGCCCGGCACAACCTGCCGGCCGTGGTCGCCGTCTCCGTGCTGGAGTTCGTCCAGGTCTGGAACGACCTGGCGGTGGGCCTGCTGTTCAGCGGCCCGGAGGCCACTCCGCTCGGGTTGTTCCTGGCCGGGCAGAGCCGCGGCTTCGTGTCCAACAGCGGGGTCCTGGCCGCCGGTTCGGTGCTGGCCTCGGTGCTGCCGGTGGCGCTCATGGTGCTCGCCCGGCGGCAACTCGTCCCCGGCCTGGTCTCCGGGGGCGTACGGTGACCCGCCCCGCCAAGGCGCCCGGCCGTGGGCCGAGGTGGCCGTTGCTCGCCGCCGTCTTCTCGCTGCTCGGCGGCGTGCTCGGCAACGTGGGCATCAATCTGCTCTCCGAGCTGGTGAGCAGCGCGCTCGGCCCGGCCGCCGAGCTGCTCGGCCCGGCGAGCATCGTGGTCGGGCTCGTCGGCGCGATCGGCTTCGCGGTGTACGCGCATCAGCGCCGGGCCGGGCGGGAGACCGGTCCGGAGCCCACCGAGGTGGTCAGCACGCCGGCCGAGGATGTGCCGACCCTGCCGTACACGGCGGGGTTCACCGGCCGCGACGAGCACGTG
The DNA here is from genome assembly GCF_044454415.1 of Micromonospora sp. NPDC051543. Classification (NCBI taxonomy): domain Bacteria; kingdom Bacillati; phylum Actinomycetota; class Actinomycetes; order Micromonosporales; family Micromonosporaceae; genus Micromonospora; species Micromonospora sp. NPDC051543. Next base: position 157,335 of record NZ_JBITDT010000003.1, read on the forward strand.
CGGGCGGTGCTGGACCTGCTCGGGCGCGAGCACGCCGTGGCGGTGCTGGGCCGGCGGGCGGTCGGCACGTCGGCCTGCGCCATCGAGGCGGCGAACCTGTGCCGGGCGGACTTCCCGGACGGGCAGTACCACTTCGACCTGCGCCGGGGTGGACGACCCCGTTCTCCCCGGCAGGTGCTCACCGCGTTGGCGGGGGTCCTGGGCAGCGCGCCGCCGGTGTCCGGTCGGCCGGACGCCCTCGCGGCCGCGGCCGCCGCGATCCGCCGCAAGATCGACGGTCGCAAGATCCTGCTGGTCCTGGACAACGTCGACCGGCCCGAACAGGTCCGCGCGCTGCTACCGCCGACCGCGCGTACCTGTCGGCTGCTGCTGGCCGGCGGACCCGCGCTCAGCGGGTTGAACGGAGTGGTGGAGCACTGGATCGCCGAGCCGGGCCCGGACGAGGCAGTCGAACTGTTCGCCGCCGCTGGCGGCGCCGCCCCGGCGGCCCGGGTCCGCCGCGCCGACCCGCGTACCGACCCGGCCGTGCGCGAGATCGTCGACCTGTGCGGCCGGCAGCCGCGCACCGTCCGCGCTCTCGGCTACCGCACGGCCCAGCACGGCTGGCGGCACATCGACGTCCTGGACGCGCTGCGCCGGGCGGTGCGCACCCCGCCGCACCAGCGGGTCGCCGTCTCGCCGGCCGCCCAGCTCGTCACCGAACGGGACACCGCCTACCGGGCGTTGACCCGCGAGGCCCGCCGGCTCTACCGCCTGATGTCGCTGGCGCCGGCCCCGGTGGACCGGCCGACCATCGCCGCGCTGGCCCGCCGGCACCCCGAGCGGATCACCGGGCTGCTGGACCAGTTGGCCGCCGCCGCGTTCGTGGTCGGCGCCCCCGGCGACCGGTACGAGGTCCGTCCCCTGCTCGCAGCCAGCGCCCGCCTGCACCTGCGCGACGCCGATCCGGCCCGTTCCCGGGTCGCCGCGCAGGCCCGACTCACCCGGCATCTGGCCCGGCGGGCGGAACGGCACGCCGCCAACCTGACCGTGCTGGGCTCCCCGCCGGACCGGGAGTGGTCGCTGCCGCTGGACGACGACCCGTACGGCTGGTTCGACCTGCACCAGGAGTTGCTGCTCGCGGTCGTCCGGGTGCCCGCCGGGGCGGCCGAGACGCTGCCCCGACGGGTACGCCGGTGGTGGTTCCGGTTGGCCGTGGCGCTGTGCGGGTGGCTCGCCCACGTCGAGCGGCTCGACGAGTGGGAGCAGGTGTGCCGCACCGTCCTGGCCACCCCGACGGCCGACGACCGACCGGAGATCGCCGGCTGGGCGCACAACGAGCTGGGCGTGCTGCGTCGACGTCGGCACGACCCGCAGGGGGCGGCGGCGGCGCTCACGCTCGCGGTGGCCGAACGCGGCCGGCGGGGCACCGCCCAGGCGCGGATGAACCTCGGCCTGGCCCTGCTCGACCTGGGGCAGCTCGACGACGCGGTGGAGCACCTGGAGCTGTCCCGCCGGCACCGCTCGTCCGCGGACCGGGCCGGGCACGCCCTCACCCAGCTAGGGCTCGGCGCGGCGCAGCTGGCCCGGGGCGAGCTGGACGCCGCGCACCACCATCTGGTGCGGGCGGCGAACACGTTCCGGTCGGTGGGTGACGCGCGCGGTTACGCCGCCGCGCTGACCAACCTGGTGCTGGTGCACGCCAGCCTCGGCGAGCACCTGGACGCGGCGCAGGCCTGGCGTGCCGCGCTGCGCGAGTACGAGTCGGTCAACGACGCGACCAGCCGGGCCGCGGCGCTGCTCAACGCGGGCGCGACGCTGCTGACCAGCGCGCCGGGGCAGGCGCGGACGGCGTACGAGCTGCTGGCCGAGAGCCGACGGCTGCGCGAGGACGTCCGGCCCACGGCGGGGCTGGGGCGTACCCTGCTCTACCTGGGCGACGCCGCCGCCGCGCTGGGCGACCGGTCCGACGCGCGGCGGCTGTGGGCGGACGCGGCGACGGTCGCCGAGGAGGTCGGCGACGACCGGGCGCTGGCCGCCGCCGACGGACGCCTGGTACACGACGTCGACGCGCCGCCGGCCACCCCCTGAGCGGTGTGTCCCCCCGGGTCGGCGTGATGTCGATCGCTCGTCGTGGTCGGTGGCGTCGGTCTGGGAGAGTGTGTGACCGTGGACGCTCTCTCGGTGCGGGGACTCAGCCGCAACTTCGGCAACCTGGTCGTGCTCGACGATGTGACCTTCACGCTGCCGCCGGGCCGGATCGCGGTGGTGCTGGGGCCCAACGGCAGCGGCAAGACCACTCTGCTGCGCTGCGTGGTGGGCGCCGACCGGCCGGACGCGGGCGAGGTGCGGGTGCACGGGTACCGGGCCGACGAGACCGACCCACAGGTGCGCTCACTGGTGGCCGCCGCCCTGGACGACATCGACTTCTTCCCCGACCTGTCCGTGGTCGAGCACCTGGAGCTGGTCGCGTACGCCCACGGGGGCAACGCCGAGCCGGTCGAGGAGGTCCTCACCGAGCTGGGCCTGGAACCGGCCCGTGATCAACTCCCGGTCACCCTGTCCAGCGGGCAGCGCCGCCGGCTCGCGCTGGCGTCCTGCTTCGTCCGGCCGCGTCGGGTGCTGATCCTCGACGAGCCGGAGCAGCGCCTCGACGTCGCCGGACGGCAGTGGCTCGCCGACCGGCTGCGGCGCGAACGCGACGCCGGCACCACCGTGCTGATGGCCTCGCACGACCCGGAGCTGATCGACGCGGTCGTGGACGAGCGGATCGAGATCGGCCGGTGACGGCCGCGCCGACCACGATCGCCGAAGCGCCCGCCGGGCTGCCCACGGCCCGACAGGTCCGTACGCACCTGCGCCGCGCCCGCCGCCGCCACCACGAGCACTCGCTCGGCGATGTGCTTGGCGACGCCTACGTCATGGTCCTGTTCGTGGGCATGTACGGCTGGTTCGCGATCAGCGCCAGCCGCAACATGCTGGACTCCCCCACGGTGGGGCAGGCCGAGCCGGGGGTGCGGTGGTGGCTGGCCCTCGCCGCGCTGCTCGCCGGCGCCGGGCTCGTCTGGCGCGGCCTGCGCGCGTTCGGCCCGCTGCTGGTCACCCCGGCCACGCAGAGCTGGGTGACCAGCGCGCCGATCGATCGGCGGGCCTGGCTGGCACCGCGCCTCGCGGTCCTGCTGACGGGCGCGGCGGTGGGCACGGCCGCGCTCGGCGTGGCCGTGGCGGCGCTCGGCGGTGTCAGCGATCCGGCCACCCTGGGCTGGGCGGCCGCCGCCGGCGCGGGATGGGGCGCCGCCACGCTGGCGCTCAGCGTCGTCGCCCAGGGCAGCCGGGCGGGACGGCGGTGGCCGGCCCTGGCCGGCGCGGTCCCGATGGTGGCCGCGGCCGTCATCACCGCCGTCGTGGTGCTCACCGGCCGCCTCGGCGAGGGACTGCCCCGGCCGTCGTCGACGCCGACCATCGCGCTGGTCGCCGTCGCCGTGCCGCTCGCGGTCGTCGCCACGGTGTTGGCGGTACGCGCGCTGCCCCTCGTCGACCGGGCCACCCTGACCACCGGCGCGCAGTTCGCCAACGCCGCCGCCACGGCCACGATCCTGCTCGACCCGAGCCTGCTGACCGGCCTGGTGGAGAGCCGTCGTTGGCGGCGGGTCGGCCGGGTCCGCAGCAGCCGATTCCTGCCCGGTCCGGGCTGGTGGGCGTTGCTCCAGGCGGACGTCCGACGACTGCGCCGGCACCCCAGCGCCCTGCTGATCTGGGCGGGTCTCGTCGGTGTCCAGTACGCGGCCGCGCTCGCCCTGCCCGGCCTGGCCGGGGCCGCGCAGGTGGTGCTCGCGTACCTCGCCGTCGACCGGCTGACCGGCGGGCTGCGCGCGGTCAGCCGGTCAGCCGGGCTGCGGCGTGCGCTCGGCGGTAGCGACGCCCTCCTGCGCGGCGTCCACGTGGTGGTGCCGGCGATCGGCGCGGGCCTGTGGTGGCTGCTGACCCTGCCGAGCCTGCCCAGCGTCGACGCGGGCCCGACCTGGCTCGCGCCGACGCTGGTGCTCGGGGTGGTGGCCGCCGCCTTCCGGGCCGGCACCCGCCCGGCGATCGACTACGGCGGCGCGACGGTCAACACGCCGTTCGGAATGGTCCCGGTCGACCTGCTGCGGCAGGGCTCCCGGGGGCCGGCGCTGCTCGCGGTGGTCGTCCTGCTCCAGCTGTTCCTGGGCTGAGGGCCGTCGCCGTCAGCCGTCCAGGCGGCGGACCATGTTCATGATCGTTTCGAGCTGGGCGCCGCCCTTGATCGGGAAGTTGGTCGCGCCCAGGTAGCCCCACCAGTCCCAGCAGCCGTTGGGGTTGCTCAGCGCCGTACCCGCCTGCGGATAGAGCACGACCAGGTTGTTGGTGTCCGCGTACTGGTTGAGGTTGGCCCGGTCGACGAACGCCGTGCCCACCGACCCGGCCCCCTGCACACAGCCGTGCAGCGCGACCAGCAGCCGGCACGACTGGCCGGCCGCGCACGCCGACGGGACGTACGCGTAGCCGTTGGCGTCCATGCTCAACCCGTTGGCCCAGCCGTTGACGGCGAACGTGTTCTGGTCGAAGCGCACGAGCGTGCCGCCCAGCGTTCCCGTGTTGCGCGCGTTGACTCCGCCGAGCAGTTTGCGCAGCAGGGCGTTCTGCGGGTCGGTGCCGCAGTCGTTGAGGTAGGGCGACGCGGTCGCCGTACATCCCAGCGTGCCGTACGGGGTTACCCACGCGTGACCGGCGGCCGAGCCGCTGTCGTACTGCACGCTGGCACCGAAGCGCTGGTAGTAGCGGACCAGGTCGTCGGTGACGGACTTCTCGACGGCGGTGTCGTTGTTGCCGTGGAACACGTACACCGGGTCACCGGAGAGGTTGCCGACCGGGTCGACCCAGCCGTACGACGCCCAGGTGCGGGTGTACGTCTCCAGCGCCGACACGTTCGTCGGGTAGATGTTGTCACCGCAGCCGTAGAGCGCCTGGGCGACGGTGTTCTGGGAGCAGTAGTAGGGGCCGGCGGCGAAGACGGCCGCGCCCCGGATCCGGGACGAGTAGGCGACGTGCAGCTGGGTGGCCATGTAGCCACCGGAGGACACCCCGGCCACGTACACCCCGGAGATGTTGTAGGTGCCCAGCGAACCGGACACCGGCGGCGTGGTGGCGGGGGTGGCGGCCTGGGCGGGGGCCGCGACGGTCAGGATCAGCAGCAGGACGGCGGTCAGGGCGGTGGCGGCTCTGCGCGGTGTGGTCATGGACGCTCTCCTCGGCAGCGCCGGCGGGGGCGTCGACGCGCGCCGAAGCTACCGTGACGTGGACCACACCCGACATGAGCCCGACCGACACGCTTGTCGATGCCATTGTGTGCGCCGCCCACCCACGAGAGTCGTGGTGACGCGCCTGCCGAGGTCCCATCCGGACCCTGTCGAGCTGCCCCGAAAATGGGGCTTCAGCGGTCACGAGTCGCGGCTGTCATCCCCCTAACACCGCCGCTCGGACGGCGTCGGCGAACCGGCGGTTGCGGACCATCTGCCCGAGAGGTACCCCACTTCGCTGTTCGACGTCGATGATGCGGCCGAGCGTGGGCAGGAGTTTAAGGACAGCCTGCTCGGAGGCACCGGGATCCCACAGCAGATCGAGCAGCCGCCGACACTGCTCGCTGGCGCGCCGGGGATTGGTGGTGAGGCGCTCTGTCCCGAGAACCTGCCACCGCAGCGCCGCCATCAGGTGATACCGCGCGGGTCGGAGCGTGGTCCGGATCCGCCTGGTACGCAGCAGCCACTCCAGGCGGTAGTGTGCGGCCGCCGCCGCGTAGTACGCGTCCGGGAGATGGTCCTCTTGGAACAGAGCACCGCGATGACGCTGGGTCAGCTCGCGGTAGTGACCGGCCGCCGCCGGTTCGCCGAGGAACATCGCGGCGTAGGCGCGGGTAAGTTGGGCTCGGTTGACCACCCGCGTCTTCTCCACCTCGTTGCGGGCTGCGTACTGCTTGGAGCGGCGCTCGTACCACAGTCGATGCGCCGCCGGTTGCGCCGCGAACCAGTCCTCCAGCCGTCGATGGAAATCCTCCCGCGTCGACAGCTCCTCCTCGCTGACCGCAGTTTGCCGGTTGGTCGCGGCGATGATGCCGGCGATGACCTTCTCGTCCTCGCTGTGGACGATGCGCACGCTGACCTGCACGTCGTCGGTGAGTCGGTCCCGTTCGTCGAACAACACGTGACAGGTCTGGCAGCCGTTGACCACTTGGAAATCCCGGATGTGCACCTCGTCGCCAACCACGTTGAGTCCTCGGGTGACGATCGTGACGCCATTGTTCAGGACGGCGAAGCGACGGTGCTGAAGTGGATCTCTGATCGCGTCCCGGATCTGGCCGTTGACCCCGTTGTAGCCCTGGAAGTCCCGTACGTTCTCGTGGAACAGAGCCTTGCGAATGTTGCCGGCCGGATCGGTCAGCACCTGGGACACGAGTTCGCGGGCTGGCAGCAGGCCGAACAGTGACTGGACCACGCCGGGCATGGTCGGCGGTGAGAGCTTCTTGAGCATTTCGAAGGTGGCCGGCACCGCCTGAGTGGCGCGCTTGTACAACTCACGCAGTTCGTCTCGGGTCACACAGCGCACGTCGACCACGTCGAATCGGCCGGAGCGCATGAGCCCTCGCTCCGCCGATGCCGCCTTCTTGCGGAGCAGGTCCGCCACCTGTCCACCGGTGGTGACATACCGGACGTGCAACTTGGGCCGCCCGCCGGAAAACTTCGCGATGTTCGCGTAGACCGCCCGGAGGCACCCTCGGAGATTCTCCACATCGGGGGATGCCGGGTACGGCAGGTCAGCCTTGTCGACGACGTGCGCGAGGTTGTCTGCCAGGTCGGCTATGACCTTCGATTCGAACTTGGGGCTGGTCTTCGCCTGCACGACGATGATTTGTACGTCCAACTGACGTGCCTGTTCGGTCGCCGCCCGGACGTCCGCCTCGTCGTGGAGCAGATCACCGTTCACCAGAATGCCGAACACGTCGATGCCGAGGTCATTGCCGCCACCCATCCGGAAAGCGTCAGGGGTGAAGTCGCTTTCGTAGAACGAGCTGAGCACGCAGAAGCCCGCGAAGGCCTCGAACGCCTCGTCCGGTGGCAACCCAACAAGGTCGTGGTCGGTCTGGAACTGCCGAACCAGGCTGTTGATGACGATGTCCATGCTGTTCCCCTTGCAAGTCTGTCAACTCCGGGCGCGGACCAGTACCTCTTCCACGGTGAGTGCGCTCGTCGGGTGGTGGCTGAGGCACATCGGTGTTGCCAGCTTCTGGAAGCCAAGTCCTTCACCCACGGCGTAGAACTGCCCGGCGGTCAGCCGGGAGATGTCCAGGACCGCGCTCGCCTTGGCCTGCGCCACCTCCCTCGCCGCCGCGATCTGGATGGGGCTGTTGAGGAAGCCGAAGAACTGGGTGGCGGCGTTGCCGACGATCCGGTTGTGGATGCCCTTGGGCGCCTGCGTCGCGAAGATCAGGCCGAGGCCGTACTTACGGGCCTGACTGGCCAGAGCGAGCGTGCTCTCCGTGCAGGCCGTCAGCGCGCCCGAAGGCGCGAGCGTCTGCGCCTCGTCCATCACGAAGAGGCCTCCGAGTGGGCGATCACCGGCGGGATGCTGCTTGATCCACGCGAACAACGCCATCTGCAACTGGTTCACGAAGCCCTGCCGCTGCTCGTTGTTGGGCAGCCCGACGAGGCTGATCACCGAGATCCGCGCGCGTTTGCCGGCCGACGGGGTCAGCAGGATGCCCGGGTCCAGGGGCACGCCGGCTCCGCCGAACAGCGGATCGAGGATCATCGCGGCCTTGAGGGTCTCGGCCATGTCGTGGGCCAGCTCACCGGCACGCGTCAGCGTGGTCGCGGTGTCGGGCAGGTCCGCGAGCATCGCGACGAAGTCGCGAAGACCGGTGCCCCCGGTGCGCGCGAAGTACCCCAGCGCCTCGCGCAGCACCGCCCGTCCACGATCCATCTTCGCGGTCTTGCCGCCCATGCGCGCCCGCGGCGCGAGCCCGGCCACCGCCGTGTCCAGGGCGAGCGCGAGTTCGTCAGGCTCGTCGAGCACGGCGGCGAAGTCCGGCAACGGCTGCAGACTCAGCGGACGACCAGCCTCACGACGAGGGGTCCACACCACCACGTCCGTGCTCGCGAGGTAAGCCGCTGCCCTCTCGGCGTCTCCCGGCTGCCACGACGACGGGGCTTCCGGCCACGGATCACCGAGCCGCGCCAGGTCGTTGTTGGGATCGAGCACAATCGTGGAGACCCCCTGCAGGGCACACTCCTCGATCAAGCGCCGGATCAGCACGGTCTTACCCGATCCCGAACCGGCGAAGATGGCCGTGTGCTTGCGCAACGACTCCAACGGCACCCGGACCTCCGCGCCGGTCTCGACCACCGTTCCGAGAAACAGACCGGCGCCGCCGTTGGTCTCCGAACGCCGTACCCCGCCGGACGGATCGTGGGTCGCCGCCGTCCGGCGGGGATCGCCGCCGTCGCCCACCTCGCTCGGTGACGGTCCGGCTGGATCCGGACGATCCGATGGGCCGGTGGGCCGCCCAGGGCCGCAAGGTCGCGCAGCCGTAGTGCCCGGCGGCGCACCGAAGACCGTCCGAAAGAGCGTGGTGTTCCCGGCGGGGCGGCCCAGTCGCAGCCAGTCATCGAGTGCCGGATCGTTCTCGTCGAGCAGGACGGCCAGCCCGGCGAAGGTGCGCAGGTCGTCGATAGACACCCCAGTGATCAACCCGCCCGCGGCCTGGAACTCGTGCAACAGACGTCGAGTGACCGGCCCCTTGGGCCAGAGGCTGTTACGCAGTAGTACCGCACGCCTCTTGCTGATGCGAGGATCCAGTCTGACGAGCTGTCGGAGCCGCTCGATTCGTGCCTGCACGGCTCGGTGGTGAGTGTGTGACAGCGCACGAAATGACCAGTGCGCCTCATCCTCGGTCTCCTCGTCGAGACTCTCCCGGAGCCAGGCGTGCATCGATGGGTTGCCGTCCTCGCCGAGCACGACCTTGTATCGCCCGTGCAGATCTCCCTGCTCGACCGTCCATGCCCGCAAACCGGCTCCGAGAAGGCGGGGCATGTCGATGTCCTCGCGGGCCGGATCCATGACATGGTCGACGTCGAGCGATTCGCGCAGCTCAGCAAACCTCCTTTGCACGGACTCGATGTCCTGCGGCCGAGCGGCCGGCTCCGGATCTGGCGGCGCGACCTGTTGGTCCAACTCGTGCAGGGGTTCGACATTCTCGGTCATGAGGCAGACGCGTAGGTGCTCGTCCACCCGCTCGAGCAGGGATCGCGGTGTGTAGTCGGGAGCGGCGGCGAAGGCCGCCGGCAGCACCGGCCAGGTCGGGTACGGCGGCGTGAATCCGACGGACTCGAACAACGGGCCGAAGCGTGCGGCAACCAACTCCGTTCCGACATCCGGGGACGGCAGGCGACTCAGCCGTGTCTCCCGCCGAAACCGGTCACGTACGGAGTCGAGCGTGTGGTTACTGATCAGTTGCCAGGAGGTCGGCAGGCACGCCACCACCGTCACCGTGCGACGCAGTGCTTCTCGCAACTGCATCAGTCCATGCCCGAGATCCTCGGCGACAGCCACAGACTCCGTTGGCGCGGCTTCGGGCTGGCTGTGATCGACAACGGAGGTGCGGGCCTGGGCGATGACAGTGTCGATCTGATCGACCGCGAGCATGCTGGCACCGGTAGTCGCCAGTAGCCGCGAGACCTCCTCGGCAATTTCCTGTGCCGTCTTTGTCCGACTTGTCAGACCCCAGCGGGCATGTTCGCCGGGGTCTTCATCGGGGATGGACGTCAGGAACGCCTCGCCCAGATCCTGAATCGCGTCGTCCGTGGCGGCCAGCAGCACCAGCGCTCGCACCGTGTACCGGCACTCGCGCCCCAGGTCGGGCTCCGCCCGTCGCAGGGCGGTCACGAAGGCGTCGAGCGCGTTCGTGGTCAACTCCTGTCGACCACGAACCTGGTCGCGTAGCTCCCGTCCCACGCCGGCGCGCTCACACAGCCGGTCGAGAAGCACCTCCAACTGCGTATGTCGGTAGGAGCCGGAACGTCGCAGACCGCGCAGAAGCGTCTGCACGACGTTGGGCCAGAAGGCCCTGCCATCGGAGATGCCGAGGAGAAAGAAATAGCCGCCGCCGCGTTGCACCTGCTCACGTGCCCAACGCAGAAGGTGGGTCTTGCCGGCGCCGTGCTGCCCTTCGAGGACCAGCCCGAGCGGGCTACGTCCGGTGCTGGTGACCGCTTCTCCGTACGCCCGCAGGAGGGCAGCCCCGGCCTCGCCGTTGAGCGCGTCGATGTGGATGTCCAGCGGGGACCAGACGTCCTCCTGGGTGGGTGCCCAGTCCAGCCGCCGCAACTCCAGCAGGGCTTGCCGCTGGGTCTCGTCGATCATGACTGGTCGATTGTGATGAGGTGCTTGTCTTCACCACCGATGACGACCGCCGCGTCCCGGACTGCCTGCGTCAGCGCCTTACGATTGGGATCCGGCTCGAGCTGGATCTCCCGACGCCGATCCATCGTCCGGAGCACACGATCGAGATCGTCGCGGGCCACATCCTCCAGGCTCCGACGCAGGCGCGCCAGGCTGACCAGGCTGCCGGGCGTCTCGGCCAAACGCAGGTACGCCTCCCGTACCCGATCCTCGATCCCGTCCGGCTCGCCCGCCACCCGGTCGTCTCCCACCAGGGCAGGCTGCCCGTCCACGTCGGTGGTGCCCGGCGGGCCGACGTACAGGTCAGCCAGCTGCAGATTGTGGGCCGTGAGAAGGCGGTTCAGGTGCGTCAGCGTCCCGTAGTGCAGCAACCAGGCGGACGAGACCCGATCGGGCGCGGCCGAGCCAAGCTCGTGGCGAGCACGTTCCCAACCCTTCTCGGTCAACTCGTGAATGATCGTGCCGCGCAATCCCTTACGCCAGGCGATGAACCCGGCTTCTTCGAGTTCCTGCCGGACGCTTTTCTCGATCCGCATGCGGAACTGCTCGTACAAGTCCGGATTGGACGCTTCCGAGACGTGGGTCATCAGCGCCACGAGCGCCTGCCGAGCTGACGTGCCGAGAGGATTGGTCGACATGAGGCAATTCTCCGGTTGTGTGCGAGGGGGCACGGACGACGGCATGCCTCAGGGACCGGTCGTGGATGGGGAGACCACGCCGCCGAGAAGAGCATCATTGCGGCAGGGTTGAATGAGCGCGAGCCCGCAAAGGCACCTGAAAGGCGTGAAGCGCTGTCGTATTCCGGACTTTCGATCAAGACTGAAAGACATTGATTCCGCGCGTCGCTCAGGCGGTGTCGCCCGGTGCGAGGTGGCGGTAGCCAGGGACGGTCTCGGCGAACCAGCCGGCCACGCTTGCCAGGCCACGGTCGTTGAGCTGCGCGTCGTGGATGGGGTACGCGGCCTCGGCGCCCACCGCGCGGGCGAAGCGGATCGCCTCGTCGAGGCGGAGCCACGACCCCTGGGCGGGCACGAGCAGGGTGCGCACCGGCTCGTCCGGCACGTGCACCGAGTCGCCCGGGTGGTAGAGCCCGTCACCGACCAGGTAGCCGAGGTTGGGACAGTCGGGCTGACCGTCGTGGATCACGGCGTGCCGGCCGCCGTGGGCGCTCACCGGGATGCCGGCGGCGGTGAAGCGCTGCCCCGGACGTACCCGGGTGACCGGCAGCGGGGCGAGGTCGGGCAGCCGGGCCCCCTCGGGGGCGTACACCGGCACGCCGAGTCCGGCCAGCCGCAGCACGTCCACGTGGTCGGTGTGCTCGTGAGTGATCAGGACGGCGTCCGCGCCGACCAGCGCGCGCGGTTCGCTCCAGGTGCCCGGGTCGAGCACCAGCACCCCGCCGTCGTGCTCGACGCGGACGCAGGAGTGCGTGAACCGGGTGATCCGCATCCGGTGACGGTATCGTCGCCTTCGCCCGGGAGTTGGCCGTCGACGGCGTCACCGTCGTCCCGGTGACATGCGGACGATGTAGAGGAACTGCGCTCCGAACGCCGCGAGCGCGACCGCCACCCCGGCGACGACCATCAGCCAGTGCCAGTCCCCGACCATGCCGAGCACCAGAGCGACGGCCGACCCGACCAGGGCCGCGTTGACCGCGCCGACGAGCGCGGCCGTGGTGAGCAGGAACTCCCAGCGCCCGGGCCGGGTGCCCACCAGCATCCGGGCCGCGTCCGCGTCGTCCTCGGACGCCACCGCGTCGACGAAGAAGTCGTGTTCGCTGGCGAGACGGTGATGGTAGTAGGCGCGGATGCGCTGGATCCGCCTCATGTCCAGCGAGTTCTCCACGGTGGTCTCGACCAGCCGCAGGAAGGTCAGGATCCCGATGATCACCAGGATCGGCAGCACCGCGCCCAGGTAGGGCCGGACCACCTGGTCGTTGCCGGCGGCGAAGCCGAGGCCGATCAGGGCCGCCGACAGCACGGACAGGAAGATGGTGGCACGGCCGGTGGCCTCGTCGATGGTGCCGGCGCGGGACGTCTGCAGGGCGTAGTGCTCGGTGTTGAGGACGCTCAACAGCGCCTTCTCGCGTTCCGCGTCGTCCACACCGTCACCGTCCGCGCTCGCCCGACTCCGATACCGTCAATCTACGAGTGACACAGCGGGCCCGGCCGACGAAACCGCCGTTTGCGAACGGGACAGCGAGCGGCAAAGCCGGCACGTATCCTCCGCATCTCGGTGGGCATGGGCCACGGACGGAAGGGGACCGGATGCCCGAGTGGGCGGGTCGGGGCGACAGTGGCGGCCGGCAGCGACGCGCCTTCGTCGTCGGTGGGGCGCTGCTCGGCGTCGCGGTCGTGATGCTGCTGGCCGCCTGGCGCAGCAGCGGATTCCTCAGCGACCTGCTGCTCAACATCGGCTCCAGCGTGGTCCTCGCCGCCATCTCGTACGTCATCTTCGACCCGCTGTTCGAGGAGGCCCGCCGGGCGCGGGTGCAGGAGCACCTGAGCTTCGACCAACACGCGTTCGTGGCCCGGCTGCACCGCTGCGCACGCCGGGTACGCATCCTGGACACCTGGACGATCCTGCTGGAGGACACCCACCGGGAGGAGACGTTGCGGGCGGTGCGGACGGCCCTCGCGAACGGCGCCCAGGTACAGTTGCTCCTGCTCGACCCGGACTGCACGGCCGCCCAGCAGCGCTCGGAGGAGTTGGAGAGGCAGCGGGTGGACGTGCCGCGCCAGATCCGTACCAACCTGCGGCACCTGGCGCTGTTCCAGGACACCCTGGACGCCCGGTTGCGGCGCCGGTTGCAGGTTCGCCTGTACGACGCGTCCCCGTCGATCCAGCTCTACCAGTGGGACAGCCGGGCGCTGATCTCGTTCTTCCCGATCGGGAAGCTGTCGTTCAACGTGCCGCAACTCGAGGTCGACATGGACAGCCCCTGGGGTGGGTTCGTGCACGCGCGTTTCGAGGAGCTGTGGGAGCACGAGCAGGCAACCGTCAACTTGGAGCGGTACTGGTCGGTCACGGTGACGCTGCGCCACGACGACTCCGACGTGGTCACCATGCAGGTGCCCTACGTCAGCGTCGACGGGCAGCACTACGTCGACTGCGGCGGCGTCCAGGTGAACGGTCCGCTGACCGTGCGGGCCGTGCTGCCACCGCGTGCCGCAGGTGGCACTCCAGCGATGTTCGCGCTGGCGGAACCCGTCGAGGAGGACCCCACCCCGGCCGCCACCGTGCGCCGGCACTTCGATCAGAAGTACGGCGACGGCCAGCGGGAGATCCACCGGCTGGTGCCGCCACCGGGCGGTCCGCGTACCCCCGATCCTCGCTCCGCGGCGGCCAGCGACGCGCACGGACGGTGACCCCCGGGCCGGGCGGTGGCGACGGCCCCCGGGACAATGGGGTCGCCGCCCCGATCGCCAGGAGGACCGTTTCCGTGTCGACGCACCTCGCCCAGCCGTCGGGGTCGGCGCGTCTCGCCGCCGACTGCGCGCGCTGCTTCGGGTTGTGCTGCGTGGTGCCGGCCTTCGCCGCGTCGGCCGACTTCGCCATCGACAAGCCGGCCGGGCGGGCCTGCCCGAACCTGCGCCCGGACCACCGCTGCGGCATCCACACGGAGCTGCGGGAGCGCGGATTCGCGGGCTGCACCGTCTTCGACTGCTTCGGCGCGGGGCAGCAGGTCGCGCAGGTCACCTTCGGTGGGCGGGACTGGCGGGACGCTCCGGAGACCCTGCCGGCGATGGCCGAGGCCTTCCGGGTGCTGCGCCCGTTGCACGAACTGCTCTGGTATCTCACCGAGGCGCTGTCGCTGGACCCCTCGGCCGGGCTACGCGCCGAGCTGGACCGCGCCCGCGTCGAGATCACCGGGCTCGCCGAGGGCGATCCGACCGGCCTGCGCGTCGTGGACGTCGACGCGCACCGGGCCCGGGTCAACCCGCTGCTGTCGCTGGCCAGCGAGGCGGCGCGCGCTCCCGGAGGCCTCGACCGCCGGGGCGCCCAGCTCCTCGGCGTGGACCTGCGCCGGACGGACCTGCGCCGGGCCAACCTGCGCGGCGCGCTGCTGATCGGCGCCGACCTTCGCGGCGTGGACCTCGGCCTGGCCGACGTCACGGGTGCGGACCTGCGCGGGGCCGACCTGCGCGGCGCGGACCTGCGGACGACGCTGTTCCTGCACCAGGCGCAGCTCGACGCCGCGCGCGGTGACGCGCGTACGGCCCTGCCGGCGACGCTGACCCGGCCGCCGCACTGGACGGCGCTCGCGCTCACCCCGGTGCGCGCCCCCGCCGCGAGCCGCCGTGGGCGGCGACGCTGACGACGGTACGAGGTCCGCGTCCACCGGCTGATCCCCGCGCCGACCGAGCGCCCCGTCGCCGACAACCCCGGTCGCCGAGCCGGCGGCTGCCGGCGGACGAGGTTTCGTGGGTGACGCGCCGGGTAGCCACCGCCGACGCGGACCGGCACCGACGGGAGGCACGGCGTGGGCTACCGAAAGCGTGACGGTGAGCTGCCGGGCGACCCGCAGCACAGCGAGGACGAGGCCGGCCAGGTGCCGTTGGTGCAGGTCGAGACGGACACCGAGGTCCCCGCGCCGGCCGACACCGACGAGCGGCCGGACATCGTGACCGAGGGCGACAATTCAGGTGTCGCCGGGGGCTCGTCGGGCAGCAGCGGCGGCGGGTCGAGCATGCCGGGGCACCCCGACGCGACCCGCCGGGGTTAGCGGCTCGCCAGCGCCGCACGCGCCTCGGTCATGCCCTTGTTGGCCAGACCGTCCGCGCGCTCGTTCTCCGGGTGACCGTTGTGCCCCTTGACCCACAGCCAGGTGACCTCGTGGCGCTCGCAGGCCGCCTCCAACCGCTGCCACAGGTCGGCGTTCTTCACCGGTTGCTTCGCGGCGGTACGCCAGCCGTTGCGCTTCCACGACGCCAGCCAGCTCGTGATGCCGTTGCGCACGTACGTGCTGTCGGTGTGCAACTCGACGGTGACCGGCCGGTTCAGGCTCTCCAACGCCTGGATGGCCGCCATCAGCTCCATCCGGTTGTTGGTCGTCGGCGTGGCCTCGCCCCCGCACAACTCGCGCTCGTGGTCGCCGTAGCGCAGCAGCGCCCCCCAGCCGCCCGGCCCGGGGTTGCCGCTGCACGCCCCGTCGGTCCAGATCTGCACGCCCCTGCCCTCCGCCATGGCAGGCAACCTACCGGGCGGCGACCCCGCGCCGGCCGTTCGGGGGCCGCCACGCCGGGACCGGAGGCACTAGGGTCTGCCGGATGGAGCGGCATGTCGCGTTCGACCGTCTGCACAACTTCCGCGACCTCGGGGGTTACCGCACCGAGGACGGGCGCACGGTTCGCTGGCGGTTGCTCTACCGTTCGGACTCGCTCGGCAAGCTGGCGGGCGCCGACCTGGACCGGTTCGACGCCCTCGGTGTGGGCACGGTGATCGACCTGCGGTATCCGTGGGAGATCGCCGCGCGGGGTCGAGCGCCCCAGATCGACGGCCTGGCCTGGCACAACCTGAGTATCGAGCACCGCCCCTACGACCAGGCCACGATCGACCCGCAGCTCGACCCGTGGCGCTACCTCGCCGATCGGTACGGCGAGGTCGCCGAGGACGGGGTCGCCGAGCTGCGCCAGGCGTTGCAGGTGGTCGCCGCCGCCGAGGCGCCCCTGGTCTTCCACTGCGCGTCCGGCAAGGACCGCACCGGTCTGCTGGCCGCGCTGCTGCTCGCCCTGCTGGGCGTCGACGAGGAACAGATCGTCGCCGACTTTGCGCGCACCGAGCTGGCCACCGAACGCCTCATCGCCGACTGGCAGGCCCTCAACCCGGACCGTGAGCTGCTCTGGCCCGGGTACGGACGTGCTCCCGAGGCCGTCATCCGGCACTTCCTGGCCGACCTGACCGCCGCGTACGGGTCGGTGGTCGGCTACGCCACCGACCGGCTCGGCGTCGACGAGGCGTTGACCGCCCGGCTCCGTGACCGCCTCCTCACCCGATGAGGGAAAATCGCGCGCACCGGCGCGGTCCGATCTGTCAGAGTCGTTCGCCGTGGACGGAAACTGGGACGGCCTGGGGGCCGACGTACGGCGCACGATCGACGAGCTGATCGCCACCGGGCGCGAATCCGGGGTGCAGGTCGCCGCGTACCTCCACGGGTCGCCGATCCTGGACGTGCACGCCGGGAGCGCCGACCGGGCCACCGGCCGCACGCTGACCGCCGACACCCCGATCTGGAGCGTCTCCACCGGTAAGGCCCTCACCGCGACCGTGACGCACGTGCTGGCCGAGCGCGGCGAGCTGGACTACGACCTGCGGATCGTCGACGTGTGGCCGGAGTTCGGCCGGCACGGCAAGGACGGGATCACCCTGCGGCACGCGCTCACCCACACCGCGGGTGTGCCCGCCCTGCCGGTGGACGTGACGCCTGCGGACTTCACCGACTGGGACCGGATGTGCGCGATCGTGGCCGACGCCGAGCCGATCGCCGCGCCCGGCGCGGTCAAGGCGTACCACGCGTGGACGTTCGGCTGGCTGGTCGGTGAGGTGGTCCGCCGGGTGACGGGCCGGCGCGTCTCGGCGGTGCTCGCCGAGGACGTGGCCGGACCGCTCGGCGTCGCGGACGAGCTGTACCTCGCGGTACCGGCCGCCGACCTGGACCGGCTGGCCCGGGTCGAGGACCGCAACCTGTCGGCGCTGTTCGACTTCGCGAGCGCCAACCTGCCGAACTTCGACCGGGTCGCCCCGCCCGGCGTCCGTCCGGGCGCGCAGGTCGGCAGCCGGGCCGACGTCCTCGCCGCCGAGGTGCCGGCCACCGGCACGATGACCGCTCGCGCGGCGGCGCGGATGCTCGCCGCGCTGATCGGCGAGGTGGACGGCGTACGGCTGATCTCGCCGGCCCGGCTCCGGGCCGTGACGACGCCGGACGGGCCGCCCGGCCCGGAGTGGGTGTTCGGGCAGGAGACGACCTGGGGACTCGGGTACGCGGTGGACGACGACGGCTCGTTCGGCGCGGCCGGTAGCGGCGGCAGCCTCGCGTACGCGTACCCCGAGCTGGGGTTGACGGTCGCGGCGACGAAGACCCTGCTGGCGGCCGGCGACGGTGACCCGATGGAGGACCTGCGGGTGCTGATCCGCGACACGGTGTCGGCCCGGCGCTGACCGGGTCGGGTCAGTTCTCCGAGTCGGGAACGGGTCGCTGCGGACCGCCCACCACGGCCGCCGGGATGGCCGGAGCCGGACGGGCGGGCCGAAGGCGGTCGCGGAGGCGTTGCGCGGCGTCACCGGCCGTGGCGGCGATCATCGGCCGGAGCCGCGTCGAGTTCATGATCGCGATCTCCTCGGCCGGGGTGGTGACGCCGTCGAGGAAGCGCAGGACCCGCTCGGCCGGGTTGCGGTCGAAGAGCCGGTCGAAGAAGTCGGGCCCACCCACGCCACCGGAGTCCAGCGCCCGCAGCGCCACCGCGTCCATCCAGCGGTGCCGGGCCGGATAGGCGGGAGCCGGCACCGGCGGCCGGCCGGCGGCGAGCGCGCGGGCCACCTGGTCGGCCTGGCGGTACATGGCGGAGAAGGTGAAGCCGGTGGAGGGGCGGGTCGCGCCACCGGCCGTGCCGAGGCGTACGACGCGCGGGGAGGGCCGGGCCGGGAACGGCGCGTCGGTCATCGGGATCACGCCGTTCTCGACCTCGCGGACCCGCAGCCCGCCCGGGTCGAGCCCGAGCAGGTCGCGGTAGTCGGCCAGCGCCGCGTCGTACCCGGCGTCGGTGAGCAGGTCGGGCGAGAACTCGGTGTACTCGACGAGGGCGTACCGGTCGCTGACCGGGAGCACGTACCCGAAGGAGACACCCCGGGCGGGCTGCGGGGTACGGAAGTCCATGAGCACCGCCCGCCGCGGGTCGAACACCGGCCGGTCGGCCTCCAGCCACCAGCCACGAAAGTGCTGCAACCAGGTCGTCCGGCCGGCGCGGGCCGGTGGCCGGGGGCGGGAGTCGAGCGCCCAGCCGGCCCGGATCGCACGCCCGTCGCCGGTGCGTACGACCACCCCGGTGCCGTCGTCGCGGACCACGTCGGCGGGTGCCGCGATCCGGATCGCGTCCAGCCGGCGCTCGGCCTCGGCAGCCCGGTCGTAGACCGGGCCGGAGCGCAGCATGGCGTACCGCAGGGGGGTCAGGTCCAGGACGCGACGCCGCGCGGGCGTAACCACCTCGACCTGGTGCCAGCTCGCGCTGAGCAGCGGATCGAGGTCGGTGTCGGGGTGGCCCCAGAACGCCCAGGTGCGGTCCTGACCGCGCCGACGGACCGGGTCGACGACGGCGATCCGCAGGCCCCCGACGCCGTGCCGGTCCAGCGCGGCGAGCACCAACGAGGCAGCGCCCCCGCCGCCCACCAACACAAGATCAACGTCGAGGCGAGTCACGGACACCACGCTGCCACACACCACTGCCAGGGCACCCGTCGCACCGCGATCTTGCAGTTGCGGTGGCGACATACAGGGCATGGCACGCATGTCGGCGACCGAAAGTGCAAGATCGGCGCAATCTCGTCGGCCCGCACCAGGACCCGCCTTCGGGTGGACACGTGACGGCAACGAAGGTTTCTCATTTTCACCTGATCGGGGTCCCAACCCACCTAGTGTTGGGCACACCGGTGCTAGTCACGGAGTTGGCCACCCGAACGACGTCCCACGCAGTCAGCGGACGAAAAGTGAGGGAAGACGCGTATGAAGGTCTCAACAGCACTCTGCTCGGCGGCGCTCGGCGTGGGTCTCGGCACGCTCCTGCTGCCGGGCGCCGCACTGGCCGACACCGTCGTGTCACCGGCCACCACCCCGGTCGGAGGAACCGTCGTGCTCACCGCGACGACCTGCAACCCGAAGTCGGGTGACGTCATCTTCCGGGTCACCGGACCCAACCGCGACGAGAACGTCCGATCCACCACGGCCGCCGCGGGCGGCGGGCTCAGCGCCGAACTGTTCACCGCCGGGTTCACCCTGGGCACGTACACGGTGGCCGCGACCTGCGGCGACGGCAGCTCGGCGGGCAGCGCCACCTTCACCGTCACCCCGATCGGCGGTGCCCCGGCCGGCTCGGGCGGCGACCACCGAGACGGACGCGACGCCGGCGCGCTCGCCGCCGGCGGCACCCTGCTCGGCACGGCCGCCGCGGGCGCGGTGCTGCTGGTACGCCGACGCCGCCCGGTGTCGACCGTCGCCTGACCGGCGACCGCTCCATCCCAAGAGGACGGGTGCCCGTGCCGGTACGACCGGCGCGGGCACCCCGACGAGCCCTTACGGAGGTGCGCACGTGTGGTGGCGGCGAAGCCTGCCGGCGGTGGTCGCCCTCCTCGGCGTCAGCGGGCTGGGACTGATCACGGTCGGCCTCACCGCCGACCCGGAACGGCCACCCGGGCCGTCGTCCGACGCGCCGACCCGCACCCGTCCCGCACCGGACCTGGCCCCACTCCCCCACGCAGCGCCCGTCCGGGTGCGGATCCCCGCCATCGACGTACGCGCCGAGATCGTCCCCGTCGGCGCTGACTCCGCCGGGGTGCTGGAGGTGCCGCCCCTGGACCGGCCGACCCTCGCCGGCTGGTACCGGTACGGGGTGAGCCCCGGCGAGACCGGCAACGCCGTCCTGGTGGGACACGTCGACTCCCCGGCCGGCCCGGCGGTCTTCTTCGACCTCGGACGCCTACGCGCCGGGCAGGAGATCCAGGTGACCCGGGCCGACGCGCGGGTCGCCACATTCACCGTGGACGGCGTCCACGCGTACCCGAAGGACCACTTCCCCAGCGGCCTGGTCTACGGCCCGGCGGACGTCGCCGGGCTACGCCTGATCACCTGCGGCGGCCGGTTCGACGACGCGACCGGCAACTACGTGGACAACATCGTCGTCTTCGCCACCCGTACCGCCTGAGGTGAGCGCCGCACTGTCGGGGGCCGGACGCCGCTGCGCGGAGTCCGGTGGCACCATGCCCTGCGAGCACCGTGGCCGCGACGGTGCGCGGGGAGGGGGCGCGTCGTGGATCAGCGAGCGGTACGGGACCGGGCCGGTCGGGGCGTACGCGCCCTGGCCCGTCGACTGCTCGGCCGCCCCGGCGGCGAGACACCCGCGCCCCGCCGGTCCAACCCGGACGCGGTGGTCGACTGCGCCGTGTACGTCAAGGGTCGCCGGGAGCCGGGCCGGCCGCACTACGACGACGCGTACGCGCACGCCCGGCATGGCCGCGACGCCTTCGTGTGGCTCGGTTTGCACGAGCCGGGGCCGGCGGTGCTCGCCGCGGTGGGGCGTACCTTCGGCCTGGACGAGCTGACCGTCGAGCAGGCGCTCGCCGACGGGCACCGGCCCACGGTGCAGCGACACGGACCGGTCACCCTGCTGGTGCTGCGCACGGCCGGGTACGTCGAGCACGCCGAGCTGACGGACACGTCCGAGGTGATCGACACCGGTGACGTGATGGTGCTGCTCGGTGACCGGTTCGCCGTGACCGTGCGGCACGGCGCGGCCGGGGCGCTGCGCGACGTCCGCGCCGACATCGAACGCCGGCCGACGATGCTCGCCGCGGGTCCCTGGGCGGTGGCGTACGCGGTCTGCGCCCGCATGGTCGACACGTATCTGGAGGTGGCCGGGCACGTGGAGCGCGACCTGGAACGCGTCGAGGAGGCGGTGTTCGCCCGCGACCGGTCGGCCGACATCCAGCACATCTACCAGCTCAAGCGGGAGGTCGTGGAGTTCAAGCGGGCGGTGCTCCCGCTCCAGACGCCTCTGCGGACGCTGCTCGACCCGACCCGCGACGGACCGCCGCGTGCCCTGCACCGCTGGTTCGTGGACGTCGACGGCCGACTGGGTCGGGCCGTGGACCGGGTGGCCGCGTACGACGACCTGCTCACCTCGATCGTCCAGTCCCGCCTGGCGCAGCTCGCCGTCGAGCAGAACAACGACATGCGCAAGATCGCCGCGTGGGCCGCGATCGCCGCCACGCAGACCGGCATCGCCGGCGTCTACGGCATGAACTTCGATCACATGCCCGAGCTGGCCTGGCGTTACGGGTACGCGGGCGCGCTGGCCCTGATGGCGGTGGCCGCGCTCGCCCTGTACCGCCTGTTCCGCCGCTCGGGCTGGCTCTGACCCCTTTCCCGCGATCTTGCACTTTCGGTCGCCGATATGCACCCTTTGCCAGCAATGCGGGGACAGTAAGTGCAAGATCGGCGACGGGTCCGGATCAGGGTCGGCGGCGGCCGGTCGCCGGGGCCAGCCGGTGGTGCGGCAGGATGGCCGGGTGGGCAAAGCGGGACGAGGCCGGCGGGCGAACGCGACGACCGGCAAACTCTGCCCCTGCGGCACCGGCCAGGCGTACGCCGACTGCTGCTCCCCCGCGCACGTCGGCACCGCCCCGGCGTCGACCGCCGAGGCGTTGATGCGCTCACGGTTCAGCGCGTTCGCGCTGGGCGACACCGACTACCTCCTGCGCAGTTGGCACTCCTTGACCCGGCCGGAGCAGCTCGATCTGGACCCGGCTCAGCGGTGGATGCGGCTGGAGATCGTCGAGACCGAACGCGGTGGCCTGCTCGACGCCACCGGCACCGTGACGTTCCACGCCCACTACCGCGCGGCCGGCCAGCCGGGCACGCTCACCGAACGCAGCCGCTTCGCCCGCGAGGAGGGCCGCTGGGTCTACGTCGACGGCGACCAGTCGTAGCGGGACGCCCGAGCGCGTACCAATTGGTCCGCCGACTCGCCCGGGCCGCCGGCATCGCGACCTGGGCGACCGCCGCCGGGCCGCGCCTTCAGCCCGGGCCGCGCACACCGGCCGCGGCGACTCCGCCGCGCACGGCCGCGGGGCGCCGGCGGCGGATCAGCAACGCCAGGCCCACGATGAGGTACGCCCCGGCGGCCACCGCGAACGCGACCGCGTTACCGGCTGCCGTGGCGACCAGCCCGTACCCGGCGTACGTCCCGATGATCAGCACGTCGGTGAGCATCCCGGCCAGCGAGGTGACGGTGGCGCGGCTGCCGCCGGTGATGCGGGCCTGTAGTCGCGCGTCGGCCAGGACGGTGGCCAGTTGCGCGGCCGCGAACGCCACCGCGAGCAGCACGAAACCGGCCGGATGCCGGACGAGTGCGCCCCCGGCCAGCGCGATCGCGACGAGCCCCAGCAGCGCGGCGTAGCCGCGACGGCCGAGCCGTTCGCCCACCGGGGCGAGCAGCCCACCCACGGTCACGCCGGCCCACAGCAGCAGGAGCAGCAGCGGCACCGCCCGCGCGCCAGCGCCGGTGTCCAGGGCCAACAGCGGCGTGTACTCGTCCAGCGCTCCCCAGTCGGCGGCCACCACGGCGACCAGCAGCACGGCGGCTCGCACGGGTGGCCGCGTACGAACCTGCCGCACACCGGCCCGCAGCGTCTCGGTCCAGGTCAGCTCGTCGTCGTGGTCGTCCGGGCCGGACACCACGTCCGGCGGCGGGCGGTGCTCGGGGAACCGGGTGGCGACGGTCGCGGCGAGCAGGCAGGCGAACACGCTGCCCGCGCCGACCGCCGGGTACCCACCGGCCGCGAACACCGGGCCGGCCAGCACCCCCGTGACCACCACGCCCAGGACGCCCGCGGTGCGCGCGCGACCGAGCACGCGGGCGTACCGGTCGCTGGCGTCGAGGCGGGCCAACTCGGTCCAGACCAGCGCCTCCAGCGCGCCGGAGACCAACGCGCCACCGGCGCCCCAGAGCAGGAAACCGACCGCGAAGGCCGGATACGACGGGAACAGCACCCAGAGCGCGTAGCCGGCGGCGGTCACCAGCGGGGCGAGGCACAGCAGTCGCCGGCGCGACACCACGTCGGCCCACGCGCCGGACGGCACCTCGAACAGGATTCCGGCGCCCGACCAGATGACGAACAGCGACGAGATCTGCCCGACCGACAGGCCGGTGTCGGCGAAGAGCACCACGTACAGCGGGTAGAGCAGGACGAGGTCGCTGAGGAACGCGTACCCGTAGAGGGTCGCCGAGAGGCGGCGCACCGCCGGGTCGGGCACGCGCGCGGCGAGATGGTTCATGAGGGCCTTCCCGTGGGAGTGGACGCGGACGCCGGACGTGCGGTGTGCGCGGTGGCCCACGGGTGTGGCCTACGGGACGGGATCAATGTCGCCAGGTCATGTCGGCGATGGTAGACCGGCCGCGCCGACGCCGGCCAGGCGTTTCGACGGGCCGGGCGAGACGGGAGCGGGGCGGAATCCCGGTGGATTCCGCCCCGCTGGCCCGCTCCTGGGCCCGATCCGGCTCAGCGCCGGTCGGGGTCCACCGGCGGGATGACCGTCGTGGTCTCGCTGTCGTCGCCGGTGCGCTGCCCGGGGACCGTACCGCCGCTGATCACCTGGGTCGTGTCGGCGTCCCGGTGGGGACCCACCACCTGCGTCGTGTCGTCCGTGGTCGTCCGGGTCGGGGTGGCGTCGGCAGGCGTCTCCCGGCCGACGACCTGGGTGGTGTCGTCGGTCGACGACCGCTCCTGCGTGGCATCCGGGTCGGTCGGGCGGGTCACCACCTGCGTGGCCTCCGCGTCGGACGGCCGGGTGACCACCTGCGTGACCTCGGGATCGGTCTGACGAGGGGTCACCTGGGCGGCATCCGCGTCGGACGGGCGGCTCACGATCTGCGTGGCGTCGGGGTCGGAGGTGCGGCTCACGATCTGCGTGGCCTCGGGGTCGGAGGTGCGGGTCGCGGCCGACGTGCGGTCCGCGTCGGCACGGGCGGCGGCCGACCGGGCCGTTTCGGCATCGGCACGGGCAGCTTCGGCTCGGGCGTCCGCCGCGCGGGTCTCCTCGGCGCGGGCGGCCTCGGCGCGGGCCTCCTCGGCGCGGGCGGTCTCGGCGCGGGCCTCCTCGACGCGGGCGGCCTCGGCGCGGGCCGACTCGGCCTCGGCGTCGGCGCGGGCGGCGCGGTAGGCGCGGGTGTGCGTGGCGATCAGCTGCGACTCCTGCTCGGCGCGGGTCAGCCACGACTCCCAGCGGCTCTGCATCGGACGGATGAGACCCCCACCGACTCCGACCACGAGGATGCCGCCGACGGTGGCCAGCACGGCGATCAGCACCGGGGTGGTGACCGCGGTGGCCACGCCGATCTGGTTCAACGCGGCGATGACGCCCAGGCCGAGGATGAACACCGAGGCGATGCCCGCCAGGGCCCGGCCGTACGACAGCCCGCCGAGCGCGCCGCCGATGATGTCCTTGACGGCGTTGGCGATGGCCGCGGCGACCACGACGATGACGATCGCGACGAAGGCGCGGGGCAACCACGCGACCACGGCGGTGATGAGGTCGGAGATCGGGTTGGGTCCCCAGATGCCGAAGGCCAGCTGGAGGGTGAGCAGCAGCACCGCGTAGTACGCGAGCTTCGCGACGATGTCGCTGGCGTCGTACCGCGAACGGTTGAGGGCCCGACGGATCCCGCCGCGCTCGACGGCGCGGTCGAAGCCGACCCGTTCGAGGACCTTCTCGACGATCTTCAACACGGCCTTGGCGATCAGCCATCCGGCCACCAGGATCGCCACGAAGGCGACCGCCTTGGGCAGGAAGAGCATCACCGAGCGGAGGGCGTCGCCTACCGCGTCGCTGACGTTGTCACTCATATGGTCATTCCTTAAGGGGCAGCGCGGACAGTCCGCCCCGACCTACCCCCACCAGCGGACACGGAAACGCGATTGGCCCTGGCGCGCGGCCGGGTCTGGCAATATTCTCCGTGGTGCGTGCGGCCACTGGAGCTACTTTTCATCCCCCGCCGTCGGCCGCAGGAGGAGATGTCATGCACGTCGAGCATTCCGAAGTGGACCGCCGGACACTGCTACGCGCCGGTCTCGGCGCGGCCGCGGTCGCCGTCGTCGGGAGCGAACTCGCCTTCTCGGGCGCGGCGCAGGCCGCCCCCGGCACGGACCTGGACTGGATCATCGGCTGCGACGAGTGGGGCGCCCGCCCACCGGCGGACCCACTGTCGGTCAGCGCCATCGCCACCAACAAGATCATCGTGCATCACATGGCGTTCCCGAACGTCACCGACTACTCCCGCGAGCAGGCGGTCAAGCTGGCCCACGACTGCCAGGACCTGCACATGGACGGCAACGGCTGGTCCGACACCGGTCAGCACTTCACGGTGAGCCGGGGCGGCTACGTGCTGGAGGGCCGCCGGGGCAGCCTGGAACGCCTCGAAGCGGGCGACCGCCAGATGATCGCGGCGCACTGCCCGGGTGAGAACGGCCGGGCCATCGGCATCGAGAACGAGGGCACCTACGTCACCGAGACGCCGCCGCAGGCGCTGACCGACTCGCTGGTCAAACTCTGCGTGACGATCTGCCGGCAGTACGGTCTGCACGCGTACGACATCTTCGGCCACTGGGACTTCCGCACGACCGATTGCCCGGGCGCGGCCTTCTACCGGCAGTTCCCCGAGCTGCGGCGGCGCGTGCACGCGGCCCTCGGCACCCCGCTCGGTGACGTGCCGGCCCGTCGCTGGCCCGACCTGTGGCGGTTCGTCAACTCGCCGTCGGTCCGGGTGGTGCAGCACCTGCTGGCCTTCCGGGGCTACGCCGTGACGGTCAGCGGCACGTTCGACGCCGCGACCGTGGCCGCCGTGCAGGACTGGCAGGCCCGCAACGGCATCCCGGTCGACGTGGACGCCACGCTCACCACGGCGACCTGGGAGACGCTGGCGCCCGAGTTGGACCAGCACGCCAGCGGAGCGCCGGTCACCGCGGTGCAGGAGATCCTGGCCAAGAAGGGGTACGCGGTCACCGTCACCGGGGCCTACGACCACGCCACCCGCACGGCGGTGCAGGACCTTCAGGCGCTGCACGGCCTGCCCCGCAACGGCAAGCTCAGCACCAGCACATGGTGCACGATCGTCGGCGGGTCCGTCCGCGAGTCGTTCCGGCACCGCTGAGCCACCGGGTGCGGTGCGGGTCGAACCCGCACCGCACCGGCCCGCCACAAGCGCGAAGGCGGGCGCGCCTCGTTGTCGGCCCTCCGTCGGTCTGCGACGATGGCCGCTGACCAGGACCGAGGAGGGTGCTGTGCAGTCGCGACTCAACCCGTACCTGAATTTCCCCGGCACTGCCCGTCAGGCGCTGGAGTTCTACCACCAGGTGTTCGGTGGCGAGCTGGTGGTGAACACCTTCGGCGAATTCGGTAACCCGGATCCGGAGCTGTCCGACCAGATCATGCACGGTCAACTTGAGTCGCCGAACGGCTTCACGCTGATGGCCTCTGATCTTGCGCCCGGAGTGGCGTACCAACCCGGGACCAACATCACGATCAGTCTCAGCGGCGACAACCATGACGAGTTGACCGGTTACTGGAAGCAGCTCTCCGCGGGCGGCTCGGTGACGGTCCCGTTGGAGCTGCAGATGTGGGGCGCGGAGTTCGGCCAGTGTGTCGACCAGTACGGCATCAGCTGGCTGGTCAACATCTCCCAGCCCGGGTCCTGACCAGCGCATCCGCGCGACCGGCCGGTTTGGCCGACGGCGCGGGCGGAAAGAGTGCTGGGCATGACCTGGGCCCGTCGAGCCGTACCCGCCGTCGCCGCCGCTGTCGCGGCGCTCGCCGCGAGAGACCTGATCCAGCGCGACCACGCGCTGCTGCGCAACTTCCCGGTGCTGGGCCGCGCCCGGTACCTGCTGGAGGCGATCGGGCCGGAGCTGCGGCAGTACATCGTGGCGGGCAACGACGAGGAGCGCCCGTTCACCCGGGACCAGCGCCGCTGGGTGTACGCGTCCGCCAAGCAGGAGAACAACTACTTCGGCTTCGGTACGGACAACGACATCGAGTTCACGCCCGGGTACCCGATCATCAAGCACCGCACGTTCGGCCGGGCAGTGCCACCGTCGTCGCCGACGGCCGGGCACGACGTCCGACTGCCGTGCGCGAAGGTGCTCGGCGCGGCCCGGGGTCGGGCGCGCGCCTTCCGGCCGGGGTCGGTGGTCAACATCTCCGGAATGAGCTTCGGCTCGCTCTCCGGCAATGCCATCACCGCGTTGAACAAGGGCGCTGCCCTCGCCGGGTGTCTGCAGAACACCGGCGAGGGTGGCCTGTCGCCGTACCACCGCAACGGCGGTGAGCTGGTCTTCCAACTCGGTACGGCGTACTTCGGCTGCCGCGACGAACACGGCCGATTCAGCCTCGACCGACTCAAGGACCTCGTGGCCGGCGCTCCCGTACGCGCCTTGGAGATCAAGCTGAGTCAGGGGGCGAAGCCGAGCCTCGGTGGCCTGCTCCCCGGCGCGAAGGTGTCCGCCGAGATCGCGGCCACCCGAGGCATCCCCGCCGGGCAGGACTGC
This sequence comes from Micromonospora sp. NPDC051543, assembly GCF_044454415.1. Taxonomy (NCBI): domain Bacteria; kingdom Bacillati; phylum Actinomycetota; class Actinomycetes; order Micromonosporales; family Micromonosporaceae; genus Micromonospora; species Micromonospora sp. NPDC051543. The sequence goes on from NZ_JBITDT010000003.1 coordinate 185,094, forward strand.
GTGAGCCCGTCGCGGCACGCCGAGTTCTCCGACTGCGACAGCCTGCTGGACTGGGTGGAGCTGCTGGCCGCCGAGACGGGCCTGCCGGTGGGCATCAAGTCGGCGGTCGGCGACCTGAGCTTCTGGCAGGAGCTGGCCGGCCTGATGCGCGACACCGGCCGGGGCGTCGACTTCGTGACGGTCGACGGCGGCGAGGGCGGCACCGGCGCCGCCCCGCTGATCTTCACCGATTCGGTGTCGCTCCCGTTCCAACAGGGCTTCTCCCGGGTCTACAAGGTCTTCGCGGAACACGACCTGCACGAGCAGGTGGTGTTCGTCGGCAGCGGCAAGCTCGGCCTGCCGGACAACGCCGTGGTGGCGTTCGCGCTCGGCTGCGACATGGTCAACGTGGGCCGGGAGGCGATGCTGTCGATCGGCTGCATCCAGGCGCAGAAGTGCCACACCGACAGCTGCCCCACCGGGGTGGCGACACAGAACGCGTGGCTGGCCCGGGGCCTCGACCCGACGCTCAAGTCCGTCCGGGCGGCCAACTACCTGGCGACGTTGCGCCGGGACCTGACCAAGGTCGCCGAGGCCTGCGGTGTGGAACACCCCGGCCTGATCGGCACGGACGCCGTGGAGATCCTGGACGGCCGCACCGGCTCGACCCCACTGCACGAGGTGTACGGGTACCGGCCGCACTGGGGTCTGCCCTCCCCTGCCGACCAGAAGGAGATCATCCGGCTGATGGCCCCGGAGGCGCCCCAGGGCGGCAGCGCCCCGCCGTCACCCACCGCCGTCGGCTGACCCCGCCCAAGGCCCAAGGCCCAAGGCCCAAGGCCCAAGGCCCAAGGCCCAAGGCTCCGAAGGGCGTGATGCCTCTGAGTCATCTTGATGACTCACAGGCATCACGCTTCTCTTGGTGCTTCCGTCCCGACGCCTCTGCGGTGGCCATCCGAGGCCACCCAGGAAGCGGGTCCGCCAGAACCGCCCGCGGCGTCGTCCGGTACCACGCGAATAACTCGTGGAGTCGTGTTCCCGGCCCGGCCTATGGTGGCGCGGTGCTGATCCGACGCGAGACCCCCGCCGATGTCGACGCCATCCGGGCCGTGCACGCCGCAGCCTTTTCCGCCGCCGACCACGGCCCTTCCGACGATCCCGATCACGGGCCGAACGACGCTCCCGGCCACGGGCCGAACCACGGGCCGGAGCACGGGCTCAGCGCGGACACCGCCACCAGGAGCGCCGACGGCGGTCGCGGCGGTCGCCTGCCGGTCGAGGCCACGCTGGTCGACGCGCTGCGGGTCGACGACGGGTGGCTGCCCGCGTACTCCCTGGTGGCGGTCGATACGGACGGCCTGGTGGTGGGTCACGTGGTGGCCACGCGCGCCCGCGTGGCCGACGCGCCGGTGGCGTTGGGCCTCGGGCCGCTCGGCGTGCTGCCCGGCTGGCAGCGGCGCGGGGTCGGCAGCGCCCTGATGCACGCGGTCCTGGGCGCGGCCGACGCCCGAGACGAGGCGCTCGTGGTGCTGCTCGGGCACCCCGGGTACTACCCGCGTTTCGGGTTCCGCCCGGCCGTCGAGCTGGGCGTCACCCCGCCGCAGCCGTGGGGCCCGCAGTACTTCATGGCCCGGCCGCTGACCGCCTGGGACGGATCGATCCGGGGCGAATTCCGCTACGCCCGCCCCTTCGACGACCTGTGACCGGACCGCACCCGCTGTCGCACCGATCCTGTCGGTCCGTCACGAGAGGATGGCGGCATGACCGACCAGACCGGAAACGAGGATGCTGCCATGGCCCGTGAAGTGCAGATTACGTTCGACGCCGCCGATCCGGCCGCTCTGTCGGCGTTCTGGGCCGACACCCTCGGCTACGAGTTGCAGGGCCCGCCCGGGGGCTTCGACTCGTGGGAGGCCGCGTTGGACGCGATGGGCGTGCCTCCCGAGCGCCGCAACGACGCGTCGGCGGTGGTCGACCCCGCGGGTGCCGGGCCACGGCTGTTCTTCCAGCGGGTGCCGGAGGGCAAGCAGGCAAAGAATCGCGTCCACCTCGATGTGCGGGCCGCGCCGGGGCTGACGGGTGACGACCGGATGGCGGCCCTGGAGGCGGAGGCCGACCGGCTCACCGCTCGGGGCGCCACGCGGCTCGCTCGACACGAGCCCGCTCCCCCGCTCGGTGCCGGCCACATCGTCATGGCAGACCCGGAGGGCAACGAGTTCTGCCTCGATTGAGCGCGCGTTCTCCCAGCTCACTGCCGCGACCATCGGCCGTCATGCGAACATGTGTACGTGTCGCACGACGCCCACATCCTGCACGCCGACCTGGACGCCTTCTACGCGTCGGTCGAGCAGCGTGACGACCCGCGCCTGCGCGGGCGGCCGGTGATCGTCGGCGGTGGCGTGGTGCTGGCGGCCAGCTACGAGGCGAAGGCGCGGGGCGTGCGCAGCGCGATGGGCGGTCAGCAGGCACGACGGCTCTGCCCGGACGCGATCGTGGTGCAGCCCCGGATGTCGGCGTACACGCAGGCCAGCCGGGCGGTGTTCGAGATCTTCCGACAGACCACGCCGCTGGTCGAAGGGCTCTCCATCGACGAGGCGTTCCTCGACGTGGGCGGGCTGCGCCGGCTGGTCGGCACACCGACCGACATCGCCCAGCGGCTGCGCCAGGAGGTCCGCGACCGGGTCGGCCTGCCGATCACGGTGGGTGTGGCCCGGACGAAGTTCCTGGCAAAGGTCGCCAGCGGAGTGGCGAAGCCGGACGGGCTGCTGGTTGTCGCCCCCGACGCCGAGACGGCGTTCCTGCACCCACTGCCGGTGGAACGGCTCTGGGGCGTCGGCCCGGTCACCGCCGCGAAGCTGCGGGAACGCCGGATCCGCACGGTCGCGGACGTGGCCCGGCTCGGCGAGGCCGCGCTGGTGTCCCTGCTCGGGGCGGGCGCCGGCCGACACCTGCACGCTCTCGCCCACAACCGGGACCCTCGGGCGGTTCAGGTGGGCCGCCGCCGGGGCTCGATGGGCGCGCAGCACGCGTTGGGGCGTACCCCCCATGCGCCGGCGGAGCTGGACGCCATCCTCGCCGGCCTGGTCGACCGGGTCACCCGGCGGATGCGGGCGGCCGGACGGTCCGGACGGACCGTGGTGCTGCGGCTACGTTTCGGCGACTACACCCGCGCCACCCGCTCGCACACCGTGCGCAAGGCGACCGCGGACACCACGCCACTGCTCGCCGCTGCCCGGACACTGCTGCGGGCCGCCCTGCCGGAGATCGACCGACGCGGTGTCACCCTGCTCGGCGTCTCGGTCGGCAACCTGGACGACAACCCGGTGCAGCCGGAACTGCCGTTCCAGGCCGACACCGGGGCCGACCTGGACGCTGCCGTGGACGCGGTCCGCGACCGCTTCGGCTCGACGGCACTCACCCGGGCGGTGCTGCTCGGCCGCGCTCCCGGGGTCGAGATGCCGCTATTGCCGGACTAGGGCTGCGACCGGAGACACATCGCAGCAGGTCGGCGGTTTAGCCGACCGCGCACAGGTGAAGTCTTGGGAGGAAAGCCTGACGAGGGGGGCCCATGTCCGACGAGACCAGCAACCGACCGAGCCGTAGCGCCGAACGCCCGGACGACGTGACCGACCCGCTGCTCTGGCAGCTCGCGGTCGACGTGCTCGAGGCGCACGAGGCCGACGACGAGGGTCACTGCCGCAACCTCCAGTGCGCCGGCCAGTCCTGGCCGTGTGCGGCGCGTACGACCGCCGAGCAGTCGTTGCGACTGGCCCGCAGCACCCCCGACTCGGTCGAGACGGCCATCGACGGTGGCGGGCGCGGCACCGGCTGGCCGGCCGAGGCCGCCGCGCCGGCGCAGCGCTGGGGCTGGAACGGCGACGTGATGGCCCGCCGCGAGGCGAGGTCGGCCGCCTCGGCGGCGTGACCCGTCCCCCGAGGACAACGCCAGACGAACGAACGCTCGGCCGGTGACCCGGCCGAGCGTTCGTCTGTGGGTACGTCAGAGAGCGAGCCGCTGCCCCGGGAAGATCAGGCCCGGGTCCGCGCCGATCAGCTGACGGTTGCGCTCGTACAGGGCCTGCCAGCCGCCGCTGCGGGGGTGCCGCTCGGCGATCTCCGACAGGGTGTCCCCCGGCGCGACCACGTACGAGTCGCCGCTGGCCGCCGGGGCGGTCCGCTCGTGACCACGGGTAGCCGGCTGGTCGCCGCGGGACGGCCGCTCCTTGCCGGAGGTCGACGTCGACGACTCGGAGGTCGACTTCGTCGGGGACTTGGAGGTCGACTTCGTCGGGGACTTGGAGGTCGACTTCGTCGGGGACTTCGCGGTGGACTTCGTCGAGGTAACGCCCGACGAGCCGCCCTTGCGGCCGCAGGTCGGCCACGCGCCGATGCCCTGCCCGTCGAGCACCTTCTCGGCGATGGCGATCTGCTCGCCACGGCTGGCCAGGTCGGCGCGGGCGGCGTACTTCGTGCCGCCGTAGCCGGCCCAGGTGCCCTGGGAGAACTGCAACCCGCCGTAGTAGCCGTTGCCGGTATTGATCTTCCAGTTGCCACCGGACTCGCACTGGGCGATCGCGTCCCAGTTGACACCGGCCTGGGCCGGGGCCGCCGGGCCGAAGAGGGCGACGGCGCCGGTGACCGCGCCGACCGCCAGGGTACCGACGGCGACGCGGCGGGTGGTGACCCGTCGATGACGGGGGGTGTACGCAGACGTCATGGATCGTTCCTCCACGCCGGCGAGGTGAGCTGTCGGGTTCGGGCCGAGGAGCCCGGCCGCGCGCTGGCGGCTTCACCCCGAGGTGACATGCACCGAGGAACGTTGGGTCCCCCGCTCCTGCCCGGGTTCTGTTTCCGACGACCGGGGGCAGGATTTGGCGTTGCCGGTCGCGGCGTCCACGGTGGTGGACCCGACCGACGGTAGGCACGGTGGGTGACGGTCGCCCAACGCTTGTGAAGTTGTTCACCGGCTCACGCGGGGCGCTGCGGCCAGCGGTTGCGGACGACCCGCACCTGTGCAGTGGCCATCATGGACCGTTTCCGATCAGGGCTCCCTGTCACGGTGAATTGACGTTCGGACAGGAAACCGTAGACCGGCGGTCGCGAGGCTCTGGAGCACACCGGGTCCGTCCCGGAAACGACACCCCAGGAGGAGATCATGCCGCTCCAGCAGCGTCGCAACGGCCGTCGCCGCGCCGCGTTCACCCTCGTAGCCCTACTGGCCGGCACCGGCCTGGCCCTGTCCGCGCCGACCGCCGCACAGGCGTCCAGCCCGTGCACCAGCCTGACCTTCTACCGGGTCGGCGGCTACCCGGGCGGCGCGGACATGCACGTGCCCACCGTCGGCTGGCAGACCGGAAACAAGCACTGCTACCTCACCTACGGCCACTCGGGCTCCGCGGTGCTGGTACTCCAGGAGGCGCTGAACAACTGCTACGCGCGGTCGCTCACCCTCGACGGCAACTACGGTCCGAAGACCCGGGACGCCGTCCGGTACGCCCAGCACAAGATCAATGAGGACATCGTGTACGCGAACATCGCCGAGGACGGCGAGTACGGCCCGCAGACCCGTGCGTACATGGGCTTCGCGATCTTCGGGGTCAACGGCGGCCCGGTCATTCCCAACGTCTGCTACTACCCGGGCTGAACGCCGTACAGCGCCGGGGGGGGGGGGGGGGGGGGGGGGGGGGGGGGGGGGGGGGGGGCCCCCCCCGCGCGGCGGGGGCGGGGGGCGGGCCCGCCGGCGCGGGCGGGGGCGGGTGGCGAGACCGCCAG
>NZ_JBITDT010000003.1:190854-287563 GCF_044454415.1 Micromonospora sp. NPDC051543
TGTGGCGGCCCGCGGCGCGGCTAGACTCCACCTCTCCACCCCCCCCGCCGCCCGCCCGCCCCCGCCCCGCGGGGCGGCGCCCCCCCGCCCCCCCCCCCCGGCGCCGTGGCGGCCCCTCCCCCGGTGCGGCGTCGCCGGCTGCCCCCGGCCCGGCGACGCTCATGGATCAGCAGACCCGGACCGCCTCGATCCGCTGGTTCCAGTTCCCCCCGATCGCGGCCGAGTCGTACGCCAGGTTCGCCCGGTAGCCGTAGGCGTGCTGGTAGCCGAGCAGGCCCGTGGCGTTGGCGTTGTCCCAGAAGGTGGAGACGGTGCCGGACGGCCGGTTGTTGATGATCGACTGGGCCCGGTTGCGGAAGTACGAGGGCAGCGGGACGTCGTTGCATCCGTTGTACGGTCCGTCGAGCAGGAAGATGTCGCCGCTGAAGTTGGCACCGGCGTACAGGCAGAGCAGGCCCGACGGGCAGGCATAGTTCGCTTGGGCCGGGCTCGGGGCGACGCCGATCACGGCGGCCAGGGCGACCGTACCGAGCAGGGCGGACGCGAACCTTCGCAGAGCACTTCGCACGATGATGACCTCCGGTGTCGTCACGACCGGGTCCGGCCGCGAGTCGAGTTGCCGACATCACGTTGATCGATGTCCTTGTGCCAACGATGATCTGCGCGGAAGGTCGACGAATTCCTGCCGGAACCTCAATCCGGCTGTCCCGGGGGTGCCGGTGGGGCGACCGGCGGTGCAGCGAGTGGCGGTTCATGGAGATTCGGGTCCTCGGGCCGGTCGAGGTCTGGGCGGACGGCCGTCCGGTCGATGCCGGAGCGGCCCGTCAGCGCGCCGTTCTGGCTGCGCTGGCGGTCGACGTGGGTCGACCGGTGCACCTGGACGCTCTGGTGGACCGGGTCTGGGGCGACGCGTCGCCGCCCAGGGTTCGCCACAACCTGCACGTCTACCTCGCCCGGCTCCGCCGCGTGCTGGCCGACGCGGGCGCACCGGACGTGCTGGCGCGACGGTCGGGCGGTTACCTGCTGGACCTGCCACCGGAGACAGTGGACGGCCCGCACTTCGACGCGCTGCGGCAGCGTGCCGACGGGCTGCCCGACGGGGACCCCGAACGGGTGGAACTGCTGCGCAGGGCGCTTGAGCTGTGGCGTGGCGAGCCGCTGGCCGGGCTGCCGGGCGAATGGGCGGCGCGGGTCCGGCAGGACTGGCACCGCCGGCACACCGACACCGCCGTGCAGTGGGCCCGTGGGCTGTTGCGACGGGGCGAGCCGGATGCGGTGATCGATCCGCTGACCCGGCTCGCCGACGAGCATCCGCTCGACGAACCGGTCGCCGCGGTGCTGCTGCACGCGTTGGCCGCGGCTGGTCGCGGGGCGCAGGCACTGACGTACTACGCCCGACTGCGGGACCGGCTCGCCGACGCGCTCGGGGTGGACCCGGGCATCGAGCTTCGCCAGCTGCACGAGGCCATCCTGCGCGGCGAGGTCACCTCGCCGACCCCGGAGGTGTCCCCCGTGCCGGCCGGCGCGGTCATCGTCGCCCCGTCGCGGCCGGACCGCCTGGTCCCCGCGCAGTTGCCGTCGGATGTCCGGGGCTTCGCCGGGCGGCGTGCGGAGCTGGCCCGTCTGGACGCGCTGCGGGCGTCCGCCGAGGAACGACCCGGGGCCGTCCCCCTGGCCGTGCTCTCCGGAGCGGGCGGGGTCGGCAAGACGGCCCTCGCCGTGCACTGGGCGCACCGGGTCGTCGGGCACTTTCCGGACGGGCAGCTCTACGCCAACCTGGAGGGCTACGGCCACAGCGGCGTCGTCCGAAGCGCGGAACAGGTCGTCCGGGGCTTCCTGGCCGCGCTCGGGGTGCCGCCGCGCGAGGTGCCGGCGGACGAGCAGGCGCAGACCGCGTTGTACCGCAGCCTGCTCGCCGGTCGGCGGGTACTGGTGCTGCTCGACAACGCCCGTGATGCCGCGCAGGTGCGGCCGCTGCTGCCGGGCGCGGCCGGCTGCCTGGTGCTGGTGACGAGCCGGGACCGGCTCACCGGTCTGGTGGCCACCGAGGGCGCCGAGGCGGTCGTGCTGGACCTGCTCAGCGCCGAGGACGCCCAGGCCCTGCTGTACGCGCGGATCGGGGCGCGGGCGGAGGCGGAGCGGGCCGCGGTCGACGATCTGGTGCGACTCTGTGACCGGCTACCGCTGGCCCTGGTCGTGGTGGCGGCCCGGGCGGTGGTCCGGCCACAACTGCCGCTGGCCGAGTTGGGCGCGCAGCTGCGGGCCGGCGGCCGGCTGGACGGGCTCGACACGGGCGACCACGACAGCAGCGTGCGGGCGGCGCTGTCCTGGTCGTACCGGCTGCTGTCGGCGCCGACCGCGCGGCTGTTCCGGCTCGTCGGGGGCAGCACCGACGTGACGGTGAGCACGGCGGCCGGCGTCAGTCTCGTCGGTGCCGGACGCCGGGCCGTCCAGGCGGCGTTCGCCGAGCTGGCGGACGCGCACCTGATGCTGGAGCGCGCCCCGGACCGGTACGCCATGCACGACCTGTTGCGGGCGTTCGCGGCCGAGCTGTCCGCCGAACACGATCCGGCCGGTGACCGGGCCGAGGCGCGCGGCCGGCTCTTCGACCACTACCTGCACAGCGCGCACGCCGCGGCGGTGCTGCTGCATCCGCACTGGGATCCGATCATCCTCGCCCCGGCCGTCGCGGGCGTACGGCCGGAGAAGTTCGGCGACCACGACGAGGCGGTGGCGTGGTTCACGCGCGAGCGCGACGTGCTGATCGCGCTCGTGGAGCGGTGCGCCGCCAGCGGCGCCGACCGGCATGCCTGGCAACTGGCGTGGAGCCTGACCAGTTTCCTGGACCGTCAGGGCGGCTGGCACGACCAGTTGGCGGTGCAGCGCTCGGCGCTGGCGGCAGCGCGACGCGCCGGGGCGGCGGTCGGGCAGGCGTACGCGCACCGCAGCCTGGCGCGGGCGCAGGCCCGGCTGGGCCGGCTCGACGAGGCCCCCGGTCAGCTCCGGCGGGCGCTGGAGCTGTTCCGCGAGCTGGGTGACCCCGCCAACCAGGCACACACCTACCTCGATCTCGCCGAGGTGGCCGACCGGGAGGGCCGGCGAGCCGAGGTGGTCCGGCATGCCGAGGCGGCGTTGGCGCTGTACCGGGAGGCGGGGCATCGCTACGGGCAGGCGATGGCCCTGAACGCGGTCGGCTGGTACCGGGCCCAACTCGGCGAGCACGACGCCGCCGTTGAGGCGTGCCAGCAGGCGCTGGAGCTGCTGGGCGAGTTCGACGACCGGCAGGGCCAGGCGCCCACCTGGGACACCCTCGGCTACGCGCAGCACCGCGCCGGACGACCAGCGGAGGCGGTCATCGCCTACCGGCACGCGCTGGCGCTGTACCGGGAGTTCCGGGACCGGTACTACGAGGCGGACACGCTGACGCACCTGGCGGAGGCGTTGGTCGACGCCGGCGATCCGGCGGAAGCGGCGCGGAGTTGGCGGACGGCGCTAAGCATCCTGGACGAGCTCGGCCATCCGGACGCGGAGCGGATCCGTCAACGACTCACGGCAGCCGACGGGTCGTGACGGCGGGACCGCCCGGCCGCTGACCGGTGACGACGTCAGGCCTGCCGACCTCGTCGATCATGGAGTCATGGTGCCCGCCAGGCACCGTGATGGGCGCTTTGTCACCCACCACAACTCCATGATCGACGAGGCGAGGCAGTTCGCGAGAAGGCTTACAGGGTGCGCGCCAGCCGGTCCGCCAGCGTACGGGTGAACCGGGCCGGGTCGGCCAGCTCGCCGCCCTCGGCGAGGACCGCAAGGCCGTACAGCAGCTCGGCGGTCTCGGTCAGGGCCGGGCCGGAGTCGCCCTGCTCGTGGGCCTTGCGCAGCCCGGCGACCAGCGGGTGACCCGGATTGATCTCCAGGATCCGCTTGGTCGAGGGGACCTCGTGCCCCATCGCCCGGTACATTTTCTCCAGCGTCGGCGTGAGGTCGTGCGCGTCACCGACCACACAGGCCGGTGAGGTGGTCAGCCGCGAGGACAGGCGGACCTCGCGGACGCTGTCGGCCAGGGTCGTGCCCAGCCAGTCCACCAGTGCGGCGAACTCCTGCCGCTGCTGCTCACGCTCGGCCTCGGCCTGCTGCTTCTCCTCGTCGGTGTCCAGGTCGACCTGGCCCTTGGCGATCGAGCGCAACGGCCGGCCGTCGTACTCGCCGACGCGCTCGACCCACACCTCGTCGACCGGGTCGGTGAGCAGTAGCACCTCGTGGCCCTTGGCGCGGAACGCCTCCAGGTGCGGGGAGTTCTCGATGGTGGTCCGGGAGTCGCCGGTGGCGTACCAGATGTCGGTCTGGCCGTCCTTCATCCGCGACACGTAGCCGGCCAGGTCGGTGGGCTCCGCCGCGTCGTGGGTGGACGCGACCGACAGGATCTCCAGCAGGGTGTCGCGGTTGTCGGCGTCGTCGATCAGCCCTTCCTTGACCACCGCGCCGAACTCGGTCCAGAAGGTGCGGTAGCGCTCGGCGTGGTTGGCCTTGAGGTCCTTGACGGTGGCGAGGACCTTCTTGACCAGGCGGCGGCGGACGATCTGGATCTGCCGGTCCTGCTGGAGGATCTCGCGGGAGATGTTCAGCGACAGGTCGTGGGCGTCGACGACACCCTTGACGAAGCGCAGGTAGGTGGGGACCAGCGCCTCGCAGTCGTCCATGATGAACACGCGCTTGACGTAGAGCTGCACGCCACGGCGGCCCTGCGGGGAGAACATGTCCAGCGGGGCGTGGCTGGGCAGGAAGAGCAGCGCCTCGTACTCGAAGGTGCCCTCGCCCTTCATGTGCACGACCTCGAGCGGGTCGGCCCAGTCGTGGCTGACGTGCTTGTAGAACTCGTTGTACTCGGCGGCGTCGACCTCGTCGCGGGGACGTGCCCACAGCGCCTTCATCGAGTTGAGGGTCTGCACCTCGCTGGTGGGCGGCTCGCCCTCGGCGCCCGAGCGCTCGACGCTCATGCGGATCGGCCACGCGATGAAGTCGGAGTAGCGCTTGACGATCTCGCGGATCGTCCACTCGGCGGTGTAGTCGTGCAGGTTGTCCTCGGTGTCGGCCGGCTTGAGGTGCAGGGTCACCGAGGTGCCCGCCGGCGCCTCGTCGACGGACTCGATCGAGTAGGTGCCCTCGCCGGTGGACTCCCAGCGGGTGCCACCGGTCTCGCCGGCCTTACGCGTCAGCAGGGTGACCCGGTCGGCGACCATGAACGCGGCGTAGAAGCCGACGCCGAACTGCCCGATCAGTTCCTGCGAGGCGCGGGCGTCGGCGGATTCGCGTAGCTGGCGCAGCAGCTCGGCGGTGCCGGACTTGGCGATCGTGCCGATCAGCCGGACCACCTCGTCACGGGTCATCCCGATGCCGTTGTCCCGCACGGTCAGCGTGCGCGCGTCCCGGTCGACCTCGATGGTGACGTGCAGGTCGTCGGTGTCGGCGACGAGGTCCTTGTCGACGAGCGTCGCCAGCCGCAGCTTGTCCAGTGCGTCGGACGCGTTCGAGATGAGTTCCCGCAGGAAGACGTCCTTGTTCGAGTAGATCGAGTGGACGACCAGCTGGAGGAGCTGACGCGCCTCGGCCTGGAACTCCAACGTCTCGGCCTGGTTGCTCACACCGTCTCCCTTCTCGGCTCGTACGGAGGTTCGCGCAAAGGATACGAGCCGTCACGGGCGCAGGTGTGTGCGCCTCCGGGTCGTATTCCCGATTCCCGTGCGCCCGTCGCGTGACCTACCTGACTTTGCCTAACAGAAGTCAGCCGGATAGCGTTCCTGTCCAGAAGCCGCCACGAACCCTGGAGCACTCCATGAAGATCGCTGGAAGCACCGCCCTCGTCACCGGCGCCAACCGGGGCTTCGGCCGGCACCTGGCCGCCGAGCTCGTCGCTCGCGGAGCGACGGTCTACGCCGGCGCGCGCAACCCGGACAGCGTCGACCTGCCCGGCGTGACGCCCGTCCGGCTGGACATCACCGACCCCGCCTCGGTGGCCGCCGCCGCGAAGCTGACCGGCGACGTGAACCTGCTGGTCAACAACGCCGGCATCGACAGCCGGGCGGACCTGCTCGAGGGAGACCTCGACCTGATCCGGCTGGAGCTGGAGACGCACTACCTCGGCAACCTGTCGATGATCCGGTCCTTCGCGCCGGTCATCGCCGGCAACGGCGGCGGAACCATCCTCAACGTCCTGTCCGTGCTGTCCTGGGTGAATTTCCCCCTGCACGGGTCGTACGGCGCGGCGAAGTCGGCCGAGTGGGCGATGACCAACGCGCTGCGCCTCCAGCTCGCCGAGCGGGGCGTCCGGGTCGCCGGCCTGCACGTCGGCTACATGGACACCGACATGGCCGCGACGGTCACCGGCCCCAAGTCCGACCCGGCGGAGATCGCCCGGATCGGCGTCGACGGCATCGAGGCCGACGCGTACGAGATCGTCACCGACGACATCAGCCGGCAGGTGCAGGCCGGGCTCGCGGGCGGGGTCGCCGCCCTCTACCCGCAGCTTCCCTGACCGCTTCGGAATCGAGCGGGCGACGGGCCGCCGCCGGCAAGCACCGGCGGCGGCCCACCCCTTTCGGGTACGCGGTCAGCTCCCGCCGCGTACCCCGTCACACTCGCGGTCAGCAGCCACCGCAGGTGTAGAAGAGGATGTCCCAGTGGCTCCCCTCCTTGGTGTAGAGGTTGCCCGACGGCGCCCGGTACTGGTAGCCGAAGCCGGAGATGTAGCCGACATAGGCGTAGTTCGCGGAGATGTAGTTCTGGATGCACGTGCTCAGCGCGATGTCGAGCTTGTAGCCGTTCCAGTGGCTGTACGTGCCCCCGGCGTGCCCGACCTCGGTTCCCGCGGTGATGGTGACCGCGCAGCCGCTGGCCCGCTTGAAGGTGATGATGCCGTCGATGGTGGCCTGCCGGACCCCGTCGAACGAGGTGCAGGTGGACACGTTGCGGTCGCTGCAGTTGCCACTGGAGGTCCAGGAGATGCCGGCGGCGCGCAGCTGCGAGGTGGCGCTGGAATGGCTGATGGCGAAGGCCGGGGCGGCCAGGCCGAACGTGACGCAGACCGTCGCCAGGGTGGCCACGAGCAGCGTGAGCACGCGGCGGCGCAGGGTGGATCGAGTGGGTGACATGGCACTCCCGTTCGCGTGCGGGGCGGAATTCTGCGAATCAGGGGCCGGCCTTGGAGGATTTCTACCAGAGATGGACGGGCGTGAACAGATGTCGGGTGGGAGCGCGCGACGCACGCCCCCACCCGACGCTCCTCAGCTGGCCTGCAGCGTCACGTCGTCGATCACGAAGCTGGTCTGCAACGACGAGTCCTCGGTGCCGGTGAACTTGAGGGTCACCGTCTGCCCGGCGAACCCGGCCACGTTGAACGTGCGCTGGGTGTAGCCCGAGGCGGCGTTCAGGTTCGAGTACGTCGCCAGGGTGGTCGAGCCCACCTGCACGGTGAGCTTGTCGTACGCCGTGGAGGTGGTCGTCTCGGCGGTGTCGATGTGCAGCCAGAACGACAGCGTGTAGCTGGCGCAACCGGCCGGCACGGTCACCGACTGGGACAGGGTGTCGGTGTGGGTGCTGCCGTACCCGTCGAGCCACGCCTTGTACGACCCGGTCCGGGCCGCCTGGCCGCTGGAATTGGTGATCACGCCGGAGGAGGCGGTCCACGGCGTACTGCCGCTCTCGAAGCCACCATTGCCGACCACCTGCCCACCGGCGCAACCGCCGCTACCGGTCACCGTCAGGGTGAGACTGGCGGTCCGGGTGACCGAGCCGGTGCCGGTGACCGTGACGGTGACCGTGCCGGTGGTGGCGCTCGACGACGCCGTCAGCGTCACCGTGGCCGAGCCGCCGGAGGTCACCGACGACGGGCTGAACGAGACGCTCACCCCGCTGGGCGCGCCGGACGCGCTGAGGCTGACCGTCTGCGCCGAGCCGGAGGTGGTCGCGGTGCTGACCGTGGCGCTGGTGCTGGCGCCCCGGGCCACGCTGAGCGCGGTGGGGCTGACCGCGACCGAGAAGTCGTTGGTCGGGGTGCCGCTGCCTACGGCGAGCTGCCACAGCGCGTACGCGACACCGTCCGCGGCCCGGTTCAGCACGGTGGCGCTGACGTTGGCGGTGGTGTCACAGGACCGGTGGTAGCAGGAGTCGTACGCCGCGTTGGCGGTGCCGCCCCACTTGGCCGCCTGGCTGCTGGTCTTGCGGGCGCTCGCGCCCGCGGCGTACCCGGAGGTGGGGATGCCGGCCTGCTGGAAGTAGTAGTCGTCGGACCGGCCCTGGCCCTCGACGTTCTCCTCCGGTTGCAGCCCCAGCGAGTCCCAGTACGCCTTCAGCGGCGCCGCCGTGGTGGAGCTGACCCGGTTGATGAAGTAGCCGCCGTTGGTGGAGCCGACCATGTCGAAGTTGTAGTAGCCCTTGATGTAGCCGCGCTGGGTGGAGTTGAGCGAGTTGACGTAGAAGCGGGAGCCGTTGAGCCCCTGCTCCTCGTCGGTCCACCAGGCGAACCGGACCTTCTTCGTCACGGTCGGGTTCTGCGCGGCGAGGACCAGGGCGTTCTCCAGCAGCGTGGCCGAGCCGGAGCCGTTGTCGTTGATTCCCGGACCGGCCGAGACGCTGTCCAGGTGGGCGCCGAACATGACCACCTGGTCGGCCGGGCCGCCGGGCCACTCGGCGATGAGGTTGTTCGACGGGTACGTGCAGCTGGAGCAGTACTGCTCGCTGACGGTGTAGCCGGCCGCCTGGAGCTTGCCCTTGACGTAGCTGAGCGAGGCGGTGTAGCCGGCGGACCCGGCCCGCCGGTTGCCGCCGTTGCTGCTGGCGATGGAGTTGAACTGGGTCAGGTGCGCCTGGACGTTGGTGACGGAGATGTCCGGCGCCGCCAGGACGGCGGCGGACGCGGCGATCGGCCGGCCCGCTGTCGTCGCGGCGGTGGGTGACGCGGTCGCCGGCTGGGCGGCCAGCGTCACCGTCATCCCGGTGAACACGGCGAGCGCGATTCCCGCGCTCAGCGTTCTACCTCTCATGGGGGCTCCTCGGGGTCGGAGAGATAACCGAGACACTTACAGATATCTATGTGTGTGACATCGGTCGTTCGTCCCGAACCCCCGCCCGTTAGACGGTGGGTACCGGCGTCGGCACAGGTGAGTAGAGGTGCCAGGATGGGTAGGTAACGCCAGCAGGGGTCGTCGGGCCCGGAACGGGGGGCTAGCGATGAGGCCGGGTCGAGCGTGACACGACCCCGCAGCGACCTGTTCGACGGCGGCGGGGCCACCGGACGGCTGATGGCGGAGCTGGACTGGGCCGACACACCGCTCGGCGCGGTGTCCGACTGGCCGCAGAGCCTGCGCTCCGCCGTACGGATGGTGCTCTCCTCCCGCTACCCGATGCTGCTGCTCTGGGGCGACCGCCTCTCGCAGCTCTACAACGACGCGTACTCGGCGCTGATCGGCGACAAGCATCCCGGCGCGCTGGG
Organism: Micromonospora sp. NPDC051543; assembly: GCF_044454415.1. Lineage (NCBI taxonomy): Bacteria > Bacillati > Actinomycetota > Actinomycetes > Micromonosporales > Micromonosporaceae > Micromonospora > Micromonospora sp. NPDC051543. The sequence goes on from NZ_JBITDT010000003.1 coordinate 200,339, forward strand.
CGACGACGTACGGGTGACCCTGGCCGAGGGCTGGGACGTCCTCGCCCCCCTGATCGAGCAGGCCATGGTGACCGGGGTGGCCAGTTGGGTACCCGCCCTCCAGCTCCTGCTGGAGCGCGCGGGCTACCGCGAGGAGGCCTACTTCAGCGTCTCGCACGCACCGGCCCGCGACGACGACGGTCGCACCGTGGGTGTGCTGACGGTGTGCAGCGAGGTCACCGAACAGGTCGTCGGCGAACGGCGACTGCGGCTGCTGCGCGACCTGTCCCTGCGCGGCGACGGGCGCACCGTCGACGTGGACGCGACCTGCGCGCGGCTGATCGACGCGATCGGTGGCCACCCGCTGGACGTGCCGTTCGCCGCGATCTACCTGCGCGACGGTGGAACCCTGCGGCGGATCGCCCACGCGGGCGGCGACCCGCGCGACGCGACCATCAACGGGTCGCTGCCGACCGTCGTCGACCTGGCCGACCCGGGCCCGACGGCCCGCGCCTGGGGGCTACCGTACGCGACGGCGGGGCGGCCCACCGACGTGACCGGCCTCGACGGGCGGCTGTCGCTGCCCGCCGGCCCGTGGGGCGATCCGGTCCGCGCCGCGCTGGCGCTGCCGCTGCCGTCGGGTGCCGAGGACCGGCCGCTCGGCGTCCTGCTGGTCGGCGTCAGCCCCAACCGCTCGCTGGACGAGGCGTACCGCTCGTTCTACCAACTGTTGACGCAGCAGGTCTCGACGGCGGTGCGCAACGCCCAGGCGTACGAGCGGGAGCGACGCCGGGCCGAGACGCTGGCCGAGCTGGACCGGGTGAAGACCACCTTCTTCACCAACGTCAGCCACGAGTTCCGTACCCCATTGACCCTCATGCTCGGGCCGTTGGCCGACGCCCTCGCCGACACCGCCGCGCCCCTGACACCCCCGCAGCGCGAGCGGGTCGAGACCGCCTGGCGCAGCGCGACCCGGCTGTTGACCCTGGTCAACAGCCTGCTCACCTTCTCCAGCCTGGAGGCCGGCCGGGCTCGCAGCGACGCCCACCAGGTCGACCTGCCGGCGCTCACCGCCGAGCTGGCCAGCGTCTTCCGCGCCGCCGTCGAGCGGGCCGGGCTGACCCTGGACGTCGACTGCCCACCGCTCCCCCACCCGGTCACCGTCGATCCGGTCAACTGGGAACGCATCGTCACCAACCTGCTGTCCAACGCCCTGAAGTACACGTTCATCGGTGGCATCCGCGTCGCCGTGGACGCCGACCACGACGAGGTACGCCTGACCGTCGCCGACACCGGCATCGGGATCGCCGAGGCGGACCTGCCGAAGCTCTTCGAACGCTTCCACCGGGTGCAGGGCGCGCGGTCGCGCAGCCACGAGGGCACCGGGATCGGCCTGGCTTTGGTCAACGAGCTGACCCGGCTGGAGGGCGGCGAGGTGCGGGTGGCCAGCCAGGTGGGCGCCGGCACCACCTTCACCGTGGCCCTGCCCTGGTCGGCGGCGCGGCGCGCGGCGACGACCGGTCTCTCCCCCGAAGGGCGGGGCGACGCGGCACGCGCCGCCGTCCAGGAGGCGACGGGCTGGCTGACCGACCCGGCCGGAGAGGTCGCCGAGCCCGCCCCGGCGCCCGGTCCGGCCGCCGACGAGCTGGCCGGCGCACGGATCCTGCTCGCCGACGACAACAGCGACATGCGCGCGTACCTGAGTCGGCTGCTCGCCGCGCAGGGCTGGCGGGTGCGGTCGGTCACCGACGGCCGGCAGTCCCTGGACGCGATCCGCCGGGAGCCACCGGACCTGGTGCTCACCGACGTGATGATGCCCGTGCTGGACGGCTTCGAGCTGGTCCGCCGATTGCGCGCGGACCCCGCGACCCGGTCGCTGCCGGTGCTCGTGCTCTCCGCGCGAGCGGGCGAGGAGGCCAGCGTGGCGGGTCTGAGCCTGGGCGCCGACGACTACCTGGTGAAGCCGTTCGCCGCCGCCGAGCTGATCGCCCGGATCCGGACCGCCATCCGCCGCGCCCGCAGCGGCGCGTCCGACCACGACGGCCCCGCACCGGCAACCGTCGGCGACCCGGCCGACGCCGACGCCCCGACAGCGACGCGATCCGCCACGCCCGCGGAGGCCGAGGCCCCGCCCGGACCCGCCGGGGACCAGCCCGCGCCAGCCGAAGCCGCACCGACGGAGAGCGCGGCACTCGGGGACCGCGCCGACGACCCGACCGGCGCGCCCTCGATCGCCGTGCCCGACGGCGACGGATTCGTCGGCGGGCTGGACAGCCAGTGGACGTACCCGTCGGTGCCCACCTCGGCGGCCGCCATGCGCCAGGACGTCCGGCTGGCGTTGGACGACCTGGACGTCGACGGAGAGGTGGCGGAGGATCTGCTGCTCGCCGCCTCCGAGGCCATGAACAATGCGGTCGAGCACGCGCAACGACCCAGCCGCCCCGAGGTGCGGGTCCGGCTCCAGGTGGGTGACACGCTGGTCCGGATCTCGGTACGCGACTTCGGCACCTGGCGGGACCGTCGACCGGCCATGGACCGGGGCCGGGGCGCGCTGTTGATGAACGCCTACGGCGACGTACGGCTCGTCTCCACCGGCGAGGGAACGACCGTCACCATCGAACACCGACTGGACTGAAACCGGGCGACCGTCTCAGCACCCTCTCGCGTCGATCATGGACTTGTGGTGGGCGTTATGCACCCGCTCACACCCTTCGTTCCCACCACAACTTCATGATCGACGGGGGCGGGGGGCGGGAGTTGTGGGGGGTGCCGGTGGACGCCAAACCTAAGCGTGCGTGCGCCCGGCTGGATACGAACGGCGCATGGGCTGCGCCAACGGCCGTCAAGCAGGCACTGCGCTAACGGCGTAAGCAGTCACAGGCGAACGGTCCCATCCCTGCTCGGGATGGGCCGTTTCAGCTTTCGCCCAGCCGGACCTGCCCATTTATGGGAGGTAGAGCCGTGTCGATGGACGACGGACCCGTAACGCCCGCACTGCTGTTGTGGTCGGCCATGCGTGTGATCAACCAGCACGCGGAACCGACCAGCCCGCACCGGGAGACCGGGCGGTGTGCTCAGTGCGGTGAGGGCGCGTGCGGGATGCTCGCGTGGGCTATCGGGGAGGTCAAGCGCCAGCGGATGGCCGGCAACAGGGCTGCCCGGTACGGCATGACCGGTACCCGCCGATGATCGAGCGGGAGTTGCCCCCGTCGGTGTGGGTGCCGATGGCGGCTCGGCAAATCATCAGGCAGCACCAGGCGCACGGATTGTGTGGGCGCTGCCGGCCGGACGGGTGCCCGGCGCTGCGGTGGGCGCGGGACCGGATCAAGGCGCACCGGCTGGCCGGTAACCGGCCGCAGCGGTACTGACCGGTTTCCCTGTCGCGCAATGGCGTGTTTCACGGCTGTCCCAGGGATCAGAGCTGGCGACCCGCGCCGTCGCGGGCGGCGATGGCGTCCAGCCGCTTCCCGGGAGGGAGCGTGGTCGGATCGAACCAGAAGATCACGACCTGCTTGTCCAGACTCCACCGCGCGACCGTGGCCTCGACCTGCCGACCGTCGACGGTGCCGATGATTCGCGTCGCCGGGCCGACGAAGTAGCCGAAGGTGGGCACCGGAGAGGCCGACTCGCTCTCGTCGTACCCGATCTGGTGGAAGCCGGGGCTGCGGTCGGCGCCCTCGACGTCGTTGACCAGGATGTCCGTGCTCACCGTGCCGTCCGCGGCACGACGACCGGCGGCCAAACCGATGGTCACCTCGGGTACGCCCGGAATCGTCACCGCGACGAAGAAGTAGACCCGCCGGTCGGTGCCGTGCACTGTTCCGGAGTCGACGACCTGACCCAGGGGCTTCGGATCCGGCACGCCGCGAGGATTCGCCGGCGGTAGCGTCGGCTCGTTCGACGTCGGCGCGACACCGACCGAGGGCGAGGCGACGGCGGCCGGGGACGCGGGCTCAGCCGGCGCGGGATCGCGCGACGCGCTCGGGTCGACCACCACCGTGGTCACGGCGACCAGCCCGGCCGCGAGCGTCGCCGCCGCCGCCCCGCCGAACCGTCGACGGGTACGCAACCGTCGCCCGTCGCGCATCACGCTGACCAGGTCGAGGACGACGTCAGCGCGTTCGGTCGCCCGCATGGCGTCCCGCAGCCGATCCAGCTCGCTCATCGGCGCGCCCCCTCGTCGGTGGTGTGCGGGGCGGCGGTGCGCAGCTTCTCCAGGGCCCGTGAGCTGGTGCTCTTGACGGTGCCCACGGACACGGCGAGTTCTCGGGCCACCTGCGCCTCCGGCAGGTCGAAGTAGTACCGCAGCACGACGATGGCCCGCTCCCGAGGGCTCAGCACGCCGAGGATGGCGACCAACCAGCGCCGGGTGGCCACGTCGTCGGCCACGTCACCGCGTCGCTGCTCCGGCACCTCGTCGGTCGGGTACTCCCGCATCGGCCGTCGCCACCGGTCCACCAGGTGGTTCACCAACGTGCGACGCGCGTACCCGTAGGCGTCGTCGTCGTGGATCCGCGACCACGACGCGTACGTGCGGACCAGGGCGGTCTGCGCGGCGTCCTCGGCCTGGTGGTGGTCGCCGGTCATCAGGAACGCGGCGTGCACCAGCCGCGCGGACGCCGCCCGCGCGAACTCGACGAACTCCGCGTCACCCCGCGCCACCGTGAACCCTCTCCCGTGCCACATCTCCTTAGACGGATGCGGCCGCCGAAAGGTTGAGATCCGGATCACTTCAACTTTTCGTCGCCCTGACCCGTCTTCTTCTCTGCGCGCGCCTCCAGGCGACGCGCGAGGGGAGAGACATGTCGACGAAGGGTACCCGCCGGTGGCATCTGGCCTCGGCGGCGTCACTGCTGGCGGTGGCGCTGCTCGCCGGATGCACGGGGCCAGCGGCCGGAGACCCTGCCACCGGACCGCGGCCCGGTGACCACGCCACGGCCTCGCACCGGCCGACCGGCGTCGGCATCCTCGGCACCCGCAGCACGCCCAACCGCCCGGTCAGCTATCCCGCCACCGGCGGGAACCGCTGGACGATCGCCGCCGCCGAGACGACGCGTGGCGGCGCGGAGAGCGGCACCCTGCTGCGCTACCGGGTCGCCGTGGAACGCGACATCCATGGTCTCGCGGCGGGTGACATCGCCACCGCGATCACCGCGACGTTGAACGACCCGCGCGGATGGACGGCGGGCGGAGACTGGCGGCTGCGGCGGGTGGGCGCCGACGACCCGGCGGACTTCACCATCTACCTGGCGACGCCCGGCACCCGCGACACTCTCTGCCAGGACGTGCCGGACGGCTACACGTCCTGCCGCAGCGGCAACAAGGTGGTGCTGAACGTGGCGCGCTGGGTGTCCGCTGTGCCGGACTACGGCGCGAGCCTGACGGCCTACCGGCAGTACATGGTCAACCACGAGGTGGGGCACCGGCTCGGGTTCGGCCACGAACGCTGCCCGGGATCGGGCCGGCCGGCGCCGGTGATGCAGCAGCAGACGTTGGGCCTGCACGGTTGCCGTGCCAACGCGTGGCCGTACCCGAACGGCGCGACCCGCTACCACGGCCCGTCCGGGGCGTACGACGACGCGATCCCCCGACGCGAGGGCGCGTACCCGAAGCACTGAGACCGCCGGTCAGGGTCGGCGGCGGCGCTCCTGCTCGAGTCGCTCGTCCAGCCGACCCAGCTCGTAGATGGCGTTGAGGCTGGTCGGCAGGCGGCGGACGTTGTCCGGCCCGGGATCGGGATTGGGAGGTGGCGTCGGGTCGGGAGTCGGTGCGGGAACGGTCGAGGGACCGGCACTGCCACGGCGGCGCAGCAGCAGCACCGCCAGCCCGACCAGGACCGCCGCCACCAGGAGATAGGACACGGGCGGCCAGCCGTCGCGGACGGGGTCGGCGATGGCCGGCGCGACGATCGGCGCCGGAGTGTCGCCGCCGCGCACGGGCACGGCCGGGTCGCGTCCGTTGGTGCCCGCACGCCCGCCGGGGCGATCGGGCGGGACCGTCGCCCGGGCACCGACCGAAGACTCGGCGGGCCCGGGGTTCGCCCCGGGCCTCGACGGGCGGGACGGCTCGGTCGCCGGTGGTCGGCTCGGCCCCGAGGTCGGGGCACGGGTGCCGCTCGGCGTCGGGACCGGTGTGGGCGTACCGCGGCCGCCCAGCAGGTCGCCGACGATCCGGCCGACACCGCCGACCAGTTCGCCGAGCGGACCCGGTGTGGCGGACACCGTCGGCGCGGGCGTGGGCGTGGGCGTGGGCGCGAGGGCGAGCGTCAGCGCGAGGACGACGACGGCAGGCATCCATCCACCTCCGATGTGCCGATGCGAGGCACCGTATCGCAAGGTGGGATGCCGTGGGGTGCCACGCCACGCCACGGTGCGCCACGGCGCGGCTGACGCCGATCGCGGCCGGGGCGTCGGCTGTTACCCAGCGGTTACCCGGCGGCGAGGTGCCCGTGTCGGGGCGGGACGACGGTGACGACTGAGGGTCACCGGCAGGGCCGCCGCGACGTGACCCCGGGACACCGAACGGAGAACCACGATGAGGATCAGGAGCGCGCTGACCGCGACGGCGGTCATCCTCGCCGGAGTGCTCGCCACGGCGGGCACCAGCGCGGCGGGCGCCAGCAGCGCGACCGGCACCGGCTCGGCGCGCGCCGCCACCGAGGCGGCGTACTGCGGGATCACCTGGGGCAGCGGGGAGAAGTCGGCCGGCGCGCTGAGCGACGCTCCCCTGGTCGACGTCCGCACGGGCCGGCACGACTGCTACGACCGGGTGGTGTTCGAGTTCGCCGGCCCGGTCGACGGGTACACGATCGGCTACGGCGAGACCTGGACCGAGGGCGAAGGGCTCGCGCTGTCGCCGTACACGGCCGGAGGCGCGCTGCTGCGGGTCTCGCTGCGGGCACCGGCGTACGACGCCGACCACCTCGGCACGGTGCCGTACCCGGTCGGCACGCACGTCACGAACCTGCTGCGCTACCCGACGCTGCGCGACGTCGTGTTCGGCGGCAGCTTCGAGGGCTACACCACCTTCGCCGTCGGCGTACGGGCCCGGCTGCCGTTCCGCGCCGTCGTGCTGGCCGGTCCGGGCACCCACAGTCGGATCGTGCTCGACGTCGCCCACCAGTGGTGACCGCCGCCGGTCGGCCTCCGCCATGATCCAGGCGGAAGCCGGCCGGCGTCGACCGGCTAGCCCTGCGGGCCCGCCTCGTCGGCCAGGTGCCAGACCTCGCGCATCGGGGCCCACCAGTCCCCCGAGCCGGGCTCGGCCAGCGACTCCTGGCACGGGTCGGTCAGCTTCCACCACTCCTGGGTCTGCGGGTCCGCGGCGATCAGCCGCAGGTCGGCCTCGTAGTCGTCGCCGACGTACTCGTAGTAGCCGAAGAGCAGGTCGTCGTGGAGGAAGATCGTGTAGTTGCGGAAGTTCGCCTCGCGCAGCGTCTGCTCGACGCTTGGCCAGACGGCGGCGTGTAACCGCAGGTAGGTCTCCCGCTGCTCGGGGCGGAGTCGGATCACGCAGCCATGACGTTGCACGTCGTGCCCTTTCGTGTGAGGGGGATGCCCGGAGGCACCTGACCGTAGCGGGTGGACGGTGCTCAGATGAGGACCCGACCGGCCGCCGATGACGACCGTTCCGCCAGGGTTACGCACAGTGGTCACGGGTCTACCCTCGACTGATGGAGGGCCGCGTACTGGTGGTCGAGGACGACGTCTCCATCCGGGAGGTCACCGCCCTCGGTCTGCGCCGCGCCGGCTTCCGGGTCGACACCGCCACCGACGGACGAGCGGCGCTCGTGACCTGGCGAGCGCACCCGGTCGACCTGATCGTGCTCGACGTCATGCTGCCCGAACTGGACGGCCTGGAGGTGTGCCGGGAGATCCGGCGCACCAGCCAGGTGCCGATCCTCATGCTGACCGCGCGCACCGACACCCTCGACGTGGTGGTCGGCCTGGAGTGCGGCGCGGACGACTACCTGCGCAAGCCCTTCGACCTGCCGGAGCTGGTGGCCCGGGTCCGCTCGGTGCTGCGGCGGGTGAGCGCGCCGACGCCGTCGCGCACCATCGCCGTCGGCGACCTGGAGATCGACCCGGGCGCATTCGTGGTACGCCGCGACGGCCGGGAGGTGGAGCTGACCGCGACCGAGTTCCGGCTCCTGCTGGAGCTGGCCCGACGCCCCGGCCAGGTCTTCACCCGGGACCTGTTGCTGGACCTGGTCTGGAACCACCGCTTCCTGGGTGACTCACGGCTCGTCGACGTGGCGGTGCAGAGGCTGCGCGCGAAGGTCGAGGACGATCCGGCGCACCCGCGACGCATCCGCACGGTACGCGGCGCGGGCTACAAACTGTCCGGCGGTTGACGGGAGGTCGGCGATGGCCGTACGCCCGGTGCCGCCCGGCCGGCTGCGGCACCGACTGACGATCGCGTTCGTGCTGGTCGCCGGGGTGTCCGCCGGACTGCTCGCCGGCGGGACCGGGCTGCTGCTGCGGCAGTCCTGGTGGGACGCGTCGCTGCGCCAGGCCGCCGCCGACGCCCGCTACCAGCTCGTGCTCGCCGGACAGTTCCCGCCGTTGACCGAACAGCGCGACGCCGAACTGCTCACCAGCTTCGAGGGCAGCGGTCGGCACGTGATCCTCGTCGACGGCGTCACCCGTCCCTCCCACCCCGGGTACGCCCCCACCCTGGGCGCGCGCCTGCGGGCGTCGGTCGCGGACGGGCAGCTCGCGTACCAGCGGTCGACGTCGGCGCAGCGCCCTCGGCTGCTCGTGGTCGGCGGGCGTATCCCCGGTTCGACCGCTGAGCTGTACGTGATCACCGTGGAGGACGACATCGCGGCCGACCTGAACCAGGTGTACGCCGCGCTGCTGGCCGGCTGGGTGGTGGTCGTCCTGGTCGCCGCCGCGGTGGGCAACCTCCTGGCCCGCCGCACCCTGGAGCCGGTGGGCCGGGCCAGCCGCGCCGCCCGCGCGCTCACCGAAGGGCTGCTCGCCACCCGTCTGCCGGTACGCGGGCGGGACGAGTTCAGCGCGTGGGCGGCGTCGTTCAACGAGATGGCCGAGGCGCTGGAGGCGAAGATCGCCGCCCTGTCGGCCGCGCAGGCCCGGGAACGGCGGTTCACCGCCGACGTCGCGCACGAGCTGCGTACCCCGGTGACCGCCCTGGTGGCGGCGGCCTCGCTGCTGCGCGAGCAGCTGGACCGGCTGCCCGACGACGCCCGGCCGGCCGCACGGCTGCTCGTCGGGGACGTGGTCCGGCTGCGCCGCCTGGTCGAGGACCTGATGGAGATCTCGCGGCTGGACGCCGGGCGGGACCGCCCGAGCGTCGAGCCGGTGGACGCGCTGGCGCTGTTACGCGCGATCGTCGCGGCGCGCGGCTGGTCGGACCGGGTGCTGGTCACCGGCGATCCCGTCGCGCTGCGTACGGACCCTCGCCATCTGGAGCGTGTCCTGGCCAACCTGGTCGCCAACGCGGTCGAGCACGGCGGTGGTGAGATCTCCGCGAGCGTGCGCGCGGCGGGCCGTGGCGTCGTGTTCGAGGTGGCCGACCAGGGACCCGGCATCCCGGACGCGCACCTGCCGCTGGTGTTCGACCGGTTCCACAAGGTCGACGCCGCGCGCTCGGCCTCGGGCAGCGGCCTCGGTCTGGCGATCGCCCGGGAACACGCGGCGGTGCTGGGCGGGGTGCTGAGCGTGCGCAGCGCGCCGGGTGTCGGCACGCGGTTCCGCCTGGAACTGCCCGCGCGGGAGCCGGACGGCGGCGCGCGGGAGGGGGTGCGGGATGAGCGGCCGTGACGGGGCACGCGCGGCAGGCGTGGCACTGGTCGCCGCGCTCGTCCTCGGCGGCTGCGGCACCCCCCGCTCCGGCGCCCTGGGCGCGGCGCCGACCGCACCGCCGCCCAGCACTTCACCGCCGACCGTCGCGCCCGCCACGACCGCGCCGGCCGCATCGACGCCGCCGACGCCGCAGGCCACCGGCACCCCGCCGCGTCCGCCGACGCCGACGGTCACCGGGACCCGGCGGCCGGAGACGGTGACGATCGAGCTGTGGTACGTCCGCTCCGGTCGACTCGTGCCCACCCGGCGCACCCGACCGGCCACCGTCGCGACGTCCCGGCTCGCCCTGAGTGAGCTGTCCGCCGGACCGACGCCGGCCGAGGCCGCCACGGGGATGGTGACCCTGCTGCCGGCCGGCGTCGAGGTCACCCGGATCGCCGACGGGGTGGCGACCCTCGGCCCCGTCCCGTCCGCCGACGACCCGGCGGACCGTCGGCGGCTGCGCGAGGCGCAGGTGGTGTGGACGCTCACCCAGTTCCCCACCGTCCGGCGGGTCCGCTTCGCCGGTGGCGGCGCACCGGTCGGTCGGGCCGACTATCCCGGACTGCTCGCGCCGATCGTGGTCACCGGACCGAGCGTCGGCGAGAAGGTCACCTCCCCGCTCACCGTCAGCGGCACGGCGGACGTGTTCGAGGCCACGGTGAGCGTCCGAGTGCTGGACGACGCCGGCCGCCAGGTGGCCGCCGCCTTCGCCACGGCGAGCTGCGGCAGTGGCTGCCGGGGCGACTACCGGGTGGTGGTGAACTGGCGTACGACCAGGGAGCAGCACGGCACCATCGAGGTGTACGAGGTGTCGGCCCGCGACGGCACACGGATCAACACCGTGACCGTGCCGGTGCTCCTCGCGCCGCCCGACAGCTGAGCGCGAAACGTCACCGTTTCGCTCGCTCGATGCGACGCACCTCATAAAAGCCTGCAGGAACGGTCCCGAGCGAACTATGGTCAGTACGACATCGTTTCACGGGGGGTGCCAGTGCTTGAGGGTCAGCAGGTGAGCGCGGGCGTCGGCGTGCCGGCCGCACGGTCGGCCCGGTGCACGAGCACCGACCTGTTCAGCGTGGTGATCGACCTGCTGCGCGAAGTCGGCTACGACCGGATGACCATCGACGCCGTGGCCGCCCGCGCCCACGTGAGCAAGGCCACCATCTACCGGCGGTGGGACGGCAAGGCCGAGCTGGTCGTCGCCGCCCTGAGCGATCGCCAGGTCGGCGTGCTCAACCCACCCGACACCGGCTCGCTGCGGGGTGACCTGCTCGAGCTGCTCCGGGCCACCGCCGCCATCTGCGTCGCCGACTGCGACCTGATGCAGGCGCTGACCTTCGCCATGCGGACCAGTCCGGAGCTGGAACGTCTGGTACGCCACCAGGTGCTGCCCGCCGGTCGGGTGGCCAGCACCGCCGTCCTCGTCCGCGCCGCCGCCCGTGGGGAGATCCCCCCGGAGGCCGGCGAACGGGACCTGTTCCACGATCTCGCGCCCGCGCTCCTCATGTCCCGACTCGTCGCGCACGGTCTACCCGCCGACGACGCGTTCCTCACCCAGGTCGTCGACCAGGTGCTGATCCCGGTCCTGACCTACCGCCACGACCGCCCGTCCCAGGCCTGATCCATCAACATCCGCACCACGGAAGGCTTCACCATGCCCGGAACCACCTCGACCTCCCCCGGCGCCCCCGGCGCCGGAACGTCGACAGGCGCCCCGCACCCGCGGCGCTGGATCGCCCTGGGGGTCATCGCGGTCTCGCAGCTGATGGTCGTCCTCGACGCCACCATCGTGAACATCGCGCTCCCCCAGGCCCAGGCCGACCTGGGCATCACCGACGCGAACCGGCAGTGGGTGATCACCGCCTACACGCTGGCCTTCGGCGGTCTGCTCCTGCTCGGCGGCCGGATCGCCGACTACTGGGGGCGCAAGCGCACCTTCATCGTCGGCATGACCGGTTTCGCGCTGGCCTCCGCGCTGGGTGGCCTCGCCACCACCGGTGGGATGCTCTTCGCCGCCCGCGCGTTGCAGGGCGCGTTCGGCGCGCTGCTCGCGCCGGCCGCGCTGGCGCTGCTCACCGTGCTGTTCACCGAGGCCACCGAGCGCGCCAAGGCGTTCGCCGTGTACGGCGCGATCGCCGGTGGCGGCTCCGCCGTCGGGCTGCTGCTCGGCGGGGTGCTGACCGAGTACGCCGACTGGCGCTGGTGCCTGCTGGTCAACATCCCGGTCGCCGCCGTCGCGATCGCCTTCGCCCTCCCGCTCGTGCCGGAGAGCCGGGCGCACGGCAACACCCGCTACGACGTGCCCGGCGCGGTCGTCGTCACCGCCGGCCTGGTCTCCCTCGTCTACGGCTTCACCAAGGCCGCCGAGGACGGTTGGGACGCGACCGCCACGCTCGGCTTCATCGCCGCCGGTGTGGTGCTGCTGGCCGCCTTCGTGGTGATCGAGCTGCGCACCAACCACCCGCTGCTGCCGCTGCGGATCATCCTGGACCGCAACCGGGGCGGGGCGTACCTCACCTCGACGCTGATCGGCGCGGGCCTGTTCGGGGCGTTCCTCTTCCTGACCTTCTACTTCCAGGTGGTCCTTCAGTACAAGCCCCTGGAGGCCGGCCTCGCGTCGCTGCCGGTCACCGCCGGTGTGCTGATCGCCGCCGGTGGCGCCAGCCAGCTCATGCCGCGACTGGGCGCCAAGCCGCTGATGGTCGCCGGTGCGGTGCTCGCCGCCGCAGGCATGCTGGTGCTGACCCAGATCGACGTCGACACCTCGTTCCTCACCCACCTGCTGCCCGCCCAGGTCATCCTGGGCCTGGGGCTCGGCTTCACCTTCGTCCCGCTCTCCAGCCTCGCGCTGGTCGGGGTGCCGGAGCACGACGCCGGCGCAGCCAGCGCGACGCTCAACGCCACCCAGCAGGTCGGTGGCTCACTCGGCACCGCGCTGCTGAACACCTTCTACACCAGCGCGGTCACCGCGTACCTGGTCGGCCGGGCGCCGAACCCGGCGACGCAGGTGGAGGCGCTGGTGCACGGGTACCGCGTCGCGTTCGCCTGGGGCGCGGTCCTGATCGTGCTCGCCGGGCTGGTCACCCTGGTCCTGGTGAAGGTGCGCAAGGAAGACATCCCGGCCGGCAACGCCGTGCACATGGGATGAGTCGGGTAGCGTCCCGACCATCGTCGAAGATCCGTTGAGGAGACACATGTCCACGGCTGCCGACCAGATCATCCACGCACTACGGGCGGGCCACGAGGAGCTCGCCGCACTCGTGCGCGACCTGAAGGACGACGACCTGCGCCAGCCCTCCGGGGCCAGCGAATGGCAGGTCTCCCAGGTGCTCAGCCACCTGGGCAGCGGCGCCGAGATCGGCCTCGCGGGCCTGAACGCCTCCATCGAGGGCACGCCCACCCCGGACGGCGACTTCAACCGCAGCGTGTGGCAGCGCTGGGACGCCATGTCCCCCGAGGAGCACGCCGCCGGCTTCCTGGCGTCCAACGAGCGTCTGGTCGAGGCGTACGAGGCGCTGGACGCCGAGACCCGCGAGACGCTGCGGATCAACCTCGGCTTCCTGCCCGAGCCGGTCGATGTCGCCACCGCCGCCCGGTTCCGACTCAGCGAGTTCGCTTTTCACCAGTGGGACGCCGAGGTGGCGTTCAACCCGTTCGCGGCGGTGACGCCGGAGGCGGTGCCGCTGCTCCTCGATCAGATCGGCGGCATGCTGAGCTGGACCAGCCGACCCAAGGAGCTGGCCGGCCGCGAGGCGACCCTGCTGGTACGGCTGCGGGACCCGGAGCGGACGTTCGGGCTGCGGCTGGGCGAGCCGATCACGCTCACCGACGCGCCGGAGCAGCCCGACGGCGAGTTGTCCCTGCCGGCCGAGGCGTGGCTGCGGCTGGTGGTCGGCCGGCTCGGGTCCCGCTACACGCCGGACAGTGTGCAGGTGAACGGCCCGGTGACCCTGGACGACCTGCGTCGGGTCTTCGTCGGCTTCTGAGGAGGACGCGCGGGCCGGTCCTCCCGGCCCGCGCGTACCCTCGTCAGCCCTTGACGCAGACGACCTGCTTGAGGTGCGCGACCACCTCCACCAGGTCTTCCTGCTGCGCCATCACGGCGGTGATGTCCTTGTACGCGCCGGGGATCTCGTCGACCACCCCGGCATCCTTGCGGCACTCCACGCCCGCGGTCTGCGCGGCCAGGTCGGCGGTGCTGAACGTCCGCTTCGCCTGCGCCCGCGACATCCGCCGCCCGGCACCGTGCGACGCCGAGCAGTACGCGTCCGGGTTACCCCGGCCCCGCACGATGTACGACCCGGTCCCCATCGACCCGGGGATGATGCCCAGGTCACCCCGGCCGGCCCGGATGGCGCCCTTGCGGGTGACCAGCACGTCGACGCCGTCGTAGCTCTCCTCGGAGACGTAGTTGTGGTGGCAGGAGATCGGCTCGTCGTAGCCGACCTGCGGGAACTGCTCGCGCACCACATTGCAGAGCAGCGCCAGCATGACGGCCCGGTTGCGCCGCGCGTACTCCTGCGCCCACCACAGGTCCCGCCGGTACGCGTCCATCTCCGGCGTGCCGGCGAGGAACACGGCGAGGTCCCGGTCGGGCAGGTCGGCGTTGTGCGGCAGCCGCCGGGCCACGCCGATGTGCCGCTCGGCCAGTTCCTTGCCGATGTTGCGGGACCCCGAGTGCAGCATCAGCCAGACCCGGCCCTCGTCGTCGCCGCCCTGCTCGAGGCAGACCTCGATGAAGTGGTTACCGCCGCCGAGCGTCCCGAGCTGCCGCTGTGCCCGCGTCTCGAGCGGCGCCACCCGAGGGTCCAGACCGGCGAAGCGAACCCAGAAGTCGTCCCAGCCGGCCTGCTCAAGCCCACGGACCCGACGCGTGTTGACGGCCTCGGGCCGCTGGGCGAAGCCGACCGGGATGGTGGCCTCGATCGCGGACCGCAGCCCGCCCAGGTCGTCGGGCAGGTCGACGGCGGTCAGCGACGTGCGCACCGCCGACATGCCGCAACCGATGTCGACGCCGACGGCTGCCGGCGAGACGGCCTGTCGCATGGCGATCACCGAGCCGACCGTCGCGCCCTTGCCGAAGTGCACGTCCGGCATCACGGCGACACCCTGCACCCAGGGCAGCGCGCCGATGTTCCGCAGCTGCTTCGCGGCCTGCGGCTCGATGGCGTACGGGTCGGTCCAGACCCGGACCGGCGCCCGGGTCCCGGCGAGCGGGGTGAATCCCATGATGGTCTCCTTCTGTCGTGCGGGTGACCGATATCGATCATGCGCCGGCCGGCGGCGGTACGGCGGCGGGACGGGGACACAAGAAGGCCGCCCGATCCCGGTGGGGAGGGGCGGCCGGCGGACGCGTCAGCGTCGGCGTCAGGCGCGCCACCCCGGCCCGGTGCCCCGCAAGGGGTTACCGGCAGTGGTCGTGGCTGGGGTGAGCAGATAACCGCCGGCAGGAAGCAGACGCCGGGCGGCGTCGGTGTGGACGCGTTGCGACACGGCGTACTCCCCTCGTGGTTGCTCTGGTGGTTGCTCTCGACCTTGCACCGGTGACAGTACGAGGGCGACGGCACGTCCGCAATGGATATCCCCATCGGCGCGGCAGCGGCGTGCCTGGCGTGCCTGGCGTGCCTGGCGGGCCTGCCGTGCCTGCCGTGCCTGCCGTGCCTGTCACCCGCAGAGCCTGTCGAGCTGCCCCAGATATGGGGCGGCATTCAGCGGGCGGCGCTCACGCTCCCCGCCGGCAGCCAGTCCACCGGGCGGGCTCACCAAGCAGCCGGCGCCCGGCACGCACAGCGGCGCTCGGCAAGCACACCGGGCCCGGCACGCACAGCGGCGCTCACCAAGCAGCCCGGCACCGAGACGGGCGCCGCCCCGGCTGCGCGGAGCGCGCCCCATTTCTGGGGCAGCTCGACAGGGACACAACACAGCACGCGACCCGCCGGGCCCGGCCTTCGACGAGACGCCCGCGAAGGTGCGGAGCGCGCCCCATTTCTGGGGCAGCTCGACAGGGGCACAACACAGCACGCGACCCGCCGGGCCCGGCCTTCGACGAGACGCCCGCTCAGGTGTCGTAGTAGCCGTCCCACGGCGGGTCGAACGCGAGGTCGTCGGGGAGGAACTCCGCGTGGTCGTCGCCGTCGTACTCCTCGGACCAGTCGACCAACCCGAACACGTGCCCGTCGACCTCGACCTGGAACAGGCGGATGGCGATGTCGGCGAAGACCCGACCGGGCAGCGCGTCCAGCCACTCGCTGAGGCCGGCCTGCGCGGTACCAGTCGTCTTCGGCTCCGGCACCGTCGGTGAGGGTGGCGGTGACGGAGCCGAAGCGCCATGGCCGCGAGGCTATAGCGGACCTACGACGTGGACACCAGCCGGAACGACTGCGCCGCGGTGCCGTTGCAGGTGTACTGGATGAGCTGGACGCTGTCCGCCGTCGATGCTGCCGGCACGTCCAGGCACTTGCCGCTGCTGCGGTTGACCAGGCGGTAGTAGCCACCGCCCTCGGACTCCGCGCGCCACTGCTGGTTGACGCCGCCGCTGTAGGACCAGAGCTGGATGGGGGCCGAGTCGGCGGTCGACCGGTCGGTCACGTCGAGCACCTGCGCGCTGTTGTTGCGGTTGTTGACCCGCAGGTAGCCGTCGCTGGTCGGGACGAACTGGTACTGCTGGGCGGTGCTGTTGTTGCAGGCGTACTGCTGGATCGCGGTGCCGTTCGCGGTGCCGGCGGCCCGCGCGTCCACGCACTTGCCGCTGCCCCGGTTGACGACGGTGTGCCAGGCGGTCGGCGAGATCGGGCCCGCGCTGCCGGTCGGGGTGGGCGTCGGGGTTGGGGTCGGGGTCGGCGACGTGCCGACGCCGGCGAGCCAGTGCAGCCCGTCGATCAGCAGCTTGTTCTGCTGGGCGCTGTCGAAGGTGGACGACAGGCCGGTCTTGGTGCCGTAGTCCATCCTGTTGTGCCCGAAGTTGGCGTAGATCATCTTGTACTGCCGATTGCTCCAGACCAGCGGGTAGTAGCCGCTGTACCAGGACTGGTTGGGGTCGGTGCCGACCGGGAAGCTCGACGGGTCGACCGAGGCCAGGATGTCGATGTTGGAGTTCTGCCGCAGGTCGTTGCTCCACGAGTACCACTCGCTGAACGACGACGAGAACGTCGCCGGCAGGTTCCGGGTGGCCGCGTGGGTGCGGTTGTCGACGCGCATGGTGACCCGGGTCGGGAGCCAGGTGTTGGTTCGGAACGAGCCCGAGCCGAGGAACGTGTTGTAGTACCAGCTCCAGCTCGACGGGTTGTCGGTCCACGCGCTCACGTGGAAGCCCATCCACGCGCCGCCGTTCTGCATGTACTGCTGGAAGGCGGGGCGCTGGGCGGCGGGCGGCGCGTCGTCCAGGAACATGACGACCTTGTACTGGGCCAGGTTGGACGCGTTCAGCAGACTCCAGTTGTTGGTGGCCTCCCAGGAGAAGCCGTACTGCGCGGCGGCCTGCGGGAACCAGGCGCGTGCGTCCTTGATGAAGTCGATGTGCGCGTCGTCCCAGGTGCCGTTGTAGAAGGCCAGGACCTTGAACGTCGGCGCGGCCTGCGCGCTGCGCGCGACGCCGAGGCCGACGCCGGCGCTCACGGCCACGACGAGGGCGACGAACACGGACAAGATCCTTCTGGTACGAACGGAGAGTTCTGCGATCACCTGATCGTCCCTTCGGTCGGGACGCGCGCCGCCGCGTCAGACGTATATCTGTTCACAAGGTTTACAGATAGACGAAAGATTATGCGTTCCCGACGTCCGGCGTCAATCGCCAGGACGGCGATCGGGTGGGATTCCTGCGGCAACGGGTACTCCGGCCCGATGACCAGCCCGGATGCCGTCGACGTCGACACGCCGCTGGCCGTGGACGTACCCGCCGCGCCGCACGACGCCAGCGGCGAGCGGGTGCCAATCCGCGACCTGGCCGCCCTCGCTCCGGCGGCGCGACCCGCGCGTCGGTGGACGCCGGGTCGGGTGGTGGCCACCTCCGCCGCCCTGGACCACCCACACGGACAGCGAATCGTCGACCGGGTGCAGGCGCTCGGCATCGAGGTGGAACGGCTCCGCTCCAACCGACTCAGCGGAGTACGCGGGCAGACCGACCGCGAGACGTACGCCCGAGCCAAGGCGACCATGGCGATCGTGGTGAGCCCGCCGTCCCGGCGCGACCTGCAACCCATCGCGCCCAGCGCCGACTGGCGGGTCGACCTCGCCGAGGGCTGCCCCGCGCACTGCCAGTACTGCTATCTGGCCGGATCGCTCTCCGGCCCGCCGGTGACCCGGGTGTACGCGGACCTCGACGACATCCTCGCCGGACTGACTCCGTACGCCGGGCGTGGCACGGTGACGAGCCGCGACGCGCGTCGCGCCGACGAGGGCACCACGTTCGAGGCGTCCTGCTACACCGACCCCCTGGCGCTGGAGCACCTGACCGGCAGTTGGGAACGGGCGGTGCGGCACTTCGCCGACTGGGACGCCCCCGTGCAGTTGCGCTGGACCACCAAGTACGCCGACGTGGACAGCTTCGTCGGCCTGCCCCACCACGGGCGCACCCGGGTCCGGTTCAGCGTCAACTGCGCGCCGGTCAGCCAGCGGTTCGAGGGCGGCACCGCCCGCGTGCCGGACCGGCTCGCCGCCCTGCGCCGGCTCGCGCTCGACGGCTATCCCGTCGGGCTGACCATCGCGCCCATCATCGCGCTGCCCGACTGGCGCGAGGCGTACGGCGACCTGCTGGACCAGGTCCGCGCGGCGGTCGACGGGGTACCGGAGCTGGACCTGACCGCCGAGCTGATCACCCACCGGTTCACGCCCGGCAGCCGGGAGGTGCTGCTCGGCTGGTACCCGCGTACCCGGTTGGAGATGGACGTGGCGGCGCGCAGCCGCAAGCACGGCAAATTCGGCGCGGTGAAGTACGTCTACCCCCGGGACACCATGGTCGAGCTGCGACGGTGGTTCACCGACGAGCTGGCCGCGCGGATACCCGCCTGCCGTGTCCTCTACTGGACCTGACCGCCGGGACTCAGCCGACCGACGAACGGGCGACCGGCGCGGCGAAGAACGTGTCCGGGTACGGCTCGTCACGCAGGCGGTAGTGCCACCACTCCCGGTCGTAGTTGACGAATCCGGCGTCGGTCATCAGCCGCCGCAGCAACCGCCGGTTGTCCCGGGCGGTCCCGGTGATCCGGGAGTCGTCGGTGTGCGCTCGGGCGTCGAAGCAGTCGAAGCCCGTACCC
The DNA here is from genome assembly GCF_044454415.1 of Micromonospora sp. NPDC051543. Lineage (NCBI taxonomy): Bacteria > Bacillati > Actinomycetota > Actinomycetes > Micromonosporales > Micromonosporaceae > Micromonospora > Micromonospora sp. NPDC051543. The sequence continues at coordinate 219,378 of NZ_JBITDT010000003.1, forward strand.
ATGTCGATGCTGTTGTCCGGGAAGCGTTGCGAGCGCGGCGCGGTGCAGGCCACCAGCGACTGGCCGGGCCGGTACGGGGGCTGGCTGGCGGCGGGCTCGTCGACGAGGGTCAGGTCCATCGTGCTGCCCCGGCTGTGCGCGGTCGGCGCGCCGATGTAGCCGTCGGCGAAGAGCCGGTTCTTCGCCAGGTGCGGGTAGAACTCGGCCTTGGTCTGCTGCTCACCGGGACGCTTCGCCCAGGCGACGAAGTCGGCTACCGCCGGTTTCGGGCGGTAGCAGTCGTACACCTTGAGGCTGTGGCCCCCGGCGAGCGCGGCGTCCTGGACCCGGCGCAGCGCCTCGGCCGCCGACCGGGTGAGCAGGCACAGCGGTTCGCGGTAGCCGGCGATCGGCCGGCCCACGAAGTTGTGCGCCGTGGCGTACCGGATGTCGACGTGGATGCGCGGGTCGACGTCGGTCAGCACCACGAAGCGCGGCAACCCACCCGCGCGCGGCGGGGTCGCGGTCGGCGGGGTCGCGCTCGGGCGGGTGGTAGGGCCGTCAGGCGTCGGTCGAGGGCTCGCCGAGACCGGGGTGGCGACCGTCGGCGTGGGGCGTGGCGGCGAGGAGCAGCCGCCGAGCGCCGCGGCGAGCGCGAGCACGGCCACGCCACCCAATCGTCCTGACCTGCGCACAGGTCCTGTCTACCAAAGCCGGTCGGTGACGCGCGGCAGGTCGGTCGGCGCGTCCCGCGCTGGTTCAGCGGGTCCGCTCACGCGCCGGGCGTCAGCGGAACCGGGTGGACGGCGGTCTTCGTCGCCTCGGGCGTCTCGACCAACTGCGCGGCGAGGAAGCGCAGGGCCGCCTCGTCGTCGTCGATACCCCCGGCCTCGTGGCCGTTGTAGCGCCACACCGACAGCTCCGTCGGCCCGGCGTGCGAGTTGTGGGCGGCGTAGACACCCGAGGGCGGCACAATGTCGTCCATCAACGCCACCGAGTAGCGGGTGGGCCGGCGACAGCGCCGCGCGAAGTTGACCCCGTCGACGTACGACAGGGTCGTCAGCGTCCGTTCCTCGGCGTCGCGGTGGATCGCCAGGTAGTCACGGATCTCCCGGTACGGGTGCGCGTCGGTGACCACCACGGCGCGGGGGATGTCGCACAGGAACGGCACGAGGGCCACCACCGCCCGCACACCGGGCGCCAACGCGCCGGCCGCCAGCGCCATGGCCCCGCCCTGGCTGTGCCCGAGCACCGCCAGTCGGGTCGGGTCGACCATGGGCAGGGTACGGGCGGCGTCCACGGCCCGTACCGCGTCGGTGATCAACCGTCGGTAGTAGTACGTGCGTGGGTCGGCGATGCCCCGCGTCGCCACGCCGGGCGCCTGCGCGCCTGTCGCGCCCAGGTCCGCGGTGTCGCCCCGGCTCCAGCCGGAACCCTGCCCACGGGTATCCATCTGTAGGTGGGTGAACCCGGCGGTCGCCCAGAGCAGGTTCTCCAGTGGGTGCCCGCGCCCGCCGCCGTAGCCCACGTACTGCACGACGGTCGGCAGGGCGGTGCCGGTGCCGTGGGGAACCCGGAGCCAGGCCCGTACGGGCTGTCCGGCGAAGCCGGGGAACGTCACGTCGTACACGTCGATGGCGGTCAGACCGGTCACCACGGGTTCGAGCCGGACCGGCCACGCCGCCTCGCGCGCCTGCACCAGAGTGCGCGCCCAGAAATCGTCGAAGTCGGCGGGCTCGCGCACCACGCCGCGGTACTCGCGTAGCTGCTCCTCGGGCAGGTCCGTGTACATGGCGTCCTTGTCTGTCACGCGGGACGGTACGGCGAGACGCATCCGACAAATTACCGGAACATTTCCGCAACTCTGCCGAACGCTATGACCGACCTGGCGTGTCGTCAACCCCCCTCGGTGAGGCAAGATGACCCGAGGAGCGGGCGCGCCGTTCCGGGACACGGGACGGGCGACGCGGGCGGTGGCCCCTCCCGGAGCGGTGAAGGAGACACGGGTGGACGCGGACGACGGACGCAGGGTGACCATCACCGCGATCGCACGGGAGGCCGGCGTCTCGGTGCCGACCGTGTCACGGGTGCTCAACGGCCGGTCCGATGTGGCCCCGGACACCCGGGAACGCGTCGAGGAGTTGTTGCGCCACCACGGCTACCGACGGCGCAGCAGCCGCAGCGTCCGCCGCGCGGGCCTCGTCGACCTGGTCTTCAACGACCTGGACAGCCCCTGGGCGGTGGAGATCATCCGGGGCGTCGAGGACGTCGGGCACGGCGCGGGTGTCGGCACCGTCGTCTCCGCGATCCACCGGCAGCCCACCGCGGCCCGGCAGTGGTTGCAGAACCTGCGCACCCGGGCCACCGACGGGGTCATCTTCGTGACGTCGCACCTGAGCCCGCCGCTGCACGCACAGCTACGCCGCCTCAACGTGCCGGTGGTGGTCGTCGACCCGGCCGGCGTGCCGTCCATGGATGTGCCGACCATCGGCGCCACCAACTGGGCGGGCGGGCTCGCCGCGACCGAGCACCTGCTGGCGGTCGGCCACCGCCGGATCGGATTCGTGGCCGGACCGACACATCTGCTGTGCAGTCGGGCCCGCCTCGACGGCTACCGGGCCGGGCTGGAGGCCGCCGGAGTGCCGGTGGACGACGCGCTGATCTACCCGGGCGACTTCTACCACGCCTCCGGCTTCGCGGGCGGCACGGCGCTGCTCGACCTGGCCGATCCGCCGACCGGCATCTTCGCGGCCAGCGACCAGATGGCGTTCGGCGTCTACGAGGCCATCCGCCGCCGAGGGCTGCGGGTTCCCGACGACGTCAGCGTGGTGGGATTCGACGACCTGCCGGAGGCCCGCTGGGCGTCCCCGCCGCTGACCACCGTCCGGCAGCCCCTGGTGGAGATGGGCCGCCTCGCGGCGCGGACGGTACTGCGGCTGGCCCAGGGTGAGGGCATCGACTCCCCCCGGGTGGAACTCGCCACCGAACTGGTCGTCCGGGACAGCACCACCGCGCGGTCGACCGGGTGACCCTCGTCGTCCCAACGGCCTGAACCGGGTCGGATACCCGGTTCCGCCGCTACCGGTCGGGCTCCCGGAAATTCCGGCAACCGGCGTCGCGGTGAGCGGCCCTCGCCGCCCACCGCGCGCAGCGGATCAGTGGTGGTGTGCGCGTACGGCCCGACAGATGGTCACCGGCAGCGCGGGTGCGCCGTCGACCGGCGCGGGATCCTCGGCCGTGGGCGCGACGCCTCCGGCGGCGATCCGGTCCAGCGTGTCCAGCCCGGCCGCGTCGACCGTTCCGAAGATCGTGTAGTTGGGGCGCAGCGCCGAGTCGGCGTACACCAGGAAGAACTGGCTGCCGTTGGTGTCCGGACCGGCGTTGGCCATCGCCAGCACGCCCCGCGCGTAGAGCCGGCGTACGCCGGTCGGGTCGGTGGGCGCGGGCGGTAGGTCGGTGGGCAGCTCGTCGCGGTACCGGTAGCCCGGTCCGCCCTCGCCGGTGCCGGACGGGTCGCCGCACTGCAACACGCTCAGCGTGGGGTACGCGGTGAGCCGGTGACACGGGGTGCGGTCGTAGAACCGCTTACCGACCAGGTGCAGGAAGCTCTGCACCGTGCACGGCGCGGCGGCCCGGTCCAGGGTCAACCCGATCGGCCCCTGGTTGGTGGAGAGCGTCACGCGGACGGTGCCCCGGTCCGGCGTGCGGCGCGGGTCGGGTGGCAGCGGCACGGGCCGGGCGGCCGGCTCGTCGGGCGTCTCGGTGTATGCGCACGGGCCGTGCGTGGTGCGCGGCGGACGGTCAGCGGCGGGCGGCGCCGGAGCGTGCGCCACGCTGGCGACGCCGGACGCGTCGACGGTCGCGCCCGGCGCGGCCAGCGCGGTGACCGAAGAGCCGACGACCAGCGCCGCGGCGATCGCCGTCACGCCCGCGAGGCGGGTCAGCGCACGTACCGACGGGCGGGGTGCCGCCGCGCCGGAGGGCGTTTCGCGTTCACTCGACACAGGGATCCTCCTGGGACTCGCGCTGCCAGAAAGACCGGAGTCTATGGATGCCGGAGCCGGTTGTCGATCGCCCCGGCCGGTTGCCGACCCGTCAGGACAACCGGCGGCGGCGGTGCCACAGCAGCCCGCCCAGTAGCACCAGCACCCCCGCGCCGCTGAGCGCGGAGACCGACCAGAGCCAGCCGGAACCGGTGTGCGCCGGACCGCTGGCCGCCGCCGGGCGGGGCGGACCGGGCGCGGCCAGCACGGACGGGGTGGCCGACGGCGGGGCGGTCAGCTCTCCCGGATCGACCAGGCGACCGACGCCGGCGTCGCGGGGCAGCGAGAAACCCCAGTCCAACAGGGCCGCGCCCTGCTCCCAGCCCCGCTTCGGCGTCGGCTCGGCACCCAGCAACGTCACCACCAGCCGGCGACCGTTGCGTTGCGCCGCACCGACGTACGTGTGCCGCGCCAGGTCGGTGAAGCCCGTCTTGCCGCCCAACGCGCCCGGGTACCGGTAGATGAGCTGGTTCTCGTTCTGGATCTGGAAGCCCTTCGTCCGCTGTGCCGGCTGGGCGGGGATCGTCGCCAGGTCGGTGAGCGCGTACCGGCGGAACGTCGGCTGCGCGAAGCAGGCCCGGGCGATCAGCGCCAGGTCGTACGCGCTGGTGAACTGGCCCTTGCCGTCCAGACCGGACGGGGTGACGGCGTGTGTCTGGAGCGCGCCGAGGTGGTGCGCCTGCTCGTTCATGGCGCGCACTCCCCCGGCCGCGCCGTCCGGGCCGCCGCCGAGGCGGGCCAGCGCGTTCGCCGCCTCGTTGCCGGAGTTCAGCAGCAGCCCCAGCCAGATCGTCTCGATCGTGTAGCGGCCACCCTCGACCAGACCGACGGCGGACGAGCCGGGCTCGATGTTCATGTCCGCCGCGGTGACGGTCACCGTCTGGGCGGGGTCGAGTCGGGGCATCATCGTGGCCGCCAGCAACAGCTTCTGGACGCTGGCCGGGGTGCCGTACTCGTGTGGGCCGCAGCCGCCGAGCACCTGGCCGGAGTCGAGGTCCGCGACCAGCCACGACGTGGCAGTGATCGCCGGTGGGGCGTCCACGCCGGCCGGCACGACCAGGCCGCTGGTCGCCAGTGCGACGCCGCCGACCACCCGAGCCTCGGGCACGGCGGGCGGAGGCGACGGGCGCGGCGGCCGGGACACCGTCGGCGCCGACGCCCGCGGACACCGCACGGCCGGCGGGGCGGCAGCGGTACGCGTGGCCGCAGCCGCGGTGCCGACAGCCGGCGCGGGAGCGAGCAGGACGGCGGACGCCGTGACCGCCAGCAGCGCAGCAGCTCTCATGTGCCCGACCCTAGTCAACAAGATCGCCCGGCGGGGGCGGTTGGCGGGTCGGCGGTGCCGTGCTCAGGCGACGTTGCGTAGCCACCGCCGCTGCCAGGGTGTCTCGACCGCCTTCGGGTGGTAGCCGGCTCGGACCCAGGCCACCGCCCGCTCGGCCGGTAGCCCGTCGAGGATCGCCAGCGCGGCCAGCGCCGTACCGGTGCGGCCGATCCCGCCCCGGCAGGCCACCTCGACGCGTTCGCCGTCGTGTGCCCTCCGCAGCGCCTCGCGCAGCGCGTCGAGCGCGTCCGTTCGGTCGACCGGTACCCAGAAGTCGGGCCAGCGGATCCGCCGGTGTGGCCAGGCCGGTTCCGGACCGGGCGCCAGCAACAGCGCGAAGTCGGCCGGCGAAGCGGTCGCGGCGATGCGGCGTCCTCGTACCCGCGTCCCGCTGGGCAGTACGAGCACACCGGGCTCCTCCGGCCAGGTCTGCGCGGCGTCCATCGGCACATTGTGCCGCGACCGAGGGCGCGTCGTCGCGCCCGCTGGGCACAGCAACGCGCCGATGGCCGGCGCCCCGGGGGCGCCGGCCATCGGTCGGGTCGTCGTGCGGTGGGTCAGCTGTTCCAGTACTGGCCGACCAGGTCGGCGGCCTGCTGCTCCCACTGGGCGTACGCGTCCGGGTAGGCGGAAACCTGCACGGTCTGCGCGGCCTCGGTCAGCGGCATGTCCTGCCAGCCGTCGACCTGGCGCAGGCCCTTGAGGAACGCCGTCGTCGAGTACTCCGGGTCGGTGATCTGCTCCGGCGTGCCCCAACCGCTCGAAGGGCGCTGCTGGAACAGACCCAGCGAGTCGTGGTCGTTGGCGTCGCCGAGGTGGCCCAGGTTCTCCAGCTTCGACTCCTGCAGGCTCGTCGCGATCGAGATGACCGCCGCCCGCTCGGGCAGGCCCGCCTTCTTGGTGGCCGCGATGATGGCCTTGGCATTGGCGGTCTGCTCGTCGTTCAGGTCGATGTGGGACTGGTCGCCCTGGGTGCCGTGCGGGATCAGCTTGCTCGGGTCGGGCTTGTCGGCCTGGACCACGGCGACCGGCCGGGCGTCGGTGCTCGGGGCGGCGACGTGGGCGATCGGGCCGGCGAAGACACCACCGGCGAACGCGAGACCGGCCACGGACAGCATGCTCTTACGGAAGATCGTGTTCATGGGGGTAGCTCCTTCGGGGGTAGGAAACACCCGCCTCACCAAGGGGAACGGCGACGCGGATGTGAGCACCTCGTCCGGCGCTGCACAAACGGGGAAAGGTCTTGGGGTGCGGCACCCATCAAGGGGTGCCGGCGGTCGTTCGGGGGTCTGCAACGACCGGGTCCGGCCGGCCATTCCCGGGCGGGGTGGCCGTGGTCCTGCGATCGTCAGGGTGTGTAACGACCCCGGGGCGGCCACGATTCAGGCCCGCGAATGCACCCGGTCACACCCCGCCGCCGTCGGAACCGGACATCACGCCCAGAATGCACCATTCGGCATCCCGTTCCGCTGTTCCGCTGTCCGTCGGACGGCTGCGGCGGGGCATGGCCGTTGCGGCGGTGGCCGCCCCCTGGCATCAGAGAGCTGCCGGGTCGACTGCGGGTGCCGCGCGAGATCGGGTCCGCCACCCGAGGGGCGTCGCGCGGCAGGCGGCGGGTTAGCGCTCGTCCGAGGCCCAGGAGGCGCCCCGGTAGAGGGTGCCCCGACCGTCGGGATCCGGCGTTCTCGCCGGGGGCGCACCGCGGCGAGAGAGATCCGGGTCCGATTCGGGGTCTCGGGCGGCACGGCGGGCCTTCAGCACCCGCGAGCCGACGAACCAGGCGACAGCCGCGACGCACGCGACGATCACCACGTTCTGGAGCGTGCCGACGTAGCCCTCGACGAGGTGCCAGTTGTCACCCAGCAGGTACCCGGCGAGCACGAAGGCGCTGTTCCAGATCAGGCTGCCCAGCGTGGTGTAGAGCAGGAAGGTCCGCACCGGCATCCGCTCCACCCCGGCCGGGATGGAGATCAGGCTTCGGAAGATCGGGATCATCCGGCCGAAGAACACCGCCTTCACGCCGTGCCGCAGGAACCACGCCTCGGTCCGGTCGACGTCGCTGAGCTTCACCAGCGGCAGTCGGGCCACGATGGCACGCATCCGGTCGCGGCCAAGGGAGGCGCCGATCAGGTAGAGCGCCAGCGCGCCGAGCACCGAACCCAGGGTGGTCCAGAAGATCGCGCCGACCAGGCTGATCCGACCCTGCGCGGCCACGAAGCCGGCCAGCGGCAGGATGACCTCGCTGGGGATCGGCGGAAACAGGTTCTCCAACGCCACCGCCAGACCGGCCCCCGGCCCGCCGAGCCGTTCCACCAGATCGCTGACGTACCCGACGATCCCGCCCTGCGGCGGTTCGGCCGCGGCGGCGGGGGTTCCGGTGGCGAGGACGGCGTGCGACGTTCGAAGCATGCCCACACGTTACGAAGCGATCCTGAGAGTCAACCGTGAGGCGGAGACCGCGCAGACCGCCACGGACGGGCCGGCCCGTGGTCCGCTGCGGCTCGCGGTGGCGCAGCCGCCGTGCGTACCCCTGGACGTCGCGGAGAACGCGCGGGCGCACGCCGACGCGGTCCGCGCGGCGCGCGCCCGGGTGGTGGTCTTCCCGGAGCTGTCCCTGACGGGGTACGAGTTGCAGGGGCCGGTCGTGCCGATTGACGACCGGCGGTTGACGCCGCTTGTCGACGCGTGCGCCGAGGTGGGCACGGTGGCGCTGGCCGGCGCGCCGGTGACCGGTGACCACATCGGAGTGCTGGCGGTGACCGGTGACGGGGTGACGGTGGCATACCGGAAGATGTGGCTGGGCGGCGTGGAGCCGCAGCGGTTCCGGCCGGGCGACGCACCGGGCGTGCTCGACGTCGACGGATGGCGGATCGGGCTGGCGGTCTGCAAGGACACCGGGGTCGCCGCCCACGCGCGGGCGACGGCGGCCCTGGGGATCGACGTGTACGCGGCGGGCGTGCTGGAGTCGGCCCGGGATGCCGCCGTGCCGGACGAGCGGGCGCAGCGGATCGTCACGACGCACCGGGTCTGGGTGGCGATGGCGAGCTTCGCCGGGTCGACCGGCGGCGGTTACCGCGAGGCGGCCGGCCGCTCGGCCATCTGGACACCGCACGGTGACGTGGCCGCCCGGGTCGGCACGACACCGGGCGAGTGGGCGGCGACCTCGATCCACTGAGGACGCCGCCGTTTCCTGTCGTACCGGTGCGGCAGGATCGGGCGATGAGCGCAATCCCTGCTCGACTGTCCGTGGTCACCCTGGGCGCCCGCGACCTGGGCCGGCTGCGATCCTTCTACCTGTCCCTGGGCTGGCCGGAGCTGCCCGCCAGCGACGACGGCTGGTCGGCCTTCCAGCTCGGAGGCGTTCTGCTCGCTCTCTACCCGCTGCCCGAGCTGGCGGCCGAGGCGGCACCGGATGTCGCCGATCCGGCCGGTGGCTGGTCCGGCGTGACGCTGGCCTGCAACGTCGACGACCGCGGGGAGGTCGACGCGGCCTTCGAGGCGGCTGTCGCGGTGGGGGCGACGGTCGTGGCGGCGCCGACCGACCGTTCGTGGGGTGGCCGCTCGGCGTACATCGCCGACCCGGAGGGCAACCGGTGGGAGATCGCCTGGGCGGGTACGGCGGTCTTCGACGAACGCGGCGCACTCGTCTCGTTCGGCGGGTGAGCCGTGCCGTGGTTGATCCCGGGCGACGCCCTTGACATGCTTCGGTCCATGACCGTCTTCCCGCCCACCTTCGCCGACGACGTCATCGACCAGCCAGCCCAGGCGCAGATCGAGGCCTTCATCGACGAGCACCGCCGCGCGCTCAACGAGGCCCTGGACGGGCTGACCGAGGAGCAGGCGCGACGCTCGCTGGTGCCGTCCCGGACGACAATGCTGGGTCTGGTAAAGCACGCGGCCTTCGTGGAGAAGGTCTGGTTCGACGAGGCGATCACGTGCCGGTCACGCGCCGAGATCGGCATCCCGGCGACGCCGGACGAGTCGTTCATCCTCGACGACGGCGACACCATCGCCAGCATCCAGCAGGCCCACCACGAAGCGTGCGAGGCGTCGCGCCGCGCGACGGCGTCGCTGGGTCTGGACGACGTGCTGCACGGCAACCGGCGCGGCCCGCTGCCACTGCGCTGGATGTACCTGCACGTCCTGCGCGAGTTGGCGCAGCACTGTGGGCACGCGGAGATCCTGCGCGAGCAGATCCTCAGCGGGCAGGGCTAACCGATTCGGGCGGTGTCCCCGAAGCGCCGCAGGGTCCAGCGGGCCGGCGGCCAGCCGCCGGTGTCGTGGTCGGTGACCCACTCGCTGATCGATGCCGGGGGCACCTCCAGGTCGAACGCCCGGAAGATCGGCTGCGCGGCGAGCGCGTGGAAGGCGCCCTCCACAGTCTCGCTGTGGCCGACCAGGACCACGGTGCCGCCCCGGTGCCGGTGCGCGATCTCCATGACGGCGCGGCTGACGCGGACGACCAACTCGGCCCAGCTCTCGTTGCCGTCCTCGAACGGGCGGAACACTCCCCCACCGGCCACCGCGTGCTCGGTGCGGAAGCGGGTGACCGGCAGCCCGTCGGCGTACGGCGGGGTGTGCCAGGTGCAGAGGCCGCAGTCGGCCAGCGGCCGGACGCCGAACGCCGCCGCGATGGGCTGCGCGGTCTCGACGGCGCGACGCAGCACCGACGAGTACACCGCCACCGACCCCTCGACGGCGTAGTCGTCGACGAGCCGCTGGGCCAGCCGGTGGGCCTGGTCGTGGCCGAGCGACGTCAACCCTCGGCACCCGTGCGGTCCGCCCACGATCCCGTCGACCTGGTGGACCGACTCACCGTGACGCACGAAGATCAGCCGTGTTCGCATCGGCCCATCATGCCAGCGACCCCGGCGGATGGATCAGCCGTCCGGATCGACGACGGCGTCAGTCGGCGTCCAGAACCTCGCGCAGCCGCGCGGCGAACTCCTCCGGCCTGCCCGCGTATCCGTGCTCGCTGCCGAGGAAGCCACCGTGGTGGCTCGGGAACACCGTGGCCTCCTGGCCGAGCAGCGCCGCCATGCCGAGGGCCGTCCGTGCGGTGTACGTGCCCGTCGACTCCGCGCCGACCGCGATCACGATCCGGCTCGACGCGGCAGTGAGGACGGCCGCGTCGGGGCGGTAGTCGGTGATGGCCCATGAGCTGTTGGACAGCAGCGGATCGTCGCGGCTGCCGTCGTCCTCGGTCGGCAGACCGAACATCGCGGGGTCGGGCGCGGGCTGGGCGAAGTAGGTGTCGGTGAACTCGCCCTGCCACGATGTCATCACGATGAACGCGGCCATGCCGGCCCCGGCCCCCTTCGCCTGGTACGCATCGTGAACGGCGTTGCGGGCGCGCTCGGCGCCCGCGTCGTCGGGGAGCACCGCGTTGATCGGCGGCTCGTGCGCCACCAGCGTGGCGACGTCGCCGGGGTGGGTCGCGACGAGTTCGAGCGCGGTCACCGCGCCTCCGCTGCTGGCGAACACGTCCACCGGACCCGCGCCGAGGGCCTCGATGAGCAGGTGCAGATCGGCCGCCTGCCGCTGTGGCGTGTGGTCGGACCGACCGTCGCTCCGGGTGCTGCGGCCGAGACCGCGCGGGTCGTACGTGATGACGGTCCGGTCCGTGAGGTGCGGGACGAGCGCGCTGAAGCCCTCCGCCGCCATCGGCTGACCGATCAGAAGCAACGCGCGACGCCCGCCGGTCGGAGGCAGTGGACCTCGGACGTCGTAGACCAGGTCAGCGCCGGGTACGGCGAGGCGGTGCGTCTGCGTCGTCGTCATGCCGGTGAGACTAGTCAGTCGTTGGCACGATCGACGGGTAGCTCACGGGTCTGGGCCAGCAGCGCGTCGAGCTGAACGGCGGTCTGCCGGGGCAGCCGGCCACGGTCCACCAGCTCGCCGATGGTGTCCCGCAGGTCGGCGATGCGCCGCTCGCGGTCCCGGGTCCGTCGGTTCACGTCGGCGAGGTCGTCGCGCAGCTCCTCGGCGGTTCTGCGGTCGACGTCGCCACGGGCCACCGCCGCGGCGAGCACCTGGTCGAACTCGTCGCTGACCTGGCGGAAGCTGACCGGCAACCCCTGCCCGACGGCCGACGGCACGGCGCTGCTGGGGCGGGGCGACGGGGAGGTCGACGTCGCGGGCTTCGGCGACGGCGACTGCGTCCGGGGCGGGGGCGCCGTGGTGGAGGGGGACGACGGGGCGGCCACCGGCCCGGGGCCGGACGTGTCGGGTGCGCCGAGACCCTGGGTGAGCAGCGCGCCGAGGCCGACCAGCACGGCGAGACCGGCCGCGACGGCGAGCGCCAGGGGCCGGCGCGAACGGCGTCGGACCGGCGCGGACACGACCGGCGCGGGCCGGGCGGCCGAGCGGTCGATCAGGGTGGGCGGGTGGGCGGCCGGGACGATCCGGAGCAGCTCGGTGGGAGGCTCGACCGGCTGGCCGGCGCCGAACCGGCGGGCGAGCTGTGCGGCGCTGGGCCGACGGGCCGGGTCGGCGGCGAGGCAGGCGAGGGTCAGCTCGGCGATGTCGGCGGGTAGGCCGGGCACTCGCAGCGGCGGCACCGGCGTGCCCCGCCGGTGCACCTCGATCGCGTCTTCCCAGGTCTGCACGGGCAGCGGCGCCTCGCCGGTGAGCATCCGGTAGAGCAGCGCCCCGAGGGCGTACACGTCGCTGGCCGGGTCGGGTGGGCCGGCGGCGAGGCGTTCCGGGGCGAAGTACGCAGGCGTTCCCATCACCGGCTCGCCGGACTGGCTGTCGAGCCCACCGAGGGCGGCGATGCCGAAGTCGAGCACCTTGGCCCCGGTGTCGGTGAGCATGACGTTGCCCGGCTTCACGTCGCGGTGCACCACCCCGATGCGGTGCGCGGCGGCCAACGCGGCGGCGATGTGCCCGGCCACCCGGACCGCCTCCGGCCAGGGCAGCGGGCCGGAGCGCAGCCGGTCGGCCAGGTTGTGGCCCTCGACCAGCTCCATCACGAGGTACGGGACGACGACACCATCGGCCAGGGTCGCCTCGGCGTAGTCGTACACCTGGGTGACGTGCGGGTGGGTCAGCCGGGCGGCCGCGCGGGCCTCGCGCTGGATGGTGGCCCGCAGGTGCGGGTCGGTGGCGAGCTGGCCGGCGAGTACCTTGATCGCCACCGGCCGGCCGAGCACGTCGTCGTCGGCCCGCCACACCTCGGACATGCCGCCGAGACCGATCCGCTCGTGCAGCACGTAGCGGTCGTGGAGGCGGAGGGTGGGCGTGAAGGGTGACATGGCCAGACCAGTCTGCCCGGCGAGTGCGCGATCGACCACCCTACGTGTCCGCACCGGCACTGTTCGTCCCCGGAGTGCCGGAATGGGCGGCGATCAAGAGCAGCGGGGCACCGGTCGGGGCTGGATCCGGTCGGCGAGTCGACGCAGGGCGACGGCGGTCAGCTGCCGGGTCGGGGCCAGCAGCGGCCGGCGGGCGCGCTCGATGACGACCGGGGCGTCCGGTCGGGCCGAGGTGACGTGGCGGTTCATCGCGTCGAGGGCGGTGACGTATCCGGTCGGGAATTCCATGGTCAACTCCTCACGTGGGGTCCGGTGGAGGCCCGGACGACGAGTTCGGTGGGTAGCAGCACGTGACCTGCGGCAGCGTCCGTGGGTGGATCGAGCAGCAGTTCGGCGGCGATCCGGCCCTTCTCCTGCGCCGGCTGCCGGACGGTGGTGAGGCCGGCCGCCGCCGCCTCGGGGACGTCGTCGAACCCGGTCACCGAGACCGGCGGGCGGGTGCCGTTCGGTCGCCGGGCCAGGGCGTCGAGCACGCCGAGGGCGAGCACGTCGGAGCCGGCCAGCACGGCGGTGGGCGGCTCGGGCCGGTCGAACAGCCCGGCGACGGCGGCCGACGCGGCATGGCCGCTGTTGCCGGGGGCGTTGAGCAGTGTCAGCTCCGACCAGGCGACGCCGACCTCGGCGAACGCGTCGGCGAAGCCGGCGAGCCGGCCCCGGGTCGTCGGGTGCGGGGCGCGCTCGAACCCGGACAGGGTCACCGGACCGGTGGGCGCGTCGGGCAGGACGGAGTCCACGAGCAGGGCGACCCTCCGGTGGCCGAGACCGGCCACGTGCGCGGCGACGCTGCGCGCGGCGGCCCGCTCGTCGATGCCGACGAACCGCTCGTCAGCGGCGGCGTCGTCGCGGGCGGCCGTGCTGACGTACGGCAGGCCGCGCGCCCGGATGACGTCCAGCGCCCACTCCTCGTCGGCCACGCAGTACACGCAGAAGCCGTCGACGGCGGCGTTCTCCACGGCCCGCCGGGCGTCGGCCTGCGAGTGTGGCAGGGGCACGAGCAGCATGCTGGTGCCGTGTCGCTCGGTCGCGGCGCCCACCCCGGCGAGGAAGCGGACGGCGAAGGGGTCGGTGAAGGCGTACGACAGTTGGGACGTGAACAGCACCCCGATCGAGCCGACGAAGCCACGGCGCAGGGAGCGGGCGGTCGGGTTGGGTCCCGGGTAGCCGAGCTGGCGCGCGGCGGCGAGGATCCGCTCGCGCAGGGCCGAGGAGAGCTGGTCGGGGCGACTGTAGGCATTGGACACGGTGCTGCGGGAGACACCGACGGCGTCCGCCACGGCTTGCAGTGTCGGCTTCACTCGACGCCCCTCTGTATCGATTCAGACTGGATCGATACAGAGGGTAGCTCGACACGTCGGCAACGGTCAACGCAAAAGAACCCGCGCGTGCCCTCAGGGCACCGTCACTGCGGGTAGGTCTCCTCCAACAACCGGCCCAGGATCTCCGGCGTACGCTCCGGCGGCTCCGCCTCGACGCAGAGCCGTTCCATGGCCACGGCGTAGTAGTCGAGGTCGTCGCGCTTGTCCAGGTAGAGGGCGCTGGTCAACTGTTCGATGTAAACGATGTCGGGCAGCTCCTGGTCACCGAAGCGCAGGATGGTGAAGGCGCCACCGGCCGCCGCGTGACCACCGGCGGCGAAGGGGATGACCTGAAGTCGGACGGTGGGCGACTTGGTCGCCTCGATGAGCGCGGTGAGTTGGCCCCGCATCACCTCGGGACCGCCGATCGGGCGGCGCAGCGCCGCCTCGTCCACCACGGCCCAGAGCAGCGGCGGCTTGTCCCGGAGCAGCAGTTGCTGACGCTGCATCCGCAGATCCACCCGACGGTCGATCTCGGCGACGCCGGCGCCGCCGTGCCCGAGCAGCACGACCGCCCGGGCGTACTCCCGGGTCTGCAACAGGCCGGGGACGAACTGCACCTCGTAGCTGCGGATCAGCGCCGCCGCCTCCAGGCCCAGGTAGGACTGGAACCAACTGGGCAGTACGTCGCCGTAACGGTGCCACCAACCGGGACTGTTGGCGTCCCGCGCGAGCTTGAGCAGCGCCTCGCGCTCCCCCTCGTCGCTGACGCCGTAGAGGGTGAGCAGGTCGGAGACGTCACGTTCCTTGAAGCCGACCCGGCCCAGCTCCATCCGGCTGATCTTCGACTCAGAGGAGCGGATCTCCCACCCGGCGCCCTCCCGGGTCACCCCGCTGGACTCCCGCAGCCGACGAAGCTGGGCGCCGAGCAGCATGCGCAGCACGGTTGGCCCGGTTGTCGGGCCGCCCTCGGCGGGAACCATCGTCACGTGCGGACCTCCGGATACCGACCACGTGATCGGGCACCGAGCCCGACCGACGTGTAAGCATGCCATGGACCGACAGTGAGGTGAACTCCTCCGGACCGGCGATTCAGTCCCATCGCTGAGACCGCCCCGCGCGGCCGGTCAGTTGATCAGATGGTCGAAGTCCCCGTCGCGGGCGCCGAGCACGAAGGCGGCGATCTCGTCCACTGTGTAGATCAGCGCCGGCCCTTCCGGGTGACGCGAGTTGCGGACGGCGATGCCGGCCCCTCCGGGCAGTTCGGCGAGTTCGACGCAGTTGCCGCTCGGGTTGCTACGGCGACTCTTCTGCCAGGTCAAATGGGGCAACTGAGGAATCGGAACGCCATTGGGTGGCTGCTGCATGAGAGGCGTCTTTCTGCTCACGAGCCCGCCGGTGCCCGTGGGAGGAGCGGTGACGCGGCGAGGGTGCGGTATCGGGGTCGGGCCGTTATGCACGTGCATCTGCTATTGCATCTGCACCGGATGGCGAGCATGATAACGCACGTGATCGGTGCTTATCCGTTCACTTTGAGTTACCCCGAGCGGGGTGATGACCAGGGAAAACTGGCCCCGACGCGGCAGGCGCGCCGCGCAGACCGAAGGCGGGAGGCGGTCGCGGCGATGGGAGGTCTCCTGCCGGATCCGATGAGCGTCGCCTCCGGCGTCTGTGCGGCGGGTGCCCTGCTCTCCTCCTGGCAACTGCGCCGCCGCGCCGTACGCGCCGAGGCCGAGATCGAGCACCTTCAGGCCGAGCTGGCCGCCGAACGCCACGCCGCCAGCCACGACCCGCTCACCGGGCTGCCCAACCGCCGCGCCTTCTACCGTCTCGCGGCCGCCCTGCTCACCAACGCCGACGGCCAGCCGCTGATCGCCATCGTGCTCGACCTCGACGACTTCAAGCAGATCAACGACCGGTACGGGCACGCCGCCGGCGACCAGGTGCTGATCAGCGTCGCGGAACGACTGGCCGGGTTCGCGGGCGACAACCTCGTCGCCCGACTCGGCGGCGACGAGTTCGCGGGGCTGCTCGCCAGCCCGACCGTCGACCGACGCTGGATCGAGCACGCCACCCGACGCCTCAGCGAGACCGTCGCCGCGCCGATCCGGCTGACCGGGTGCAGTGTCCGGGTCACCGCGTCGGTGGGGCTCGCCCCGGTGACCTGTCCGGCCCAGCTCACCGACGCGCTCAGCCGCGCCGACGCGGCCATGTACCAGGCGAAGAGCCTCTCCGGCCCGCGGGCGCCGCGACAGCTCGTCGACAGCTCCCTCTTCCGCGACTAGGGCGTGTGTCAGGTGGCGCTCGCGCCGAACCACCGGCGCAGCTGGCCCACCAGGTCGCTCTGATCGTCACCGACCCACGCCACGTGGCCGTCCGGACGCAGCAGCACACCGGGTACGTCGAGCCCGTCACCGACGTCGACGACGTGGTCGACCCGGTCCGCCCACCCGGCGACCGAGAGGCGACCGGTCGCGTCGAGCAGCAGCCCGCGGCCGGCGCGCATCAGTTCGTAGAGGCGTCCCCGGGTCAGTCGGACGTCCCGCAGGTGCCGCCCGAGCAGCTCGTGGCCCGCGCCGAAGTCGTAGTGGACGCCGATCGCGGTGACCTTCTCGATCAGGTACCGGTTCACGTCCTCGAAGTCCATCAGCTCCGACAACAGGTGGCGTACCGCCTGCGGCCCCGGGTCCGGTGACAGCAGGAACATCTGCGCACGGGTGTTGACGAGGACGTCCGCGGCCACCGGGTGCCGCTCGGCGTGGTAGCTGTCCAGCAGCCCGTCAGGCGCCCAGCCGGCGACCTCGGCGGCCAGTTTCCAACCGAGGTTGACCGCGTCCTGGATGCCGAGGTTGAGGCCCTGCCCGCCGGTCGGTGGGTGGATGTGCGCGGCGTCGCCGGCCAGCAGCACCCGGCCGACCCGGTACCGCTCGGCCAACCGGGTGGCGTCGCCGAAGCGGGACAGCCAGCGCGGCGAGTGCACGCCGAAGTCGGTGCCCGCGTACGCCCGCAGTTGCTGTTGGAACTCCCCGATCGTCGGCGGGACGTCGCGGTCCTCGGCCACTCCCTCGGCGGGCACGAGCACCCGGTACACACCGTCTCCGAGTGGCCCGAGACCGAAGCGGAGGTGGGTCCTGCGCACCTCGGCGACCACCTCCGCC
This sequence comes from Micromonospora sp. NPDC051543, assembly GCF_044454415.1. NCBI lineage: Bacteria > Bacillati > Actinomycetota > Actinomycetes > Micromonosporales > Micromonosporaceae > Micromonospora > Micromonospora sp. NPDC051543. The sequence goes on from NZ_JBITDT010000003.1 coordinate 236,493, forward strand.
ACCGTCTGCGGGGGTACCCCCACCTCCATCTCGCCCAGCAGCGAGTCGACCCGGCTGGGTTCACCGGGGAAGTCGACGCCGAGCAGCCGCCGGACGGTGCTCCGGCCGCCGTCGCAGCCGACGAGAAACCGCGACGTCAACCGCGTGCCGTCGGCCAGCTCCACCGTCACCGCGTCGTCGTCCTGGCTCAGCCCGACGACCGCACAGCCGCGCCGGACCTCGACGCCGACCTTTACGGCGTGCTCCGCCAGCAGGCGGTCCGTGATGGTCTGCGGGATGCCGAGGACGTACGCGTGGGCACTGTCGAGGCCGCCCGGCGGCGGCTTGGGGATCGCCGCGAAGTAGCCCCCGAGCGGATGGCGCGTACCCAGGGCGAGGAAGCGCTCCAGCAGTCCGCGCTGATCCATGATCTCGATGCTGCGCGCGTGCAGGCCGAGTGAACGGACGAAACGGGTCGGCTCGGCATCCCTCTCCAGCACCACGACGCGTACGTCGTGCAGCCGCAACTCACTGGCGAGCATCAGACCGGTCGGTCCGCCGCCGGCAATGATGACATCGATCACGATTCCCCCGATTTTCCCAGGTTTGGGCTTCGGGTGACGATTCTGCGGCACGACGGGGGTCTTGCCGCAAGACCCCGGGTGCGATATACGTTAGAGGTGGCAGGGAGCTGGATCTCCCTGCCGTTTCGCGTTTCCGGGCCTCAGCGCCGCCCGTCGAGCTCACGCAGTGCCACGTCGGCGAGGGTGACCAGGCCGACCGGCGATACGAGCCCACGGACGATCCGGCCGGCCGTCGCGCGATCGTCGGGGCTGGCGGAGGGGTCCAACGCCTGACGGGTCCAGTCGCTGAAGTCGTCGAGCGCGCGTACCGCGAGGAACCAGGCCAGCCGCGCCGCGTCGATGCCGACCGCGCCGTACCCGGCGAGCACGGCCCTCTCCTGCCCGGGGGTGATCGGCGCGAAGGCGAGCACCCCGCCCACGACGAACATCAGGTCACACTCGCGCGGGGCGAGCACCGCGTCGTCCCAGTCGATCAACCAGACCTGGCTGTCCGGGCCGAGCAGCAGGTTGCCCAGATGAGGATCGCCGTGGCAGACAACCGCCGACCCCGACCGGTGGGCAGCGAGTCGCTCGACCCCAGCGAGCAGCGCGGACACCCGGTCGGCGTTCGCCGCCCAGCGCGCCGCCAGGTCGGCGACCAGCGGGTCGCCCGAGTCGGCCTGGTCACGGAGCCGTCCGGCCACGTCCCTGCTCGCGGCCAGAATCGAGGGGTACGCGTCACCGCCGCCCGGTAGCAGCCGTTCCAGTTCACCGGTCACCGGGACCGCGTGCACGGCGGCCAGCAGTTCCCCGTACGCACGCCAGTGCGCCTCGCTCATCGGGCCGTCCAGCGCCCGCAGGTCGGACACCCACGGGACCACGGAGAGGCGTACCCCGTCACGCTCGGCGTACAGACGCCCGTCACGGGTGCGGACCGGCGCCGCGACACCGGGCACGCCCCGCTCGGCCAGGTGCGCGGCCACGATCAGGCCGGCCGGCGTACCACCACCGCTGACCTTGACGGCATACCGCCCACCGTCCTTTGTCCCACCCCGCCACAACCGAGCCCGCACATCGGCCCCGTACGGAACCGAATCCACCGTGGACAGCCGAAGCCCGAACGCCTCCCCAACCCACCCCCCAACCTCCACACCCCACACCCCCACCCCGCACCCGTGTCGATCAAGAGGTTCGCGTCACGATCGGCTCGTATTCTGACGCGAACCTCTTGATCAACGTGGTCCCGTCCGTCAGCGCAGGGTGGACAGGTGCCGGTCGAGGGCCGCGTACGACTCGGCGGTGCCCTGCGCCATGCCGGTCTCGACCATGCCGTCGCGCTGGGCGGCGGTGTCGAAGCGAGTGGTGCTGGTGAGCAGCGTGCCGCCGCCCTGCTCGGTGAAGACAAGCGTCTCCACCGCCACCTGGCCGGGCATGCCCTCGAACTCGAAGGTCTGCACGATCCGCTCCGGCGCGGTGATCTGCCGGAACTCACCCCGGAAGGCGTAGTCGTTGCCGTCCGGTGCGTGCTCGACGATGCGATAGCGGCCACCCTCGCGGAAGTCGATCTCGACGTCGGCCGGATTGCCCCGGCACCACCATTTCTCGAGGTGCTCGGCCTGGGTGTGCGCGGCGAAGACGAGGTTTCGCGGGGCGTCGAACGAACGGACCATCGTGATGTCCCGCTCGGAGGACACGTCGACCGTCAGGTCACGGGTCTCGGTCATGGCTGGTCTCCTTCAGGTCGTGTAGATAGTCGTCGAGGGCGTCGTAGCGTTCGGCCCAGAGCCGGCGGTACTGGTCGACCCACTCGGCGACGGTGCGCAGCGGCGTCGGGTCGAGGCGGCACCGCCGCCACTGGGCGTCACGGGTCCGCACGATCAGCCCGGCGCGCTCCAGCACGCCCAGGTGCTTGGAGATGGCCTGGACGCTGATCGGGAACGGCGCGGCCAGTTCGTTGACCGTCGCCTCACCGGTGGCGAGCCGGGCCAGGATGGCGCGGCGGGTCGGGTCGGCGAGCGCGCCGAACACGGCGCTGACCGGGTCCGCTGTCATGTCGCTTTCAACCACCTAGTTAATTAACCGACGGGTTGAATCTACAGCTCGACCGCTGACTGTCAACGGTTTCAGCGCAACAAGACCGTGATTCGACCCGACACACGGGTACGGGGAGAAGAGCCCGATACGACCGACGAGAGGAACCCCTCGTGGTGAGCGTCCGCGCCCTGGTACTCAACTGCACCCTCAAACCGTCGCCGGCCCCCTCCAGCTCCGAGCAACTGGGCCGGGAGGTGTTGGCCGAACTGGCCCGTCAGGGCGTGGACGGAGAGATCGTCCGGGTGGTCGACCACGAAGTGCGCTTCGGGGTGTCGACCGACGAGGGCAACGGCGACGGTTGGCCCGCCATCCGCGCCAAGCTGCTCGCCGCCCAGATCCTCATCATCGCCACCCCCATCTGGCTGGGCCAGCCCGCGAGCGTCACCAAGATGGTCCTCGAACGACTCGACGCCGAACTGTCCGAGACCGACGACGAGGGTCGGCTGCTCACCTACGGCAAGGTGGCCGGCGTCGCGGTCGTCGGCAACGAGGACGGCGCGCACCACACCATCGCCGAGGTCCAGGGGGCGCTCAACGAGGTGGGCTTCACCGTCGCCGCCGCCGGAGCGACCTACTGGGTCGGTGAGGCGCTGCACAAGGTGGACTACCGCGATGCCGGCCCCAAAACCGACACCACCGGCCGCACCACCAAGGCCCTGGCGCTCAACAGCGCCCACCTGGCCCGGTTGCTCGCCGAGCAGCCGTACCCGCCGCCGGAGGCGCAGGGCGCCGCGGTCGGTCCGAGCCGCGAGCCGGCCTGACGGTTCGTCCGATGGCCGAGGGGTACGGTCAGCGCCAGCCGTAACCGGCGCGCAGCGCCTGCCCGACCCGGTCGAACCGGGGTCGGTCGAGCACGGCACCCTCGCGGCGGATGCTGTCCTCGCGCATGGTGAGCACGCGGTCGAGCCGGACCCAGCTCGGCCGATTGTCCCGGTCCCACTCGCCGGGGCCGAGCGCGAACCAGTGCCGCTGCCCGTCCCGCTCGCTCTGACTGGACAGCATCAGCCCGAACAGCGTCCGGCTGTGCCGCCCCACCACCAGCACCGGGCGGTCCTTGCCCTGACGGGGGTCGTCCTCGTACGGCACCCACGTCCAGACGATCTCACCCGGGTCGGCCTGGCCGTCGACCTCCGGCGCGTAGCTCAGCTCGCGCCGCTGCAACGCGTTCACCTGACGGGGGCGGGCCACCCGCGCCGGAGACGGCCCGGTACGCCGGGGCGACGGAATTGCCGCGCCCACCCGGGAGATGCGTTGCGCCACGTTCCTCAACAGACCAGCCACGGCGGGCAGCCTACCGGCCCCCGCGCGGACCCCCGGAGCCGGAGCGCTGCGGCAGACTGAGCCGATGGACCAACTGCCCGACGACCTGCCGATCCTCGAACGGCGCGCGGTGCGCGTGGTCGTCATCGACGACTCCGACCGGGTGCTGCTGTTCCACACCCGCGACCCGGACCACCCTCGGCTCGGCACCTGGTGGGAGCTGCCCGGCGGCGGCATGGACCCGGGCGAGACGTACCGCGAGACCGCGGTGCGGGAGCTGCGCGAGGAGACCGGCATCGTCGTCACCGCCGACCAGGTGGGCGCGCCGACCTGGCGACGGCGGGCCAGCTTCCTGCACCGCCAGTTGCGCCACGTCCAGGACGAGGTGATCGTCGCCGTACGACTGACCGGTCCCGGCCCGGACGTGGACGAGACGGACCGGCTCGACTACGAGCGGGAGGACTACTTCGGCTTCCGCTGGTGGCCACTGGCCGACGTGGTGACCAGCGCCGAACGCTTCTATCCCGGTCAGCTCCCCCGGCTGATCACGCCCTTCCTTGCCGGTGAGCGGATCGACGAGCCGTTCGAGCGGTGGTCGTGACCGGGCCGGTGCGGATGCCGGACCGGGGCGCGCCGGGCAGAGTGGAGGCATGACGACCGACCTGCACGGCCCGCTGTCCGCGTACGCCGAACGGCTGCACGCCGCCATCGGCGATCGGCACCACGTCGCCTCCCCGCTCGGCGCCTGGCTGCTGCTCGCCCTCAGCGCCGCGACGACCGAAGCCGGCCCGCACACGGCCGACGCGGACGCGGCGAGCGGGCCAGAAGCGGTAGCCGGGTCGGAAGCGGCGGCCCGCCGGGACGCGGCGGGCGAGGGGCTGGCGGCCGCCCTGGGCACCGACCTGGCCAGCGCAGCCGGCGTGGCGCGCGTCCTGCTGGACGCACCGCACCCGCTGGTCGCGTCGGCCACGGCGTTGTGGCTCCGAGCGGTTCGAGGAGTCGACGAATCGGCCGGATGGCGGGCCGCGCTCCCCGCGACGACCGAGGTCGGGGCGCTCCCCGACCAGGCCGGCCTGGACGCGTGGGCGCGTGAGCACACCGACGGCCTGATCGAGACGTTCCCCCTGAAGGTCCGCCCCGACGTGGTGTTCGCCCTGGCCAGCGCGCTCGCCACCCGGATCTCGTGGGCCGAGCCGTTCGACGTCACCGACGCCCGCGCGCTCGGTCCCGGTAGCGCCTGGGCAGGCGACCTCCGTCAGGCGTTGCGCAGCCCGAGCCACGGGCACAGGGGCGCCATCGTCACGACGGAGCGGGCGGGTGACGTGATCGTGCACGCCGCCCGCGCCCAGGCGAGCGAGGGCGCGGGGCTGGTGGTCCTCTCGGTGGCCGCCGCGCCGGACGTGCCGGCGGGCGATGTGCTCGCCGCCGCGTACCGTCTCAGTGCCGGCGCGGCCGACGGCGCGCAACCGGCGGGTCGGCGGTCACTGTTCGACCTGCCGCTCGGCGAGACCCCGCTGTGGACACTGCGCGAAGAGCGGGTACGGACCCACGCCCGCGACGGCCGCGAGGAGCGGCATCAGGCGGTCCTCCCCTGCTGGTCGGCGCGGAGCGAGCACGATCTCACGGCCGAGACGCTGGGCTTCGAGGCCGCGGCCGTCACACTGGCTCGGGCACTCGGCCAACCGGTTCAGGGCTTCGAGGCGGGTCAGGTGGCGATGGCCCGGTACGGCCGGTACGGGTTCGAGGCGGCGGCGGTGACCGGGATGTTCGGCACGGTCAGCCTGCCACCGGAGGGGGTCGCCCGCACCGCCGAGCTGCGCTTCGGCCACCCGTACGCCGTGGTGGCCGTCGCCACCGACCGCAGGGCGGACGGGACCACCGGGCCCTGGCACGGGGTGCCGGTCTTCTCCGCCTGGGTCAGCGAGCCCGAGGAGCCGTCCGACGCCGAAGGGTGATGCCCGTGATCCGCTCGCCCGGACGCGCCCCCTGACCCCAGCGACGTCTCGCAGCTACGCGATCGGCGGACCGGGGCAGGTGTAGAACACCCTCGCCTCCCATCCGGGGACCAGGTGACCGTGGCCGTCGTCGACAGTCGTCCGCTGGAACTCGGTGGTGTGGATCGTCGGCAGGCCGGCGTCCATGCCGCACGCCTCGCGGGCGGTCTGCTGCGCGATCGTCAGCGCCAGGTACCGGTCGACGTTCTGCCCGCTCGCCATCCGCGAGCCCGGTGGGGGTGGTGTGTAGGTGCCGGTCTCCACTCGGCCGGGGTCGACCAGACCGCTGTCCACCGCCGACGCGTCGAACCCGCCACCACCGCCACCACCGCCGGACAATTCCGGCGGCGGGTGGTGGACGGTGACGTCAGGTCCCCAGTCCGGCCGGCTCTTGCGCGTGACGAGTTTCTTGAGCTTGTCCCAGATGGTCATCTCGCTCCGATCCCGCGGGGAGCGCTGTCCGCCGTACCCTGACGGCGGCGATGTCTCTGGATGGTAGTCGTCAGCGTCGATCGACTCGAGATGCGGGAAGTCGCGCTATCCGAGCGTCCGGGACACCGCGACTGCGCCGAACACGAGTAAATCACGCGGGATCGGGCTCGCTCCCGTCGCGGGGCAGTCGGGCCACCATCTCGTGGAACTCCCGTACGGTCACCGCCTCGCGCAGGGTCGCTAAGACGGCGCCCGTGCCCAGCCGTGCCGTGGCCGCGTCGACTCCGGCACGCTGGCTCACCCGGCGCAGGAAGTCCACCGGACCGGCGTCCATGGGTGGCGGCGCGGCCGGCTCACCGACGTCGAGGCCCACACCGGTGTCGAGCCCGTGGCCGCCGGTCGTGGCGGCCGGGGTCGAGTCGGTCGGGTGGGCATCCGGTGCGAAGTCGTACAGGTAGCCGTCGACCTGGTCGGGGAGGTGCCCGGCGGGGTCGGGCGCGGCACCGGTGACGCGTTCCGCCATCGTGGTGAGCACCGCGCGGGCGACAGCGGCAGCCTGCCCGGTCGGTAGGCCGGAGCGCCGGGACACCGCATCGATGAAGTGCCCAAACCCGTCGCCGCCCGCGCTGTCGTTCACGCCCGGGCGGTTACCCGCGCCCGACGGGGGCAAACAGCGCCGGAAGCGGGCCAGCGACAGTCAGCGCAGCAGGCCGGCGGCCAACAGGTGGTCGAAGATGAGCTGGTCGACCGAGGAGGTGCGGTGCCGGTCGGCGTACCCGAGCCAGGCCATCTCGGCGATCTCGCTGGCCGGCTGCAACCGTCCCCGGTATCCGGCCTGGTAGCAGATCATGCGCACCACGACGCCGGGCACGTTCCCGTGCGCCTGCGCGGTGAACGTGCCCAGGTGCGTCGCCCCGTGCACCTCCACCTCGACGCTCAACTCCTCAGCGATCTCCCGGCGCAGGGTCTCCAGGTCGCTCTCCCCGGGCTCGCGCTTGCCGCCGGGCAGGTACCACACATCCTTGCCCTGCGACCGGGTGCTCAGCACCCGGCCGTCCTCGATCAGGATCCACGCCACCTTGTCGATCTCGCGCACGCCGCCTCCCGTCCCGCTGGGAGCAGGCACGCTACCACCTGACCCCGGCGCGAACACTCACGCGGCGAGCAGGTCGAGCAGGAGCGCGGCGGTCCAGCCGAACGACGGTGAGCCCAGCCCGGCCCCCGTGTCGGGGTGGAAGTACTCGTGGCAGCCCGCGCCGGCCACCAGATCGATCATCGAACGGCGCAGGCCGGCGGCCAGCTCCGGGTGGCCGTGGGTGGTCAGCCCGCGCCGCACCAGCCAGCCGATGTTCAGCCAGCTCGGCCCCCGCCAGTAGCGCAGCGGCTCGAAGTCGGACGCGGTGCGGTCGTAGCTGGGCAGCGGCCGGTCCATCCACCGGGCCACCCCGAAGCGCGCCGACGTCGCCTCGGCGACGAGCGCGTCGACCTGCCGGGCCGGCAGGTTGGGCAGGAGCAACGGCGCGAGCCCGAGCACGGTACGCGCGCCGACGAGCCGGCCGGCGCGCAGGTCGCGGGGCTGGAACGTGCCGGTGACCGGGTCGTAGAGCCGTCGTACCAACGCCTCGGTGACGCGGTCCGCGCGGACCCGGTGTGGGCCCGGGTCGACGCCGATCAGCGTGGCGATGTCGGCCAGCGCGTGCTCGGCGGAGCCGAACGCGGCGTTGAACAGCGGGCACTCCACCAGGAACGGATGGTCGTCGGCCAGGTCGCGGTCGGCGTAGCCGTGGTCGCGGTAGGCCGCGACGATCGCCAGGTAGCGCGCGTAGTCCAGGTCCGTGGGGCGGTGCGCGGCGTCGGCGTGCGCGGTGTCGTGGCGACGGTACGCGCGCATGACGGCCGCCTCGGCGTCGACCGCGGCCATCGGCTCGTCCCAGGCGGGGCTGTTGTCCAGTCCGGACTCCCACGGGTGTACGACGCACACCAGCCCGTCGCCGGCCACATCCCGCCGCTCGGCCAGATAGCGCTGCTGGGCGACCAACGCCGGGTAGAGCCGGCGCAGGGCGGCCAGGCTGCCCTGGTCGGGCGCCCGCCGATAGGCCAGCAGCGCGGCGAGCGCGTGCACCGGCGGCTGGACGAGGCCGGAGGTGTCGACCCCCGGGGCGCCCGGCACGTCGGCCGAGCGCCACAGATCCGGGCCGGGGAAGTACGCGCCGACCCGCAGCGCCGGGTTGAACACGATGTGCGGCACTCGCCCGTCGGCCCACTGCGCCCGGAACAGGCTCGCCAGTTCCCGCCAGGCCCGCCCGGGCCGGACGTGGGCCAGCCCGATCGCGATGAACGCCGAGTCCCAGCTCCACTGGTGCGGGTACAGCGTGCGCGACGGCACCGTGTGGTCGTGCTCCCAGTTCGCGTCGAGGGTGGCGACGGCCAGCCGGCTCAGCCCGGCCGGCTCGGCCGTACCACCGATGCGGGCCGGTACGGCGTCGGCGGTCATGCCGCGGCCCGGCGGGGCAGCGCGTGCCGCAACACCGTGACGGCCTCGGCGAGGGCGCGAACGGGGTCGCCGCGCAGCCGGCACTCGAGGGACAACCAGCCCCGGTAGTCCAGCTCCAGCAGGGTCCGTACGAGCCCGGTCCAGTCGAGGTGCCCGGCGCCGGGCTGGTACCGGTTGGAGTCGCTGACCTGCACGTGCCCGAGGTACGGCGCGGCGGCGCGCAGCGCCCGGTGCGGGTCGTCCTCCTCGATGTTCATGTGGAAGGTGTCGGCGACCACCCGGACCGAGGGCAGCCCGAGGGCGGCGCAGAGGGCGACCGCCTCGTCGAGCCGGTTGACCATGTGGTCCTCGTACCGGTTGAGGGGTTCGAGGAACAGGGTGACCCCCTCGGCCCGGGCGTGTTCGCCCAGCTCGCCGAGGGCGTCCAGGAGCACCTGCCGGTCGCCGGCCGGCGGGCGTGGCGGTTCGAAGGGCGGCAGCCGCCGGGAGAACATCCCCCAGGCGGCCGGGGTCATCACCCCGATGCCGCCCAGCTCGGCGATGACCGAGAGCTGGGAGCGCAGGTTGCGGACCGCGTCGGCGGACCGGTCGGGGTCGAAGTCGCCGATGAAGTGGGTCATCTCGACGCAGACGGTGGGCATCACCACGCCGGCGGCACGGGCCCGACGCAGCTCGGGCAGGCGGCGGGCGAACGCGAGGTCACCGCGACCGCGCAGCTCGATGCCCTGGTAGCCGAGCGCGGTGGCGAGGGCGTACTTCTGGATCAGGTTGGTGCCCGGCAGGAGTTGTTCCTGGCAGGCGAGCGCGATGGTGGTCATCTAGAACCTCAACACCACTTGGAGGACGTCACCGGCGCCGCGGTCGAGCAGCGCGAGGGCGTCGGCGACCGCGCTGGCGTCGACGATGTGGCTGACCAGCGGCAGCGGGTCGACGCTGCGGTCGGCCACCAGCTCCATGAAGGTCTGTGCCACCCGGTCACCGGTCCACCGGCCGGCCATGCCCGGCGCGGGGGTGGGCCCGGAGACCTGGGCGGCCACCAGCTGGATGCGGTTGTGGTGGAACTCCTCGCCGAGGCCGAGCCCGTCGGCCTGGCCCTGGTAGAAGCCGGCGGCCACGACCCGGCCGGCGTGCGCGGTGGAGCGGATCGCCTCGTGCAGCGCCGGGTACGCCCCGGACAGCTCCAGGCAGACGTCCGCGCCCCGGCCGCCGGTGGCCTCGCGCAGCACGGTGGCGGCGGACCGGACCTCGGCGTCCACGGTGGTCCGTGCGCCGTAGTGGGTGGCGTGGGCCAGCCGGCCGGGCACCCGGTCGACGGCCACCACCCGGGCGCCGGACAGCGCCGCGAGGCGGGTGGCGAGCAGCCCGATGACGCCCTGCCCGAAGACGCCGACCCAGTCGCCCAGGTGCAGGTCGCCGGCGAGCACGGCGGTCAGCGCGATGGCGCCGGGCCGGGCGAAGACCGCGGCGAGCGGGTCCAGCCCGACGGGCAGAGGACGGACCGCCTCGGCGGGGAGCACGGCCTCGGCGCGGTGCCCCCAGATGCCCCACACGAGCTGGCCCGGATGCCGGTCGGCGACCTCCGCGGCTACCTCGACGACCTCGCCGACCTCCTCGTAGCCGAAGCCGACCAACGGGTACGGCACGGGGGCCTGCCGGGGGACGAACATGCGGGCCGTGTCGTCCCAATCCTTGCGGAGCCGGGGATTGCTGCCCCGGTAGAGGGTCAGCTCGGTGCCGGCGGAGATGCCCGAGTAGCAGGTGCGGACCCGGACCTGGCCGGGACCGAGCGGATCTGGCGGGCAGGGCTCGAGACTGATCTGTCGAGGCCCGGCGAGGGAGACCACCCAGTTGCCCATGTGTCACATCCCGGTAGCACTGGGGTCCAGGATAGCCAAAAAATAGCCATATGTCTTGCTATTGATCAATCGAAGGTGTTGGATCCCTCTTGTACCCTTCGAGAGGAGTGCCACCGATGTCAGCACCTCCGAGGCGGATACTCGCCACCACCCTGATCCTGGCACTGGCCACGTCCACCCTGCTGGCCTGCGGAGACGACGGATCCGACAGCAACAGCAAGAAGATCACCGTGTGGAGCCTGGAAGACGTCGCCGACCGCGTCACCGCCACCAAGGCGATCATCGCCGACTTCACCGCCAAGACCGGGATCCAGGTCGACCTCGTCACCGTCAACGAGGACCAGTTCCCCTCGTTGATCGCCGCAAACGCCGCCGCCGGCGAGCTGCCCGACGTGGTCGGCTCGGTCTCCCTGGCCGGCATCCGTACGCTCGCGGGCAACGAGCTGCTGCACGCCTCGGCGAACGCGGAGGTCGTCGACGCGCTGGGCCGGCAGACGTTCTCCCCCCGGGCGTTGGAACTCACCTCCGACGACGGCAAGCAGCTCTCCGTGCCCAGCGACGGGTGGGGGCAACTGCTCGTCTACCGCAAGGACCTGTTCGACGCCGCCGGCCTGCCCGCCCCCGACACGTACGACCGGATCGCCACCGCCGCGACGAAGCTGAACACCGGCGGGGTCGCCGGCATCACCGCCGCCACCTCGGCGAGCGACGTGTTCACCCAACAGACCTTCGAGCACCTGGCCCTGGCCAACGGTTGCCAGCTCACCGACGACTCCGGCGCCGTCACCCTCGACTCCCCGCAGTGCGTCGAGGCGTTCCGCTTCTACGGCGACCTGATCCGCACCAGCTCCGTCAAGGGCGCGCAGGACGTCGACACCACCCGGGCCACCTACTTCGCCGGCAGGGCGGCCATGGTGATCTGGTCGCCGTTCATCCTCGACGAGCTGGCCGGGCTGCGGAACGACGCCAAGCCGACGTGCCCGCAGTGCCAGGGCGACCCGGCGTTCCTCGCCAAGAACAGCGGGTTCGTCACCGCGATCAAGGGTCCGAACGGCGCCGAACCCGCGCAGTACGGCGAGATCAGCTCGTGGGCGGTGCTGGACGGTGCGGTCACCGACCCGGCCAAGTCCTTCGTGGAGTACATGCTCGGCGACGGTTACCCGCGCTGGTTCGGCATGTCCCCCGAGGGCCGCTTCCCGGTGCGCAAGGGCACCCCGGCCGAGCCGGAGGCGTTCCTGACCGCCTGGACCACCAGCCCCGCCGGCGTGGACACCAAGAAGCCCCTCACCGACGTGTACGGCGACGACGTGCTCGCCACCCTGCGGCGCAGCCCGGACACGTTCGGGCGCTGGGGCCTCAGCCAGGGCCAGGGAAAGCTGGTCGGCGCGATGCTCGGTGAACTTCCGGTGCCCAAGGTGCTGGGTGACCTCACCGCCGGGAAGTCCGACGCGGCGGCCGCCGCCGGTCGGGCCCGGAAGGACGTCGAGGCGATCAAGGCAGGCGTCAATTGACCACCACCGCGCCCGGCCGCTCCCCCACGCAAGAGCGGCCGGAGCGGGCGCGTCGCCGACCGCTGACGCTGCGGCGCCGAGAGTCCCGCGCCGGGCTGGCGTTGGTCGCGCCGACCCTGCTCGTCACCATCGTCGTCATCGGCATCCCGATCGTCTGGACCGTGGTGCTCGCCTTCCAACGGGTCCGGCTCGCCACCCTGCGCAAGACCGGCCTGTTCGGCGAGCTGACCATGGACAACATCGACCGGGTGCTGCACACCCCCGGCTTCGCCGACACGCTGTGGGTCACGCTGCTCTACAGCGTCGGCGGCACCGTCGGGTCGATCGTGCTCGGCCTGATCGCCGCGCTCGTCGTCCGCCGGCCGTTCCGCGGTCGCACGCTGGTACGGGCCTCCATGCTGCTGCCGTACGTGGCGCCGGTGGTCGCGGTGACCTTCGTCTGGCAGGTGATGCTCGACCCACAGCTCGGCATCGTCAACCACTGGGGGCAGCGCCTGTTGGGCTGGGACGCGCCGGTACCGTTCCTCACCCAGGAGTCGACCGCGCTGGCCACGGTCATCACGTTCGAGGCGTGGCGTTACTTCCCGTTCGCCTTCCTGTTCCTGCTGGCCCGTCTCCAGGCGGTGCCCGGCGAACTGGAGGAGGCCGCCCGCGTCGACGGGGCCACACCCACGCAGCGGTTCCGGCACATCCTGCTGCCGCAGCTCCTGCCGGTCATCGCCCTGCTGGGCGTGCTGCGCTTCATCATGACGTTCAACAAGTTCGACGACGTCTACCTGCTCACCGGCGGGGCCGCCGGCACGGAGGTGGTCAGCGTCCGGGTCTACGAGTTCCTCACCGCCCGTACCGACGTCGGGGCCGCCGCCGCGCAGGCGGTCGTGCTGGCCGTGGTGCTCATCGTGTTCGTCCTGATCTACCTGCGCTTCTTCGGACGGAGGGTCGGCTGATGGACCGGGACATGGTCGAGACGGTGAGCCTGCGCTGGCTGCGCCGCCTGGTGATCGCCGCGTTCCTGGTGGTCACCGTCTTTCCCTTCTACTACATGCTGGTGCTCTCGGTACGCCCCATCGAACGGCTGCTGCTCGACCCGGGCGCGCTGGTCGTCGGCTTCGGCGAGCTGACCGTGGCCACGTACGCCGAGGTCCTCAAGGCCACCGACGACGGCGGCCAGGGATTCCTCACCTTCATCCGCAACAGCGCTCTGGTGGCGGTCGCGGCGACCGTCCTCACGCTGCTCGTCGCGATCCCCGGCGCGTACGCGGTGGCCCGGCTGCGGTTCTTCGGTCGGCGGCAGGTCGACTTCCTGTTCCTGGCGGTCTACCTGTTCCCCTCGATCGTCATCGCGATCCCGCTGTTCGTGGTGTTCAGCCTCGCCGGGCTGCGCGGTTCGCTGTTCGGGCTGGTGCTGGTCTACGTCTCGCAGACCCTGCCGGTATCGGTCTACATGCTGAAGAACTACTTCGAGACCATCCCGGTCAGCCTGGAGGAGTCCGCGGCCATCGACGGCGCCGGTCGGCTCGGCATCATCCGCCGGGTCAGCCTGCCCCTCGCGATGCCGTCGATCATGGCGGTCGCGCTCTTCGACTTCATGATCGCCTGGAACGAGTTCCTGTTCGCCCTGCTGTTCCTGGTCGACAGACCCGACCGCTGGACGGTGTCGCTCGGCCTGTCGCTGCTCTCCGACGGCGTGGAGGTGCCCAAGACGGTGCTGATGGCCGGGTCGGTCGTCCTCACCCTGCCCATCGTGATCCTCTTCTTCGCCAGTGAACGACTCCTGACCGAGGGCCTGACCAGCGGCGCGGAGAAGGGCTGAGCCGCCACCGATCGGCGCACCCGCCAGCCCGGCCCCGGCCGACCCGGTTACCGTGGGCCGTATGGCCAACCCGACCCGCTGGGCGACCGACACCGGTCCGGAGCACTCGCAGTGGTACGTCGACCGGTTCCGCAAACTCGCCGCCGAGGGCGCCGACCTGGCGGGCGAGGCCCGACTGGTGGACACGCTGGTCGAGCCCGGGTCACGGATCCTGGACGCCGGCAGTGGCACCGGCCGGGTCGGCGCGGCCCTGGCCCAGCGCGGGCACACCGTCGTCGGGGTGGACGCCGACCCCGTCCTGGTGGAGGCCGCCCGCGCCGATCATCCCGGTCCGCGCTGGCTCGTCGCCGACCTGGCCGACCTGGACCTGCCGGCCATGGGAGAGGGCGAGCCGTTCGACGCCGCCGTGCTCGCCGGCAACGTGCTCGCGTTCGTCGCCGTCGGCACCGAGCCGGAGGTGCTGCGCCGTCTCGCCGGGCACCTGCGACCGGACGGCGTCCTGGCGGTGGGCTTCGGCACCGAACGCGGCTACCCGCTGACCGCGTTCGACGCCGACGCGGTCGCCGCCGGGCTGCGCCTCGAACACCGCTTCGCCACCTGGGACCTGCGCCCGTGGCGGGACGACGCGCCCTTCGCGGTCAGCGTCCTGCGCCGGCCGGCAACCTGACGCCCGGGCGGCGTCGCGACGGCGCGGCGAACGGCCGGAGCGGCGTCAGGACGGGGCGGCGACGGCCCGGGCCGCGGCCGGGTCGAGGGTCGCGCCCGCCGGCACGAGACTGACCAGGCCGGCGGGCAGCCGCACCGGTCGCACGTCGCGGTACCCGAGCATCGGCAGCACCTCCCGGTCGGCCAGCACGTACCGCCGGCCCAGGTCGGTGACCACGGACACCGCCCCGCCGGACGCGCCGGGCGCCGCGGCGGCCTCGACCACCGCGCCGCCACCGGGCTGCACCACCACGTGGTCGGCCAGCGCCGTGCCGCCGGACGGCGCGGTCCGCGGAACGGCCGCCAGGTCCGGCAGGTGTACGCCCCAACGCACCTCGCCCGCGTCGTCGTCGCCGACGCGGGTGCAGATCGCCGCGTCGTCGGTGGCGGCGAGCCGGGGCGGGGCGGGCGGCGGAGCGGTCGGGCCGCTCGGGGCGAGATCGGGCATCGTGGGCAGCGCGGCGAACCGACCCAACGTCATCGGCTCCGACTCCCCCTGCCCGGTACGGGCCAACAGCAGCCCGGCCTGCAACTCGGTGATCCCGGCCAACCCGTCGTCGAGCGCCACCGCGTACTGCCGGCCGCCGCCGGAGTTGCGGACGAGGTAGACCTGCCCGATGGTGGCGCCCGGCACCCGGGCGGCGGGGCGGCCCTCGCCGGGCAGCTGCGGCGGGGCCAGGTCGACCCCGGCGGGGAGGGCGTTGAGCAGGGCTGGCGCGACGGGCACCGCCCGCGTCCGGGTGGTCGCGAGCGCGGCCAGCACCCGGTTGGGATCGCGGATCAGGTAACGACGCTGGTGCCACACGAGGTGCAGGTCGCCGTCCGGATGGCGGAGCAGCAGCGCCTCGTCGCCGAGTGGCCGGCCGCCGTCGGGGTCGACGCCGATGAGCAGCGCCGAACGGGAGTCCGCGTCGGCCGTCGTCGAGCAGACCGTCCAGGGCGACTTCGCGAGGCGACCCGGCGCGGGCAACGAGTCCGGCGCGTCGGCGATGCCCAGTGGCAGGCCGCGCGGCACGCCGTCGATCGACCGCCGGGAGACCAGTACGGTCTTCGCCCGGTCCGCCCCGACGATCAGCAACGCCGAGGCGTAGTTGAGCACCGGGTGCAGCTTCTCCTCGCGGTACACGAACCGGGCGCCGGACTCCTTCTC
This sequence comes from Micromonospora sp. NPDC051543, assembly GCF_044454415.1. Taxonomy (NCBI): domain Bacteria; kingdom Bacillati; phylum Actinomycetota; class Actinomycetes; order Micromonosporales; family Micromonosporaceae; genus Micromonospora; species Micromonospora sp. NPDC051543. Next base: position 252,344 of record NZ_JBITDT010000003.1, read on the forward strand.
CACGATCACCGCGCCCGGGTCCCGCCAGCCCTTGCCACCACCGGCGAACAGGCCGTACAGCGCCGCACCCCCGAGCCCGATCACCGCGACGAGGACACTGGCCAGGCCCGCGCCCGCCAGCCGTCGAAACGGCGACTGGGCCGGGTCGGTCTCCCGCATCACCAGCGCGGCGACCGCCCGCTGGACGCTGAACTGGTAGGAGTGCAGCTGATCCTGCCGCGACGGCATGGGGTCCCTTCCGCTGGTTCGACCGGGCACAGGATATGCGCTGCGTCGATGTCCCGTGGACCCTGCGTGGCGGGACGGAAGCCGGTCGGTACCATTCGGGGACGAATCCGGCGGCGAGAGGGCACCGTGGGCGCGCGTTTCGAGGAACTGGCCTGGCGGGAGACACCGATCGGCGCGATCAGCCTGCGGCGGCGTCGCGACCCGGCGCTCCAGGTCGAGGTGTACGAGGTGAAGCTCGACGACGAGTACCTGATGTCCAGCCTCTTCCCCGTCGCCGAGATCGAGCTGGCCCGCCTCGGCCTCGCCGAACTGGCCGGCGACACGCTCGACGTGGTGGTCGGCGGCCTCGGACTGGGCTACACGGCGTGCACCGCGCTGGCCGACCCACGGGTACGGGCGCTGCTGGTGGTGGAGGCCATCGAGGACGTCGTCGACTGGCACCGGCGAGGGCTGCTGCCCTTCGCGGCCGGGCTGGCCGAGGACCCGCGGACCCGGTTCGTACGGGCCGACTTCTTCGCCGCCGTGGCGGGCGACGAGGGGTTCGACACCGAGGCGCCCGGACGACGCTTCGACGCGGTCCTCCTCGACGTCGACCACTCGCCGCGCAACGTCCTGCACCCGAGCCACGCGCCGTTCTACACACCGGACGGCCTCCGTCGGCTCGCCGCGCTGCTCCGTCCGGAGGGTGTCTTCGCGCTCTGGTCCGACGACCCACCGGACGACGGGTTCACCACCGCGCTCGGGAAGGTGTTCACGACCGCACGGGCGCACGTCGTGCCGTTCGCCAACCCGCTGACCGGTGGCCAGTCCGCCAACACCGTCTACGTCGCCCGGCGCTGACCCGCCCCATTTCTCGCCGATCTTGCAGATTCTGTTGGCGATCTGCGGGCGGAAGTACCTTTTGCCGGGACAGAATGTGCAAGATCGCGCAGGAGGTGGGCGTCCGGGGGGCGTGTTTGGGTTTCCCGGGGGCGGGAAGGTCGGGCCGGGGGTCGCCGCATCTCGCGCCGGCCGAGTTACGGGAGGTCGCGATGCGTGCCCTGCTCTGGGTCGTCGGCGTGGTGGCTGGCGTGCTGATTCTGCTCGGGCTGATTCTCGAAGCCGTCCGCTGGCTGATCATCATCGGTCTGATCGCGCTGGTGATCGTGATCGTCCTGGGCGTGGTCAAGGGGCGGCAGGCCATGCACCACCAGGGCCGTCGACGCTGACACCGTGCCCGCTCAGAACCAGTCCGCGCGCATGTCGAGCGCGGTGCGGTCGAGGCTGTCCAGCAGGTCGAACTGGGGTCCCGTGCGGGGCAGTTCGACACTGAAGAAGTAGCGGGCGGCCTGTCGCTTCCCGGCGTGGAAGGAATCGCCGCTCTCGGCGGGCGGCAGCGCCAGCACCTGCTCGAGCCAGATCCAGGCGATCACCACGTGCCCGACCGCCTCGAGGTACGCGCTGGCGTTGGCCAGGGCGACCACCGGGTCGCCGCCGGCCCAGAGCCGCCGGGTGACGGTGGTGATCCGTCGCACCGCCGAGTACAGACGCTCGGCCAGTTCGGCGGTCTCGCCGCCGGCCAGCCGCGCCCGCGCGACGGTGTCCCCCATCGTCTCGGTCAGCAGGAGCAGGCCCGCGCCGCCGTGCATGGTCATCTTGCGCCCCAGCAGGTCCAGCGCCTGAATCCCGTGGGTGCCCTCGTGGATCGGGTTGAGCCGGTTGTCGCGGTAGTGCTGCTCCACGTCGTGGTCGCGCGTGTAGCCGGCGCCGCCGAGGACCTGGATGGCCAGGTCGTTCGCCGCCAGGCACCACTGCGACGGCCAACTCTTGGCGATCGGGGTGAGCACGTCCAACAGCAGGTGTGCCCGTTCGCGGTCGGCGTCGCCCGGGGCGGTCTTCTCCTCGTCGAGCAGCCGGGCGCAGTAGAGCACCAGGGCGAGCGCCCCCTCCACGTAGCTCTTCTGCGCCAGCAGCATCCGACGTACGTCGGGGTGGTCGATGATCGGCACCTGCGGCGTGGCCGGGTCCTTCGCGTCGACCGGGCGGCCCTGCGGCCGTTCCCGGGCGTACGCCAGGCTCTTGAGGTAGCCGGTGTAGCCCAGCGCGGTGGCGCCGGCCCCGACGCCGATCCGGGCCTCGTTCATCATGTGGAACATCTGGGCCAGTCCCTGGTGGGGCGCGCCGACCAGGTGGCCCACCGCGCCGGGCTGGCCGCCCGGGTTGTGCCCGCCGTCGCCGAAGCTGAGCAGCGCGTTGGTGGTGCCCCGGAACCCCATCTTGTGGTTGAGCCCGACCAGCGCCACGTCGTTGCGCTCTCCCAGCGAGCCGTTCGGGCCGACCAGCACCTTGGGTACGACGAACAGCGAGATGCCCTTCACCCCGGGCGGGCCGCCGGGTATCCGCGCCAACACCAGGTGGACGATGTTCTCGGCCAGCTCGTGGTCGCCGCCGGAGATCCACATCTTGGTGCCGAACAGGCGGTACGTGCCGTCGGGCTGCGGCTCGGCCCGGGTGACGATGTCGGCCAGTGAGCTGCCGGCGTGCGGCTCGGACAGGCACATGGTGCCGAAGAACCGGCCCTCGAGCATCGGCCGGACGTACGTGTCGACCTGCTCGGCGCTGCCGTGCGCCAGCAGCAGGTTGGCGTTGCCCAGGGTCAGCATCGGGTACGCGGAGGTGGCCACGTTGGCCGCCTGGAACCACGCGAAGCAGGCCGCGGCGACGGCGTGCGGCAGTTGCAGACCACCGACGGAGTCGTCCACCGCGGCGGTGAGCAGGCCCGTCTCGGCGAAACTCCGCAGTGCCGCCTCGATCTCCGGGATCGTCCGCACCCGGTTCCCGTCGACCGTGGGCTCGGCGAGGTCGGCGGCCCGGTTGTGCGGGGCGAACTGGTCGGTTGCCACCCGTTCGGCGAGGTCGAGGGCGTCGTCGAAGGTCTCCCGGGAGTGCTCGGCGTAGCGGGGACGCTCGACGAGGTGCGACACCCGCAGCCAGTCGTGCAGCAGGAAGTCCAGGTCACGGCGGGAGAGCAGGGTGGAGGGCACGGTACTCCTCGGCGGGCGCAGGGGTGTGTCGGTGCGGGCGGCGGCCCGGCGTCGCCCCGGCCCATACTGGCGGATCAGCCGAGCGGACACTACCGCCGTCGTCGAAGCCGATGCGTCGCGCCAGGTGGGCGTTGGGCACAGGTAGGCGTTTCGTGAGGTCCGCCCCGGGGATACCGCGTCGATGGCGACCGGTCCGGCCGGCCGCCGACGGGAGCCGGAGACGCCGCCGGGCGCGTGAGGAGCGGGCCGATGCCGCTGCTGCCCACCGAGGTGGACCCTCGGTTGACGTCGGTGCTCACCGAGAATCGGGTGTGCACGGGTGTGACCACCCTGCGGGGTCGGGTCTTCGTGAGCTACCCGTTGGCGGACGGGCCGGGCGTGCAGGTGGCGGAGGCGCTACCGGACGGCGGTCGCAACCCCTACCCGGACGCCGCGTGGAACCGTCTGAACCAGTCGCCGGACGGCGCGTTCGTCCACGTCAACGGTTTGCGTGCCGGCCCGGACGGCAGGCTGTGGATCGTCGATTCGGGAGCGCCTCAACTCGGTGCCCGGCAGGTCCCGGGCGGCGCGCGGCTGATCGTCGTCGACGTGGACCACGACCGGGTGGACCGCGCCTACCACCTCGACGCGGCGGTACGCCCCGACAGCTATATCGACGACGTCCGGTTCCACGACGGCACCGCGTACCTCACCGACGCCGGTGCGCCCGGCCTCATCGTGCTGGATGTGGAATCGGGCCGGTGCCGGCGGCTGTTGGACGGGCATCCGAGCACGGTGGGCGGGCCGGTGGTCGCTGACGGTCGGGCGCTGCGGGATCCCGGCGGCGCCGAGGTGTGCCTGCACGCAGACCAACTGGAGGTGTCGCCGGACGGCCGGTGGCTGTACTACCAGCCGGCCTCCGGCGGCATGTCCCGGATCGGCACCCGCTGGCTGAACGACCCGACGCTGTCGGCCGAGGAGTTGGCCCGGCGGGTCGAGCCCTGGTGGGACACGCCGAGCACCGGTGGCACGGCCATCGACGCGCTCGGCACCATCTACGTCAGCGACGTGGAACGGCGACGCGTGCTCGCCCTCGCGCCGGACCGCAGCGTTCGTACGCTGGTCGCCGACCCCCGCCTCTCATGGGTGGACGCGATGTGGCTCGACACCGATGGCCAGCTCTGGATGCCGGCCGCCCAACTGCATCTGACCGCCGGTTTCAACGGTGGGCGCTCGTCCGTCGACTATCCGGTCGAGGTCTACCGCATGCGGGTGGACGGCGTCCCGCCGGCGCTGGGCACTGACTGAGCGACACCCTGCAAGCTCCGGGCTTTTCGCCCGTTCTACGTCTCTTATTCCTTCTGGACGTTTACTGTGTCTTTGCGTAACAACCACCGGTTTGTACGTTTTGTCTGATTGTCGGTTCCAAGACGGCGGCAGCCGGTCCGATCACCGCTGCCCGTTGTCACCGGCCCAGGACAACCCACCGCGTTGTACCGAGGAGGACAAGTTGAGTGAACCGACAGGGACGGCAATGAATGAATCGAGCAGTCGAGGACGCCGTCGCAAGGTCAAGGCCATCATGGCGGGAGGGATCGCCCTGGGGCTCGGGGCAACGATCACCCTGGCGGCCTGGAACGACTCGGAGTACGCCACGGGCACGTTCACGGCCGGCACGTTCAGCATGGAGGGCAGCACGAACGGCACCACCTACGCCGAGCACCCCACGGCCGGCACCGCGGCCGCGTTGACCTTCAGTACCGGCTTCGACAGCATGAGCCCGGGTAGCGTGGTCGCGGCGCCGTTCGCCGTCCGCCTGACGGCCGCCACGACGTACGACGCGACAGTCACGGTGGCGTCGGCCACCCCCGCGCCGCCCGCGTTCGTCGGCCTCACCTACGGAATCGCGACCGTTCCGGCCTTCGCCAACTGCAGCGCGACACCCACGAGTCCGACCTGGATCGTCGCGCAGGGCACGGCGCTCAACTCGGTGACCGGCGCGGTGTCGTTCAACCTGACGCAGGGCACCCCTCCCACGACACCTGGCGCTCCGGCCTTCCTGTGCTTCGTCGTCACGGCGGGGGGCACCCTGGTGCAGGGCACCTCGGTGACGCAGACCTGGCAACTCCTGGCTACGTCCGTATAGGTGGCGGCCGTGGTCAGCCGTCGGACCTCGACCGGACGACCACGGCTCCTTCGCACCCGTGCCGTACTCGCCGGCACTCTCGTTCTCGGACTGGGAGCGACGTCCACGCTCGCCGCGTGGACCGATGGCGAGTACGGCACCGGGTCGTTCGCCGCAAGCGTCTTCGGCACCGAATCGCAGACCGCGTCCAGCGCCTGGGCGAGCCACACACCGGCGGCGAACGCCGCGACGCTGGCATTCTCCGCGACGGCGATGTCCCCGGCGGTCTCCTTCTACGCCTTCATCGATATCCGGACGACATCGACGACGAATGTCGGTGGTTCCGTCGCGCTGACGAGTTCGTCGAACGACGCAGGCGCCCTCCTGCCCGCGCTTGAGTACCGCGCCGTGCGGACGGCCAGCACCAGCACCACGTGTGCTGCCGCCGCCTTCACCGGTACGCCGACGTGGATCGTCGGACCGAGCTACCTGGCCGTCACCTCGGTGCCCGGAGCCCCGGTCTCGTCCACCGTCACCGCGCCGAGCGGCGCGACGCCGCAGGTGCGGTTCTGCTTCGAGGTGCGGATCCAGTCCGGCGCCAGCAACGCGTACCAGGGCACGAGCGGTGCCGTCACCTGGCTGTTCACTGCCACATCGACGTAAGGGATCTGCACATGATGGGACGAGTGGGCCTACGGCAGAGTCTCCTCGCCCGGATCGGTGACCTCGCGCTGACCGTGCTCGCCGTCGGCGGGACGGTGTGCGTCGTCCTCGTCCCGCTGGCGTTCTTCTTCGACATCTCACTCATCCTGTTCAAAACCGGGTCGATGGGTCCGACCATCCCCGCCGGATCGCTGGCGGTGGTGCGGGAGATTCCCGCGTCGCAGGTGCGGGTAGGAGACGTGGTCACCGTCGACCGCACGCCACTGCCGCCGATCACCCACCGGGTCGTCGACATCGATGCCGGCGGCGGGGCTTCCCGCTCGCTCACCCTGCGTGGGGACGCCAACGAGTCGAACGACGCCGCGCCCTACACCGTGACCGACGTCCGGCTGGTGGAGTGGTCGGTGCCCAGGCTCGGGTACGCGGTGCGCACGGTGTCGAACGTGTACGCGATGAGCGCGATCACGATCGGGACGGCCGCGATCGTGACCTGGGCATTCTGGCCGCGCGTCCCCGAGCGGCGGACCAGCCGTCGACGATCGAGCCCGTCGCGGTCGAACCAGGCCGGACCAGGTTCCGGGGTCCACCCTTCGTCCGGTGGCGCGACGCCCCGAGGTGACTCGACCGTCCGGCGCTTGTTCGTCGTACTGGCCGTGCTGCCGGGCGTCGCCGCCGCCGTCCTGGCCACTCCCGGCCGGGCACGTGCGGACACCACCGAGGACGTCACCCGTAGTCGACACCTCACACTGATCTCGATCGGCGACCACGAACGCATGTCGAACATGACGCCGAACGAGCCGGTGCCCTGGCAGGTGGGGGTTCTGGCACAGACCAGGCAGCCCGGCACGGTGACCATCTCGCTGTCGGCGCGGGGAGCCCTCGCGGCCGATCCGGACGGACTCCAGGTGATGGCCGCCATCTGCGCGATGCGCTGGGTACAGGGTGCCTGCCCGGACGGTCGGGGAGAACAGGTTCTGGTGGACGGTCCCGCCACCCGGGTAGCCGCGCACCCCATCACCCTCAGCTCCATGCCCGCCGACCAGCAGCGTTGGGTGCTCGTCACCGCGAGCCTGCTGGCCAACTCGACCGCCTCAGGTTCGGCGGACCTGGTCGTCATGGCCACCGGCTCCGGCGACCAGGCCTCGGCGGACGGCCGGGTCGGCCCGCTTCCGCGTACCGGAACGAACCTACGGACACCGGCGCTCGCCGGCGCCGGCGCGCTGCTCGGCGGTCTGCTGCTCATGCTCCTCACACGCCGGCACCGGATCAGGGTCAGGATCAAGCAGCCGTGAGGCTCAGGTGGATGTCGACTGCGCCACGGCGTCAGCGGACCGGTCACGCCCGGAGGCGCTGGGTAGCGGTCGCCATGGCCCTGGTGCTCGCCGGGACGGTCGTCGCGCTGGGGCCGCCGTCGTCGACGTTGGCCTCCTGGACCGACAGCGAGTACGGCAGAGGTTCGCTCCAGGCCGGCACGGTCAATCCACCGACGAACCTCCAGTGCAGCGCGGGCGCGCTCACCCCACCGACCTTCACCTGGACCCTGCCGGCCGGCGGTCTGACGCGCAGCGGCTTCACATGGTCGCTGACCGGCGGTTTCTCCGGTGGCGGCACCCTCGGCCCGACCGCCACGTCGGTCACCGTCCCGGGCGCACTGTTGGGCATCGGAAGTGGCAGCTTCCGCCTGGTGGCGAACGGCCCGGGCGGCTGGACGTCGACCCAGGTCACCGGATCGGTCGGCATGCTGACCGCGGTCCTCTACTTCTGCAGCGTGCCGTAGACGTCGTGTCCTGCCGCTGAATTCGGTGGAGCGGGCCGGGCGCGATGGGCGAGGATCGCGGCGTGTCCGTTCCCGCCCGTCAGATCCGCGCTCGCCACTCGGCCGACACCATCACCGTGTACCAGGCGTACCCTCCGGAGGTCGCGCTACCGGCGGTGGCCGCCGGCAGCTTCGTGGCCCCCTTCAAGCGGGACCGCATGACCTGGATCAAGCCGTCGTTCCTGTGGATGATGTACCGCTGCGGCTGGGCCACCAAGCCCGGCCAGGAGCGCGTGCTGTCGATCGACATCACCCGGGAGGGCTTCGAGTGGGCGCTGACGCGAGCCTGCCTGAGCCACTACGACCGGGACGTGCACAGTGACCGGGCCGCCTGGTCGCAGCAGTCCAGGAGCAGCCCGGTACGGGTGCAGTGGGACCCGGAACGGACGGTGCGGATGGCGGCTCTGCCCTACCGGTCGCTGCAGGTCGGGTTGTCCGGTGCGGCGGTCGCCCGCTACGTCGACGACTGGATCGTCGCCGTCACCGACATCACCCCCATCGTCCACCGGGTACGCGAGCTGGTCCGGGCAGGCGATGAGCGGGCGGCGACGGACCTTCTACCGGTCGAGACGCCCTACCCGCTACCGCCCCAGATCGCCGCTCACCTCGGCGCGACCAGCAGAGGATAGGAGTCCTCGATATCCTGCCTCGCATGCATCGAAGTCGTGTGTACGCGCTGCTCATCGACGCGCCCGAGGCGGAGGCCGCGCGGGCGGCGGAGTTCTGGTCGGCGGCCCTGGGCGTCGGCACCCGGTCCCACCCGGAGGAGCCGCAGTTCGTGGGTCTGCACGAGGCGGTGCCGGGCCTGGTCACCGCCGTCCAGGCCGTCGACGACGCGCCGCGCTACCACCTCGACATCGAGACCGACGACGTGCCGGCCGAGACCGCCCGGCTGGTCGGCCTGGGCGCCACCGAGGTGACGCGGTGGATGGAGTGCCGCATCCTGCGCGCGCCCGGCGGGCACCTGCTCTGCGTCCTGCCGGTCGAGAGTCCACCCGAGGTGTTCGACGCCCAGGCCCGGACCTGGTCGTGACGCGCGAACCTGTCGCACGGCCGCAGTAGGGTTCCGGCCATGGCTGATCTGGTGTTGGTGGCAGGAGCGTGGCTGGGGTCCTGGGCGTGGGACGAGGTGACGCCGCCCCTGCGGGCGGCCGGCCACCAGACCTTTCCCCTGACCCTCTCCGGTCTCGCCGAGAGGCAGGGCGTGCCGGCCGGCCAGCAGACCCACGTGCGGGACATCGTCGACGAGATCGAACGCCGCGACCTGCGCGACGTGGTGCTCGTGGGGCACAGCTACGCGGGCATCCCGGTGGGGCAGGCCGCCGAGCGGATCGGCGACCGGTTGACCCGCGTGGTCTTCCTCGACTCGGAGGTGCCGGTCGACGGCGGGTCGTTCGCATCCGGCTGGTGGCAGGGTCAGGCGGCGTTCGAGTCGGTGCTCGCCGACAACGGCGGCGACTGGCCGCCGCTCGCCCCGGCCGAGTTCGACGGCCAGGGTCTCACCGACGAGCAGATCGCCCGGCTGGTCAAGGGCGCCACCCCGCATCCGGGGCCCACGCTGACCGAGCCGGCCGTGCTGAGCGGTTCCCTGGGCGAGTTGCCGGCGACGTACGTCAAGTGCCTGCTCGACGGGCCCGAGCCCAACGACGTCGTGGCGACGCTGCTCGCCAGCGAGAGTTGGCGGCTCCGCACGATGGCCACCGGCCACTGGCCGATGTTCTCCCAGCCTGCCGAGCTGGCCGCGCTGCTCGCGGCGGAGGCGAGCTGACCGGCGGCCGGTGCCGGCACGCCGTCAAGGTCGGCTCGGGGGCTATCGGTGCGATGAGCGTGATGCCGGTGAGTCATCAAGATGACTCACCGGCATCACGCTTGAGTGGGTAGGTGCCTCCGCTCAGGAGCGGCACAAGCGGGGCGACGGCAAGTCAGGAGCGGCACGAGCGGGGCGACGGCCAGGCCGGGTCGGTCACGGCGTGACGCTGTCGAGGGTCCTGATGTGGCGCACCGGGGACGCGAGCAGCCACAGCACGGCGAGCACACCGCCCACTCCGGCGACGACCAGGGTCGGCCGCAGTCCGAGGGTGGTGCCGAGCGCGCCGCCGACCAGCGCGCCTAGCGGCCGGATGCCGTAGTTGACGGCGCTGTACGCGCCCGCCCGACGACCGCGCGCGTCGTCCGGGGTGACGGCGGCGAGCAGGGCGTTGAGGCTGACGTCCATCAGCATCACGCCGACGCTGGACACCAACTCGATGGCCGCGAGCATGGCCACCTTCGCCCAGGTCGGGCCGTTGATCAGCGCCGTCAGCGCCAGCGGGGCGGGAAACACCACCGCGCCGATCATCGCCGTACGACCGAGCCCGAGGGCGCGCGAGATGCGGGGTGCCAGGGCCGCGCCGGCCAGTCCACCGAGCGCTCCGACGCCGAACGCGACGCCGATCGCGCCGGCCGACAGGCCGAGTTCACGGTTGGCGTAGAGCACCAGCAGCGCCGAGGCGATGAAGGTGAAGAAGTTGACGGTGCTGGTGCAGCCGAGCGCGGCGCGCAGCACCGGGTGGCGCAGCACCAGCGTCATGCCCTCGCGGACCATGCCGAGCGTGGACGTCTGCCGTGGCGGTGGCGGGGGTTCGGTGACCGGGATGCGACGCAGCAGCAGCGCGGAGAACAGGAAGGACACCGCGTCGACGAGGATCGCCACCGGCGCGCTGAGCGCCTGGACGAGTCCTCCGCCGACGGCCGGGCCGACGATGAACGACAGGGACCGGCTCACGCTGAGCTTGCTGTTGGCCTCCACGTACGCCGAGCGCGGCACCAGGGCGACGAAGAACGCCTGCTGCCCCAGGGCGAACAGCACCGCTCCGGCGCCGGTGAGCAACGCCACCAGGTAGAGCTGGGTCAGGGTGACCGCGCCGAACAGGTACGCCACCGGGAGGCTGAGCAGCACGACGGCGCGGACCAGGTCCGCGATGATCAGGAGGCGGCGTTTGTGGGTGCGCTGGTCCACCCACGCGCCGAGGAACAGGCCCAGCAGGTTGGGCAGCCAGATCAGCGCGGTGAGGACACTGACCTGCACGGGCGTCGCGGCGAGCAGGGCGACGGCGATCAGGGGCAGGGCCAGCTCGCTGATCCGGTCGCCGAACGCCGTGATCGTCTGACCGATCCAGAAGGTACGGAAGCGCCGGTCGCGGTGCGGGGGCGGCGCGGCCGGGGCGTCGACGGCGGTCATGACGCGGACGGATCGTCGGCGGCCTCGGGCAGCAGGTAGCGCAGCATCCGTACGATCTGCGCGCCGGCCGGGGGTGTCTCGTCGTCCTTGCGCCGCACGTACGGGGCGAGCAGTTCCTCGATCGCCTCCTCCAGCTGGCGCGTCTCGTCGGGAGTGGCGATGAACGAGGTGTCGGCCACCCCGGCCAGCGCGCGCCAGGTGTCGTCGAGTCGGGGATCCTCCTGCAACAGCCACTGCTGGGGCGTCTCGGCGTACCGGGCGAACATCTCGCCGCGGAGCTGCCGCGCCGCGGCCTGCCCCTCGGCGTCGTCCGGCAGGCTGAAGCGGAACCCACGGGAGGTCGCCTGCCACCAGCGCTCCCGCTTGCTGGTGCTCCCGTCGGCGTCGGCGACCAGGCCGAACGTCGCGAGGTGGCGCAGGTGCCAGCTCACCACCGACGGCGTGGCCCCGACGTGCGGCGACAGCCCGGTGGCGGTGGACGGGCCGTGTCGCTGGAGCCGGTCGAGGATGGCCAGGCGGACGGGGTGCGCCAACGCCCGCAGGGCCTGCGGCTCGGTGATCTCGAAATCCCCGTACGGATTCTTGAGAGACATGTTTCGAAAGTAGTCTCTCAAATCTCTCGGGGCAACCCCGTCAGCTCACCCCCAGGCGGGCGAGCGGCTCGACCAGTTCCCGCTCCTCGTAGCTCAGGTGCGACAGCAGGGCGTCGGTCAGCAGGTTCACCGCGGCACGCAGCTCGGCCAGTCCGTCCGGCGCGCCGACGTACGCCACCAGCGCCTTGTCGACGCCCTCCAACACCTCGTGGATGACGTGGTGCTCCTGCTCCAGCCGGTCGACGACCGGGCGCAGCCGCGGGTCGGCCTGCCGCAGACGCGGAAAGAGCGCCTGGTCCTCGATGGTGTGGTGGGTGGTGACGATGCGGCAGTAGGACTCGCAGTACGCCCCCAACGTCCACCGGTTCTGCCGCATGGTCATCGTGTTGATCTGCGACCGCGCCGCGCCGGCGTCGATCTCACCCGCCGCGACCTGCTCGATCAGGTCGTGGATCTGCGCCAGCTCGGCGCGCAACCCGTCGTGCACCTGCACCAGGTGCTGGCCGGTGGCCTGCTCGTGCGCGGTGTAGGTGCGGGTGGGATCGGGCGTCGGCCCGGTCGGGCGGGCCGCCTCGTCCCAGACCTGCCGGTCGCTGAGCCGCCGGCCGTCGTCGGGGGTCGGCACCACCGCGAAGGCGCCGGCGCTCACCCGCGCCCGGGCCCGCGGCGCGGAGGGCGCGACGACCGCCGCCGGCTGGGTGTCCGCAAGAACCTCGGCGGGGGTACGCACCGACGCGGCGGCCCGGTCGCGCTCGGTCGCCACCAGTTCGCGCACGGCGGGCGCCACCTCACCGGCGAACCGGCGCAGGTCGTCGGGGTCGTCGCTGGCCAGGATGAACGTGCCGATCCCGTCCCCCAGCGCCAACTCGGTCAGCTCCCGCACCCACTGCTCGACGGGTCCGTGCAACGGGCCACGGCCCACGGCGGCGAAGGTGCCGGAGATGTTGAGCAGCCGGCGGACGTCGGCGGGTGAGCGGCCGGCCTCGCGGGCCGCGTCGTCGATGATGGCGTTGCCCCGGGCCAGGTCACCGGGTTCGAGGTAGCCGAGCGACGGCAGCCAGCCGTCGGCCCGACGACCCGTGAGCGCGAGCATGCGCGGCTTGTACGCCCCGAGCCAGATCGGCACCGGGTGGGCGGGGGCCGGGCCGCGCTTCGCGCCGACCACCCGGTGGAACTCGCCGTCGACCCGCACACCCCCGCGCGCCTGGGCGTCCCACATCTGCCGGAGGACGTCGATCCCCTCCTCCAACGCCCGGACGCCCTGCCCCGGGGTCAGCCGCCGCCCGCCCATGGCCTCGATGGCATCCCAGAACGCGCCCGCGCCGAGGCCCAACGCAACCCGACCTCCGGTGAGCAGGTCGAGGCTGGCAACGCTGCGGGCGAGCACGGCGGGTGGGCGCAGCGGCAGGTTGGTGACGTTCGCGGACAGGTGCACCCGGTCGGTCCGGGCGGCGATGAAGCTCAGCAGGGTCCAGGTGTCCAGGAACCGTGGCTGGTAGGGGTGGTCCTGGAAGGTGACCAGGTCCAGACCGACCTGCTCGGCCAGGACGGCGAGCCCGACGGTGCGGTCCGGGTCGTCGTTCTCGGGCGTGGTGAACGAGCCGAAGACCAGGTCGTGGCCGTAGTCGCTCATGTGCGAGCCTCCTGTCGTACGCGCCGCGTCGCGCGATGCGTCGTGAACCCAACCTTATGTCAGACAGAACATCTGCTGCCAACAAGGTCTGTGACTTCGGCTATCGTCGGGGTATGACGGGTGCCACCGACCGGCCGGAACGGCCCGATCCGCTCGACGACGACCTGGGCTGGATGCTGGGAATCGTCTTCCGTGGCTACGTCCGAGCGGCTGAGCACGTACTGACCGATTTTCCGGGCGGCCCGCGCGGTTATCAGGTGCTCACCGCCTCGGTCACCGGGCCGGGCCGCAATCAGGGCGCGATCGCCGAGGAGTTGGGAATCGACCGCACGGTGCTGACGTACCTGATCGACGACCTCGAACGCCCCGGGTTCGTGGCCCGGCGACCCGACCCGTCCGACCGGCGCAGCCGACTGGTGGACGTCACCGATGCCGGGCGGGCAGCCTGGGAGCAGCGGCGCGAGGCGCTACGACGGGTGGAGGCGCACCTGTTGGGGTCGCTCACGCCGACCGAGTCGACGACCCTGCGCACCCTGCTGCAGAGAGTGGCCTGCTCCACCCAGGCCACCGACCCCCTACACAACCTCTGCGAAGCGGTAACCCACATCCACCCCGATCCACCCACGGAGCCTCGTTGATCAAGAGGTTCGCGTCACCGTAGGCCGGAACCCTGACGCGAATCTCTTGATCAACAGGGAGGGTGGGGCGGGATCAGCGGACGTGCACGAACACCGGGTTGGAGTAGAACCACAGGTCGTCCCACGGGCTCTCGAGACCGTCCGCGAGGGGCTCGGCCTCATCGGTGCTGGTGCCGCGCACCCGGGCGTACGTGTCGGCATCGACGTTGCGCAGGGTGTGCCGGATGACGTAGTCGTGACCCTGGCGACGCCAGTCGCGCGGGCCGAACCGGGCCACCACCTTGGTGGTGGGGTTGGTGTCGGTGTCCAGGTTGGCGCTCGGTCCGGTGATCTGCCCGACGATCAGGTCGACGCGGCGGACCTCGGGACGGACCCCGTTGGCGTTCACGCCGTCCAGCGGGCGGAACCGGATCTCGATCTCGACGTCGGTGCGGCTGCGACGGCTGACCGTGATGGTCTCGCCGACCTCGGCCGTCCTGCCCTGCGACGTGGCGCTCACGTCGAGGCTGCGGATCAGGTCACCGGTGGTCACCCAGATCCGGCCGTTGCGCAGGCCGTCCATGATGTCGCCGTAGTCCTGGCGGGCGTGCACGTAGGTCTTGCTGTACTCCCCCGGCCAGAAGTCCGAGCCGCCGCGCGTCCAGTGCACGTGCGAGTCGGACGTCGCGGTGATCCACCAGCGCCGCCCCTCGCCGAGGAGCGAGTCCCAGAGCCCACCGACCCGCGCGGTCATCTGGTCGAAGCCGCCGTAGGTGGGGTGGTTGCCGTACCCGCCGCGCTTGCCGCCGTTGAGCGGGCCGGCCTGGTGGCCCGGGGCACCCTCGAAGCCGATGTAGACGTCCGGCGCGGCGTTGTTGCCGTTACGGAACTCGCGCGGGGTGTCCTGGCCGTAGACGCCGAGACCGGTCGCCGAACGGGAGGCGTGGTGGGCGATCACCAGCGGCTTGTGCGGCATGCCCCGGGCGACCTTGAGGAACTCCACCATCTTGGCCTCGGTGTCGCGGGCCGGGTCGGTGGGGAACGCGTCGTACTTGGCGAAGCGGCTCTCCAGCTCGAAGAGCTGCTTCGCCTCGTCGTCGTGGCGCGGGATCATCAGCGTGTGGTGGTCCAGCGAGGGCGCGTCGAACTCCATGCCCCAGAACTGGAGCACCTCGGGGACGAGCTTGCGGGAGCGCAGCAGGTCGGGGTACGCCTGCTCGATGTTGACCTTTGAGTGCGTCGGTCCACCGTGGTCGGTGCACATCGCCCAGGTCAGGCCGAAGTTCTTGGCCATGATGGCGTTGGTGACGATCGGGTAGACCGCGTCCGCGCCCTTGTGGAAGACGATCGGGGACTTCGTGGTGTCGAACTCGCCGCTGTACTCGGAGTGGACGTGGTGGTCACCCGCGCGCCACGACCGGTTCTTGACGCCGCCCCGGTCACCCTCGTCGGCGCCGGGCCGGCGCTCCTCGTCGGCCCACGCCGCGCCGCCGCCCACCAGGGGGCTGGCGGCGGCCAGCGTCGCGCCGACACCCGCGTACTTGACCAGCTTGCGCCGCGACAACTGCGCGCGCTCGACCTCTTCGGCTTGCTTGTCTCTCACGTCAGAGCCTCTCCTCGATCAAGCGAATGCTCTTTCGATCAAGGAGCCTCGGAGAGGTCGGTGAACGCCCGCCGTACGCCGCACGGGTACCCGGTGAACTCCCTGGCCGAGCCCGTTGAAGGGCACGGCGACGCGCCGCTGGGTGACGAAACGACAGCGGGGCGGCAGGCTCAGGGCCGCTGCCGCTCCCGCTCCACGCGTGCCGATTCGGCGGTCGACGGCGCGGCGGGCGCGGTGACCACCGTCGGCGCGACGTCGACGGCGGGCAACCCGGTCCGACCGGCGACCGGCAGGACCAGTTCGCTGCGCCCGAGGTCGACCCGGACGGTGGCGTCCCGGTCCTCGGCCATCGTGAACTCCGGGTCGCTCTGACCGAGCACCAGGCCGAGGACGTGCCCGGCCGGCACCACCGCGTCGTACGCGTTCAGCGGCACGGTGACCGTGTACCACCGGTCCGCCCGCAGCGGCGTGGTGAACCGCAGCGAACGATGGTGCGCGGCGTCGAGCCAGCCCCGGGCCAGCACCGCGTGGTCGGAGACCTCGGTGATCTCCTCGGTGTCGTGGTAGCAGGCGTCGTCGGCCTGGGTGGACGCACCCCAGCAGGACTCGGTGTCCAGCGTCCGCACCGCCCCGAACCAGCTCCGCTCGGCGGTGCCGTAGTCGACCAGGCGGGCGGTCAGCTGCGTGGTCGGCCGATCCACCCGGACGCGCAGTCGCACCGACGCGCTGCCGGAGATCCGCAGCGCGGAGTCCAGCGGACCGGAGAGGAAGACCAGCCGGCCGGCGGTCGCGCTGTTCGGCTCGGCGACCACCGCGTCCTCGGTCAGCGCCTCGTCGACGTACTCCCGTTCCTGACCAGGGCGCGCACCGCGGCCGCCGAGGGTGCCGGTCACGCCGTCGCCGACGCCGAGGGGAACCCGCACGTTCCGGGTGCCGGGCGCGGGCCAGTCGCGCTGCGTCGTCCACCTGCCGGGCGCGGTCTCCAGGTCGACCCTCGGTTCGCCCATCACCCCGTTCGGCAACTCCTGCAACCAGTAGTCGAACCAGCGGTGCAGGGTCGCCACCCACTCGGCGCGTCGCACGTCGAACGGATCCTGGTGGCCGGCCTGGGAGAGCCACATCTTGCGGGGTACGCCCCGCTCGGCCAACTCCTGCCACCAGCGGGCGAACTGGTTCGTGGTGACGTTCAGGTCGTTGAGACCGTGGGCCACGAAGACGCTGGCCCGCACCCGGTCGGCCGACGGTCGGTAGTCGCGCTGCCCCCAGAACCCGTTGTAGTCGCCGGTCTGCTCGCCGCTGTCCGCCCGCAGCCGGGCGAGCATTGCCGCGCAGGCGGCCTCCGGGCGGCTGCTGACGACCGAGTGCAGCCAGCCGGGATAGTCGGTCGACACCAGCGTCCCCTGGTATCGCACGTAGTCGTACCAGCTTGAGATCGCCGAGATGGGCACGATCGTGGCCAGGCCGGGGACACCGGTGGCGGCGACCCCGTTGGCGACCGAGCCGTCCCACGACTTGCCGATCATGCCGACGCGGCCGGTGCTCCAGCCGGCGTCGACCGGCCGCCCGTCGGCCGTGTACGCGCGGGCCCGGCCGTTGAGCCAGTCCACCACCGCGCGGGCGCTACCCACCTCGACCGGGCCTCCGACGTCCTCGCACCCCGTCGAGCGGGCAGTACCGGCGAGGTCCACGGCGACGAAGGCATACCCGCGCGGCACGAAGTAGTTGTCGTAGAACAGGGGCACCGAGGCGATGACGCCGGACGCGTCGTACGCCTTGAACTCGCCCTCGTTGCCCCGGCCGCAGCAGAGGTAGTAGGGCGACGCCTCCATGATGACCGGTACGCGGACCCCTGCGGCGGCCGCCTCTCTGGGCCGGACGATGTCCACCGCGACCCGGTCGCGGACGCCGTCGCCATCGCTGTCGGCGCGGGTCTCGACCCAGACGCTCTCCCGGATCGCGCTGGCGTAGGAGTAGGCGGGGACCGTGGCGGTGCCGACGACGTGGGGTGGGGCCGGACGGTGACGGTCGGACGGGTCGGCGCTGGCGGGCGCGGCGGCGAGCGTCGCCACCAGCAGGCCGGCCATGGCAGCGGCGCTACGTGCGCGGGTTCGGGAGGTCGGCATCGGTGTCCTTCCGGGTACGACGCGTCCAGGACATTCCATCGCATCGATGCCTCTTTGCCCAGCCCCCACGGCGGCGCGCCGTCGTCAGATCCGGGCGCGGGGCAGCCAGCCCAGGAAGCGGTGTCGTGCGCTGGGCAGGGGCAGCGTCGGCAGGTCCTGGGCGGCGGCGACGAGGCACGAGCCGAGGTACACGGCGAGGGAGGCGCGCGCGCCACCGAACTCGGCGAGCAACTGACTCTGCTTGGTCGCGCAGGGCCATTCGCGTCCACAGCCGGTACACGTCCAGCTCGGCGGGTTGGGCAGGTGCTCGGGCAGCTTGGCACGCCGGTAGCGGCCCACGACGCTGTTGTCCGCACGGACGTCGCGTCGCCGGCGTTCGGGCCCTTCGTTGCGGTGCGCGGGCGGCCGGGCGCCGGGCAGGTAGCGCCGGACGGTGCCGAGGAGCGCCCCGACGCGTACCAGGGCGTCCGGCCCGACGTGGTGGGCCAGCAATGCCGTGAGCAGGTAGTGCCCCAGCAGGTCGAACGAGTCGCGGTTGAGCCGTAGGTCACGGCACAGGTCGACGAACTCGGGCGTGGTCAGCGGGACGCGGTCGTCGAGCGCGCGACGCAGCACCTCCCGCAGCGCGACGCCGAGGCTCATCAGCGCGTCACCCTCGCCCAGTCCCAGGCTGTCCTCGTCCGCCACCCGCGCCAACGCCTCGGCCACCGCCAGTCGTACGACGCGGTCCGGATCGGTACCGTCCAACGACTCACCCCCGCCTGTCGGCCGGCTCTCCGGCTGTTGTCCGGGCGTCGGGACGCCCGGGAGATCATGAACAAGATTTCGCTGCCGCATCGGAGGCGACTAGGACAGCGGGCGCAGGATCGCCGCGCGCGATAGCCGGAAAGCGAAACCGACTCGGCAAAACAGCGGATCGACCGACGTACACGGCCGGTTGCCGTATGGTGGAATTCCCATCAATAGATATCTGATTCGCTGGGAATGACGCCACCACCACCGCCGAACCGGTCGGCAACGCGCCGCGATCACCGGCACGTGCGCCCAGCCACGTCCCGACCAAACCGCCGGCCCCGTTCCGACCGGCGGTCTCCTCTCGGACGGAGACAGCGGATGACGTCACCAGTGCAGGCCCGAGGATTCGAGAGTCACGACCCGGCGGCCATCCACCGCTTCCTGGCCAGCACATATACCGCGGACCTGCGTATCCACGCGGGCGAGACCGGCTACCACCTCGTCCACCGGCGCGTCGACGCCGGGCCGTTCGCGCTCGCCACGACCGGCCAGAGCGCCCACCTCGACATTGAGGTGGGCGACATCGACGGGCTGATCGTCTGCCGTACCCGCAGCGCCCTGATCAGCCGTACCTCTCAGGGGGAGACCCACCGCTTCGGCCCCGGCGACGTGTTCCTGACCAACCGACCGGGCGAGCCGTTCAACCTGCGGTGGGAACCCGGCGAGGTGGAACTCTGCGTCCTGGACCTCGGGGTACTGAGACAGGTGGCGACCGCCACGCCGGCCCGGCGGCCCGGTCCGATCCGTTTCACCGACCTCGGTTCCGTCGACGCGACCCTCACCCGACAGTGGCGACGGACCACCAGGTACGTGAACGACGTCGTCCTGAACAGCCCGACCGCCAGCGCCCAGCCGCTGGTGATCGGCAGCGCCGCCCGCATGCTCGCCGCGGCGGCGCTCGCGATCTTTCCCAACACGGCGTTCACCGACGAGACCGCCCGGGACCGCCACGACGCCAGTACCGCGACCCTGCGTCGCGCCATCGCCTTCATGGAGGAGAACGCCGACCGGGACATCGGCGCCGCCGACATCGCCAACGCCGCCACGGTCTCCCTGCGCGCGGTGCAGCTCGCCTTCCGCCGTCACCTCGGCACCACCCCGATGGCGTACCTGCGCCGGGTCCGGCTCGACCGGGCGCACCACGACCTGGTCCGGGCCGACCCGCGACGGGAGACCGTGTCGGCCATCGCCAGCCGTTGGGGGTTCGCCAGCCACAGCAGGTTCACCGCCTGGTACCACGCCAGCTACGGGGTGCCGCCCCGTGAGACGCTGCACGCCTGACGTCGCCCCGGCGCCGACCTTGTGACACGTCTTGGCAGCGACGAAGATCGATGCTGTGAAGCTTCCGTCGACGTTCGCCCGGCCGCTGGTGTGCCTGCTGCTCCTGACCGGCTGCGGCACCTCGCCCGGGACCACCGACGGGCCTACGGGCGGCCCTCCGCCCACGTCCCTCTCCCCGGCAACCTCCGTCTCCCCCGCCGCCTTCGACAAGGCGCTGCACGACGAGTTGATCGCGATGCTCGAGCGCGACCAGGCCGACCGTGCGGGCACCCCGCAGACCGAGTCCGACCAGGCGCGCACCCTCCGGCTGAAGGAGATCATCCGTACCCACGGCTGGCCAACCTTCGATCTCGTGGGCGAGGACGGGGGCAACGCCGCCTGGGCCATCGTCCAGCACTCCGACCTGGACCCCGCCTTCCAACAGGAGGCGCTGGACCTGCTGCGCGCGGCCGTCGCCGCCCGCCAGGCGTCCCCGGGCAACCTCGCCTACCTCGAGGACCGGGTCGCCGTGGCAAAGGGCGCGCCCCAGGTGTACGGGACACAGATCCGCTGCGGGCCGGACGGTCCCGTCCCAGCGACCCCGATCAGGGACGAGCCGGGCGTCGAACGCCGCCGCGCCGAGGCTGGCCTGCCCACACTCGCGAGCTACCTCGCCGAGATGACCACGATCTGCGCCCAGGACACCAACTAGGCGGGTGCCCGTCCAGCACGGGACGCGCCCTCAGGGCCGCTCCCGCTCACGGGCGGCCCGCACCTCGGGCACCGCGGCTTCCAGCAGGTCGGCGAGGCCACGGAGCTGCTCGGCGACCCGGACACCGAGCGGGGTGAGCGTGTATTCGACGCGCGGCGGGATCGCGGTGAGCACCTCACGGGTGAGCATCCCGTCGCGCTCCAGCGTCTGCAGGGTCTGGGAGAGCATCCGCTCGCTGACCCCCTCGATGCGCCGCCGCAGGGCGTTGAACCGGTAGCTGCCCTCGCCGAGCGCGAGCAGGGCGAGCGAGGCCCACTTCGACGTGACGTCCTCGAAGGCGGCACGGGAGGTGCAGCTGCGCGCGAAGACATCGCTCACGAATTCCTGGGTAGGCCCCGCCGGGTCCTGGGCCGGCATGTCGGTCACGTCACCAGCCTACCCGAAGCTTACTCAACGACTTGTGCTGTAGATTCGTAAGCGCTTACTAGAAGTAACCGCCCATCGGAGGTCCCCATGCCCACCTATGCCGTCACCGGCGCCACCGGCCGTCTCGGCCGGCTGGTGATCGAGCACCTGCTCGACACCGGTGTGCCCGCCGCCGAGATCGCCGCCGTCGTCCGCAGCCCGCAGAAGGCCGCCGACCTGGCCGCCCGCGGCGTCGAGATCCGCCAGGCCGACTACGACGACCCCTCGACGCTGCCCGGCGCCGTGGCCGGCGTACGCCGTCTGCTGCTCATCTCCGGGGACACCCCGGGGCAGCGGGTGCCCCAGCACACCGCGGTCATCGACGCCGCCCGGCTCGCCGGGGTCGAGCGCCTGGTCTACACCAGCATCCTGAAGGCCGACACGACCACGAACCCGCTCGCTCCCGAGCACAAGGCCACCGAGGAGGTGCTGGCCGCGTCGGGCCTGTCGTACACGGTGCTGCGCAACGGCTGGTACACCGAGAACTACACCGATCAGCTTCCGCAGTACCTGTCGAGCGGCACCATCCTCGGCGCCACGGGCGGCAGCAAGGTCTCGGCCGCTCCCCGGACCGACTACGCGGCCGCCGCGGCGGCGGCGCTGACCCGGGACGAGGGCGGCAACGCCGTCTACGAGTTGGGCGGCACCGCGTTCACCTTCGACGAGCTGGCCGACGCCGTCACCGAGGTCACCGGCACGACCGTCGTGCACCGGGACATGTCGACCGCCGAGTTGGCCTCCGCGCTGCAGAACGTCGGTCTCGACGCCGGCACCGCCGGGTTCGTGGCCGCCCTCGACCACTCGATCGCCATCGGCGAGCTGGCCACCGACAGCGACGACCTCAGCCGGTTGATCGGTCGACCCACGACCGGGCTCCGCGACACCATCCGCGCCGCGCGCGCCTAGGGCGTGTGTCAAAGCCCTCGGTCGAGCCGAGGCGGAGTCCAAACGGCGGTCCGGCAAGGCGGAGATGGGCTCTCAATCGGCGGACGCCGGCGTCAGCAGGCCGGTGAGCAGGCTGCGCAGGGTCCGCTCGAAGAGGTCCGTCGGGGGCGTCGGCGGCCCGACCCGGCCGAGGGCCGCGACGAGATGTGGGTACGCCCCGAGGTCGACCCCCGCGAAGCTGGGTGACCCGGCGGCGGCCTCGCTGCGGGCGAACAGGCTCACCACGCCGGTCAGCACGGCGATCGCCTCGAACTTGGCGGTGACGGCGCAGCGCACGGGTTCCAGGATCCGGATGCAGTTGTCGAACCAGGCCAGGCTCTCGGGACCGACGCCCGACGGCCGTTGGATCACGTCCACCAGCCACGGGTGGGCGCGGAACAGGGCCAACTGCTGGCGGGCGACCAGCAGCATCTCGTCCCGCCAGTCGTCCCGCTCCGGCGGGTACGGCCGCAGCTCCCCCACGACGCGGTCGGTCATCAGGTCGAGCAGGTCGTCGCGGGACGACAGGTACCGGTAGAGCGATCCGGCGCCGGTGCCGAGCGCGCCCGCGACGGCCCGCATCGACACCGCGGCGAGGCCCTCGGTGTCGGCCAGGGTGATCGCCGCCGCGACGATCGCCTCCCGGCTGTGCGTCGGCGCGGGGCCACGGGTTCCCCGTTCGGGTCTGGCCCAGATCGGCTGCCGGCCGGCCCCGTGGTCGCCGGACCTCCCCGCTGCGTCGGTCACCTGGTCACTCTAGAGCCGGTGACGGGGTTGGCCGCTCAGGTGCCGCGCGGCCGGCCACTCCTTACGCGAGGCACTAGGGTGGTCGCCATGGTTCCGCGCCGCCACGACGACCGGAGGTGGGCCCGCGCGGCGACCTCGGCACCCATCGGCGGATCGGCCGGCCGGTGGTGAGCGGACCGTCAGCTCCCACGCAGCGAGGTGACCGCGCACGTCCCGACGGTCGTCGACAGCCGCTGGCCGACGCCTGCGCGCGGCTCGCCCGCTCGCGGCCCTTCGAGATCGGCATCGTCGTCGTCATCCTCGCCAACGGGATCGTCCTCGGGCTGGAGACGTACGAGGGGCTGTTCCCCGCGACCGGCGCGCTGCACGGGCTGGAGCTGTTCTTCCGCGCCGTCTTCACCATCGAGATCGGCGTCCGGTTGGCCGCGTACGGCCGGCGTCCACAGGACTTCTTCCGGCACGGTTGGAACGTCTTCGACTTCCTCGTGATCGCCGCCATCTTCGTTCCGGGCCTGCACGGCGACGCGGCGCTGTTGCGCGTGGTGCGGGTCGCCCGGATGGTCCGGCTGGTGCGGTTCTCGCCGGGCCTGCGGACCATCGTCTCCGCGTTGTGGCGCAGTCTGCCCGGCGTCACCGGATTCCTCGCGCTGGCCGTGGTGACGCTCTACGTGTACGGGATGGCCGGCTGGCTGATCTTCGGCGACCGGTATCCCGACGAGTACGGGGACATCGGCAGGTCGTTGCTGACGCTGTTCGTGCTGCTGTCGCTGGAGACGCTGCCGGACCTCATCGAGCAGGGGCTGGCCATCTCGCCGTGGACGCTGCTCTACTACGTCAGCTACGTGGTGATCACCGTCAACCTGCTGCTCAACATCCTCATCGCGGTCATCGTGAACTCCATGGAGGAGGCCCGTCGGCTGGAGATGACCGAGCGGTTGGCCCCCGGCTACGACGAGGACGGTGACGGCATCCCCGACGAGGTGGACCGCATCGCGCTCACCCAGCGGCTGGACGACCTGCGCGCGGTCATCGGCGAGTTGGAGCGGGAGTTGCGGATCGACCGGGAGGACGCGCACGGCCGGCCGCATCGCGTCCAGGTGCGCTCCGAACGCTGACCCCGCGATCGTTCTCCGCGCGTAGCGTGGAACCGTCATGGACACCGAGCCCAGCGCGATTCGTGCGGATCTGCACCGCCGACGCGACGAGACCACCACCGAGATCGCCGCGCTCGAGGGCGACCTGCGGAGCCTGTTCGAGGCGTCCCGGTCCTCGAACGCCGACGACGAACACGACCCCGAGGGCAGCACGATCGCGTTCGAACGGGCACAACTGAGCGCCGTGCTGGCCGCGGCCCGTCGACGCGTCGCCGAACTGGACGAGGCGCTGAGCCGCGTCACGGCGGGCACCTACGGCGTCTGCGAACGGTGCTCCCGCCCGATCCCCGCCGAACGGCTCGCGGCCCGCCCGTCGGCGCGTACCTGCGTCGCCTGCGCCAGCCGACGGTGACGGTGGCGGCGCCCGCGGACCCGGCGCCCGGCGGACGCCGCGGGGTGTCCGCGCGCGGACGGGCTCCGGTCAGACGACGGTGGAACTGCGGCGTTCCAGCAGGACGACGTCACGCCAGCGGTCGTGGTGGCGGCCGATCCGCTCGCGTACGCCGATGACACGGAAGCCGGCCCGGCGGTGCAGGGCCAGGCTGGCGGTGTTCTCGGGGAAGATGCCGGACTGGATCGTCCAGATGCCGGCGCCCTCGGTCGAGGTGATCAGCGCGTCGAGCAACAGTCGGCCGACTCCGCGTCCCTGAGCCGCCGGGTCGACGTAGACGGAGTGCTCGACGACGCCGGCGTAGACCGGGCGGCTCGACGTCGGCGAGACGGCGACCCAGCCGAGGACGAGGCCGTCGACGACCGCCACGAACCGGTGCGCGGCGATCCGGCTGGCGTCGAAGGCCGCCCAGGTCGGTGCGGTGACCTCGAAGCTGGCGTCCCCACCGTCGAGGCCGAGTTGGTAGATCGCCAGGACGCGGTCCGCGTCGCCGGGGCTCATCGGTCGCAGGGTCGTCTCGGCCACGGTCGGGCTCCGATCTTCTCTCCATGATGTTGCGGGTCTGCTGTGTCAGACAGTTGTACCGTGCGGGGACACCGGCTTTCCGCCGCGCTCACCGGCATCCCGCACGTCCGGCGTCCGCTGGTCGAAAGATTTGATGTATCGATTCGACCGTGGCAGCTCGCCGCGTCGGTTCGACCGGCCGCGAATGTGAACGTCCAATCTTCCCCGCAACTCGCAGGTTCCCTTACCGCAACCGGACCGCAACGGCGTGAGCCGCCGCGAGCGACCGGCGAGGTCCATCGCGAAGACCGCGAGGAAACGTTGGATGTCTATGCGTATGGGCCCGACGGCGTCGTTGACGCATCCAAACCGCCCTCCGTATACTCCGAATGATCATCTGATCTTTAGCCGAGCCGGGCGAGGAGCGCATGCCGCAGATCACTGGCGTCACCGTCGAGGACGTCCGCTTTCCCACCTCGCTGACCGCTGACGGGTCCGACGCCATGAACAAGGACGGCGACTACTCGGCGGCCTACGTCATCCTGCACACCGACGGCGTCGACAGCGCCGGCGTACCGCTGGCGGGCCACGGCCTCACCTTCACCATCGGTCGGGGCAACGACATCGTCGCGGCGGCGGCGGCCCACCAGGCCCACCGCCTGGTCGGCCTGGACGTCGCCACGATGGCCGCCGACATGGGCGCGGTCTACCGCCTGCTCACCTCCGACACCCAGCTGCGCTGGCTCGGTCCGGAGAAGGGCGTCGTCCACCTGTCCCTGGCGGCCGTGCTGAACGCGGCCTGGGATCTGGTCGCGCGACTGGCCGACAAGCCGCTGTGGCGGCTGCTCACCGACATGTCCCCCGAACAACTCGTCGACATCGCGGACCTGCGCTACCTGTCCGACGCGCTGACCCGGGACGAGGCGCTGGACATCCTGCGGGCACAGCAGAGCACGAAGGCCGACCGCCTCGCCGAGCTGGCACGCACCGGTTACCCGGCCTACACCACCTCGGCGGGCTGGCTCGGGTACGGCGACGACAAGCTGCGCCGACTGTGCCAGGAGGCCGTCGACTCCGGCTACGGTTACGTCAAGCTCAAGGTGGGCGCCGACCTCGACGACGACATCCGTCGCTGCACCATCGCCCGGGAGATCCTCGGCCCGGACCGCAACCTGATGCTCGACGCCAACCAGGTGTGGGACGTCGACCAGGCCATCGAGTGGGTCAAGGCACTGGCCCGTTTCACACCACTGTGGATCGAGGAGCCGACCAGCCCGGACGACATCCTGGGCCACGCGGCCGTGCGCCGCGCCGTCGCTCCCGTCGGCGTCGCCACCGGCGAGCACTGCCACAACCGGGTGATGTTCAAGCAGTTGTTCCAGGCCGAGGCCATCGACTTCTGCCAGTTGGACACCGGCCGGCTGGCCAGCGTCAACGAGATCGTCGCGGTGCTGCTGCTCGCCGCGAAGTTCGGCGTCCCGGTGTGCCCGCACGCCGGCGGCGTCGGGCTCTGCGAGATGGTCCAACACGTGTCGGTGCTCGACTACGTCGCGGTGTCGGGGGATCTCACCGGCCGCGTCACCGAGTTCGTCGACCACCTGCACGAGCACTTCACCGATCCGTGCGTCATCCGCAACACCGGTTGGGGCAGCGGATACGTCCTGCCCGACACGCCCGGCTACTCCACGCGTATGCACCCCGAGTCGATCGAACGGTACCGGTTCCCGGACGGCCGCTACTGGGCTTCGACCGAGGCGGCTACCGTGTCATCTCCGGAGCCGTACGTCATCGCGGGTGGAGCCGCCACCCCCGCCGGCCGCTAGGAGGTGTCATGTCCCGCACCGACGAGGTCGTGAACGGCATCAAGCGGATGATCCTGGAAGGGACGTTCAAGCCCGGGGACCGGCTGCCCATCGAGAAGGACCTCGCCGAATCCCTCGGCGTCTCGCGGGGCTCGCTGCGCGAGGGGATGTCCGCGCTGTCGATCCTCGGCATCGTCAACATCCGCCAGGGTGACGGCACCTACGTCACCAACCTCGACGCGCCGCAGCTGCTGGCCCCGATGGGCTTCGTGGTCGACTTCCAGGGGCAGGGCGACGGACGGCACATCCACACCGTCCGCCGCCTGCTCGAGTGCGAGGCCGCCCGGTTGGCCGCGACCAGGATCACCGACGAGGCCCTGGCGCAGGCCGCCGAACTTCTCGACGAGGCGGCCCGGATCGCCGGCCGGTCGCCGCAGGACCACGAGCGCATCATGGAGATCGACATCGCGTTCCACCGGATCATCGCCGCACACGCCGACAACCCGGTGCTCATCGGCTTGATCGAGGCGTTCGCCGGGCGCACGCTGCGCGGACGGCTCTGGCGGAGCCTGCACGAGGAGGGCGCGGACCGGCGCACCCACGACGAGCACGTGGCGATCCTCAAGGCCCTCCGGGCACGCGACCCGGAGCGGGCCCGCACCCGGATGGCCAACCACCTGATCGGTGTGGAGGAGTCGCTCCAGGGGTTGCCCGACGAGGGCTGACCGCCGCCGTCGACTGATCGCCCGCCCGTGCCGCTCGTCGCTGGCACCGTTCCCGGTGCACCGCGCGCGCTCACGGGCGGGCGACCCCCGGCCCTAGTCCCGCTCCGAGCCCTTGCTTCCGGTCATCGCCGCGACCAGATCGTCGGTGCTGACCTCGTCGGCGCGCAGCCGAGCCGCCCGCCGGCCGAGACGCAGCACCTCCACCCGGTCGGCGATCTCCAGAACCTGCGGCATGTTGTGACTCACCAGCACCACCGACATGCCCGCCTCACGAGCCCGCCGCACGACGTCGAGCACCCGCTCGGTCTGCACGACGCCCAGCGCCGCGGTGGGCTCGTCGAGGATGACCACGTTCGTCGCCCAGATGATCGCCCGCGCCACCGCGACGCACTGCCGCTGCCCGCCGGACAGCATCGCGATCGGCGTGGTGACCCGTGGGATCCGTACGCCCAACTCGTCGAGGGCCGCGGCGGCGCCGTGACGCATGGCGCGCTTGTCGAGCAGCCCCAGCCGACCGAGCGGCCCGGACCGCAGGATCTCCCGCCCGAGGTAGAGGTTGGCGGCGACGCTGAGGTCGTCGGCGACCGCGAGATCCTGGTAGACGGTCTCCACCCCCGCGCGCCGGGCGTCCACCGGAGTCCCGAAGTGAACGGGACGACCACCTATCCGGATCTCGCCCTCGTCCGGCGCGTGCACGCCGGAGAGCGTCTTGACCAGCGTGCTCTTGCCGGCGCCGTTGTCACCGATGAGGGCGACGACCTCGCCCCGGTGGACCGTGAAGTCGGCGCCACGCAGCGCCTCGACGTGGCCGAACCGCTTGACGATCCCCCGGGCTTCGAGCACCGGCGGCTCCTCGGGAGACCGCCGCTGGTCGTTGTCGGTCGTCGGCGCGGAGGTCGTCGCCATCACTGCACCGGGGGGTTGGCGCAGCTGGGCTCGAGCACCGCCTTGATCTCCGGCGAGTCGATGTTCTTCTTGGTGACGAAGGTGACGCCGGTGTCCGCGGACGCCAGCGGCGCCTTGTCCCGGAGGTGCTTGACCATCTTGTCGACGCCGAAGTAGCCCATCTTGAAGGGGTTCTGCACGACCAGCGCCGAGATCTGGCCGTTGCGCAGTCCGGCGATCTCGTCCGGGGCGGCGTCCCAACCGATGATGACCACCTTGCCGGACTTGCCCGCCGCCTGGATGGCCTGCGCGGCGCCGAGCACGCTCGGCTCGTTGGCGGCGAAGATGCCGGCGAGGTTGGGGTTCGCGGTGAGGATGTTCTCGGTGACCCGCCGCGCCTCGTTGACGTCGCTGCGGCTGGGCTGCTGGCCGACCAGCTTGAGGTTGGGGAACTGCTTGAGGCCCTCCTTGAAGCCGTCGACCCGCTCGGTGTTGGTCTGCGAGCCCGGCTGGAACTCCACCAGCGCCACGTCGTGGTTGCCGGGCCCCAGCTCGGTGGCGAGCAGCTTGGCCGCCTCGACGGCCGACGCCTTGTTGTCGGTGGCGAAGAGCGGCACGCTCGACGGCTGCGGGCTGGTGCCCGAGTCGATCATCGCGACCGGGATGTTCGCGCCGATCGCCTGGTCGGTGGCCGGCGCCAACGCGCGGGAGTCGGTGGCCGCGTAGACGATCCCGTCGACCTTCTTGGTGACGAAGTTCTGGATGAGGTTGACCTGACCCTCGACGTCGGTCTCGGTGGTCACCCCGTCCCACTGGACGGTGACGTTGCCGGCGCGCTGCGCGGCGCACTCGGCGCCCGCCTTCACCGTGTTCCAGTAGTCGGCCCCGACGGCCTTGGGCACGACGGCGAGCTTCAGCGGCCCGGAGGCGTCCTTGGTCGCGCCGTCGCCTCCGTCGCGGACCTCGACTCCGCCGCAGGCGCTGAGCAGCGCGGCCGCCGCGGCGGCGGCGAGGACGGCCTGCGCGCGCAGGAGGTGACCCCGTGGACGTCGGCGGATGGTGGTGTGTGCCATGGTGTGCGTCCTTCCTCTGGTGAGCTGCGGGAACGGCAGATCAGCCCCGTGACTCCAGCCGCCGACGGCGGTACTGGTCGAAGTAGACGGCAGCCCAGATGATCAGGCCGACGATCACCTGCTGGTAGTGGATGCTGATGTCGAGCAGGACGGCGCCGTTGCGGACCAGGGCGATGAGGAAGGCGCCGATGATGGTCCCGACGATGCGGCCCTGCCCGCCGAACAGGCTGGCGCCGCCGATGACCGCGGCGGCGATGACGTCGAGTTCCAGCGAGATGCCGTAGTTCGGCTGCCCGGAGTTGACCCGGGAGGCGGCGATCATGCCACCGAGGCCGACCAGGACACCCGCCAGGACGTACACGTAGGTCAGGTAGCGGCCCACCGGGATGCCCGAGCGGCGGGCCGCCTCCAGGTTGGAACCCATCGCGTAGGTGTACTGCCCGAAGCGGGTCTGCGAGAGCAGGAAGGCCACTCCGACGGCGACCAGGGCGGTGATCACGACGGCGAACGGAATGCCGACGATCTCCCCGTTGCCGAGCAACTGGAACGACCGGGGCAGCCCGTAGACGCCGACCGCGCCGGTGATGATGAAGACCAGCCCTCGGCCGACCGACATCGTTCCCAGCGTCGCGATGAACGGGGGGATCCGGGCGACGGTGACCAGCAACCCGTTCAGCAGCCCCGCCAGGGCGCCGACACCGATCGCGACCGCCGTGGCCGCGAGGAGCGGGAAACCCAGGTCCCGTACGACCATCGCGCCCGCCACGCCGGCGAGCGCGGCGACCGAGCCGACCGACAGGTCGATGCCCTTGGTGATGATGACCATCGTCTGCGCGGCGGCGATGATGGCGATCACCGCGGTCTGCGCGCCGATGTTGAACAGGTTGTCCGCCGTCAGGAAGTAGGGACTGGCGAAGCTCAGCGCGACGAACAGGACGACGAGCGCGGTCGCGGCGGTGAACTCGGACAGCGCGTGGGAGATCCGCTCGCGCAACCAGTCGTTGAGCGCGCCGCCGTGGGCCTGATCGGTCGCCTCGACGGTACTCATCGCCGGGCCCGGCCGTCGTCCACTGTGTCTCTCCCGGCTCGGCACGCGCCGCCGCCGCTGATTGACGCTCTCGCTCGCAACCGGACCTCCCCAGGAAGTCACGCACGGGCCACGCCCCGCATTGCCCGCGCGATAGATCAGATGTTTGCAATGATCAGGCGTTACCTTGCCATGGTCACACTCGTGTTGCCAAGGTCTTACCGGCATGTTGTGGCATCGTTATTCGCACCTCGGGCACGATACGTCCGACCAAAAGACCCGCTGACCGGGTCCGGTCCGGGACGGCCACCGACGTCGTCAGCGGAGGGGTCTGCCCCACGGCCCACCGGTCGCCTTGAGCATGTTATCGATAACATGCTATGTTCCGCCAAGGAGTCGAGGGCACGTCCCTCCCGTTCGGAACCACCGGCACCTCGAAGGGCATCGGGTCCCCACGACCCGGTCGACGGCCGGTGAGCTGTCCGAGACACACCTGTCCGGCGTTACGTCATTCCCGCGTCCGCGCACACGGCTGTCCATCGTGACGTCCACCCCGCAGACAGCACCGTCGTCGACCCGTCGAACCGTCCGGGGCACCGCCGAATCCCGCCCCGTATGGCCCCTGGCAGCCCTTTGCCGGTCGGGCACCCCGACCTCGACTCCGCCGCCACCATTTGTCGAAAGGCAGGACCATGGACAAGATCCCCGACGAACGCGCACCGCGACCCCGGTTCCGGGGCCGTCGGGTGCTGGTGCCGCTCGCGGCCACCCTCGCGGCGGTCGCCGCGACGGTGGCGGTGACCTCCACCGCCAACGCCGGCACCACGCTGGGCGCCTCGGCGGCCGAGAAGGGCCGCTACTACGGCGCCGCGGTACCCGCCTTCAAGCTGTCCGACAGCCAGTTCGCTGGCATCGTGAACCGGGAGTTCAACCAGCTCACTCCCGAGAACGAGATGAAGTGGGACGCCACCGAGCCCCAGCAGGGCCGGTTCAACTACAGCGGCGGCGACCAGATCGTCGCGCACGCCCAGTCGCACGGCATGATCGTGCGCGGCCACACCCTGCTCTGGTACCAGCAGCAGCCGGGGTGGGCGCAGAGCATGTCCGGCACCGCGCTGCGTAACGCCGCCATCAACCACGTCACCCAGGTCGCCACCCACTACCGCGGCAAGATCTACGCCTGGGACGTGGTGAACGAGGCGTTCGCCGACGGCGGCTCCGGCGGGCGGCGCGACTCGAACCTGCAGCGTACCGGCAACGACTGGATCGAAGCGGCGTTCCGCGCCGCCCGCGCCGCCGACCCCGGCGCCAAGCTCTGCTACAACGACTACAACACCGACGGCATCAACGCCAAGTCCACCGGCATCTACAACATGGTCCGCGACTTCAAGTCCCGCGGCGTGCCGATCGACTGCGTCGGCTTCCAGTCCCACCTCGGCACCTCGGTGCCGGGTGACTACCAGGCCAACCTGCAGCGCTTCGCCGACCTCGGCGTCGACGTCCAGATCACCGAGCTGGACATCGCCCAGGGCTCCAACCAGGCCAACGCCTACGCCCAGGTGACCCGGGCCTGCATGGCCATCCCCCGCTGCACGGGCATCACGGTGTGGGGGGTCCGGGACAGCGACTCGTGGCGCAGTAACGACAACCCGCTGCTGTTCGACCGGTCGGGCAACAAGAAGGCGGCGTACACCTCCGTCCTCAATGCCCTCAACGCGGGCACCGGCACCCCGACCACGCCGCCGCCCACCACTCCGCCGCCCACCACTCCCCCGCCGACCACTCCCCCGCCCACGACGCCGCCGCCGACCACTCCTCCGCCCACCGGTAGCGGCTGCACCGCCTCGGTGTCGCTGAACTCCTGGAACGGTGGCTTCGTCGCCACGGTCAAGGTCAACGCCGGCTCGACGGCCGTACGGGGCTGGTCGGTCCGGATCACGCTGCCCTCGGGCGCCGCCATCACCAACACCTGGAGCGCGCAGGCCAGCGGCTCGTCGGGTGCGGTGGACTTCCGCAACGTCGACTACAACGGCCAGATCGGCGCGGGCGGCAGCACGGAGTTCGGTTTCCAGGGCACCGGCGCCGGCCCCTCCGCCACTCCGACCTGCACCGCGAGCTGACCCGTCCCCTCTCAGCTCACCCCCTGGGCACCCCCGGGGCGACGCGGACGACCGCGCTGCTCCGGGGGTGCTCGCCTGTGCCGACCTCAGGCGTCGAGGCAGGAGCGGACGGCGGCGGTGAGCCGGTTGGCGCGCTCGTCGCCCGCGCCGTACATCTGGTTGACCACGTAGCCGAAACCCACCTCGTGGTACGCGTCGGCGAAGGCGAGATTGCCGCCGGCCCCGTCGTGGCCGAAGCTGCGCTCCCCCAGCAGCGGCCGGGCCGGCTCGGAGTGCAGCAGGAAACCGGTGCCCCAGAGCTGGCCGGTGTCGGGCGGGCCGTGCCGTTGCTGGCCCCGCGAGCGGACGACGACCGCGTCGTCGACCGACGCCCCGGTAAGCAGGGGCCCGCCGCCCACGTCGGACACGCAGGCCGCGTAGAGGCGCGCGAGGCCGTCCGCGGTGCTCACCGCTCCCGCGCCCGGAATGCCGGCCGCCTGGATGTCCGGGTCGTTGAAGCTGACCAGACCATCGGCGTCGGCGGGGAAGGCGAACGCGCCGCCCATGGTGATCCCTCGCTCGGCGACCGGGTCGACGAAGGGATCGGCGTCCGGTGGTGGGGCCAGATCCCAGGCGACGCCGTCGCGCTCGGCGGCGGGCAGTCCGAGCCAGGTACGCAGTCCCAGCGGGCCGGCGACGGTGTCGCGGAAGTACGCGCCGGGAAGCTGACCGGTGACGCGGTGGATGACCTCGCCGACGAGCCACCCGTAGGTCATCGAGTGGTAGCTGTGCGCCGTACCCGGCTCCCACAGTGGGGTCTGGGCCTCGATCGCCGCGATGACCGGGTCCCACGCGAGCACCTCGTCGAGGGTCAGCGGCCGGTCCAGCGCCGGCAGGCCGGACTGGTGGGTGAGTAGCCACCGCACCGGAATGTCCGCCTTGCCGTGCTGGCCGAACTCCGGCCAGTAACGCGTCACGGGCGCGTCGAGGTCGAGGCGTCCCTGCTGGGCGAGCAGGTACGCGCAGATCGCCAGGATCCCCTTGGTACAGGAGAAGACGACGACCGGCGTGTGCGCCGTCCAGGGCCGGCCCGTGCGGGTGTCGGCCAGCCCGCCGTACAGGTCGACGACCTTGCGGCCGCGCACGTAGAGGGTGACCGCGGCGCCGACCTCACCGCGGAGGGTGAAGTTGTCGCGGAACGCGTCGGCGACGCGCCCGTAGCGCTCGTCGACGTCGCCGTGGATCTGCGGCTGCGTGGCCACTGCCTATCCCTTCAGTGAGCCCTGGATCAGGGCCTTGATGAACTGTCGCTGGAAGATCAGGAACACGATGAGGGTAGGGGTGAGGATCAGCAGCGAGCCGGCGCACAGCAGCACCAGGTCGGTGCCCCACTGGCCCTGGAACGCGCCGAGCGCTCCGGCCATCGTGCGTTTGGTGGCGTCGTCGACCAGCACGATCGCGAGCAGGAACTGGTTCCACGTCCAGAGGAACATCAGGATCGTCAGCGAGGCGATGGCCGGGCGGGCCAGCGGCACCTGGACCCGCCAGAACAGCTGCCAGGTGCTGCTGCCGTCCACCCGGGCGGCCTCGGACAGCTCGACCGGCACGTTGGTGAAGTGGGCGCGCATCCAGAACACCGCGAACGGCATGTAGAGGCCGATCAGCGGCAGGATGATGGCCCACCGAGTGTTGAGCAGGCCGAGGTCCTGCATCTGGTAGTAGAGCGGGGTGACGACGGCCTCGAAGGGCAGCGTGAGGCCGAGCAGCAGCAGACCGAAGACGAGCCGGCCGCCGGGCACCCGCAACTGACCCAGCCCGAAACCGGCCATGGTGGCGATGAGCACGGACACCGGTACGACGCCCGCCACGATGAGCAGGCTGGAGCGCAGCAGTGCGCCCATGTTGGCGGCGGTGAACGCGTCGGCGAAGTTGCCCCACTGCGGGTCCGACGGCCAGGCCAGACCGTCGGGCACGGTCCCGCGCGGTTGCAGGGCGGCCGAGAGCATGCTCACGAACGGCAGCAGGGTCACGAGGATCAGGGCGATCAGGAAGACCCGACCGGTCAGCTGCTCACGTCGGCTCAGGTTCACGGCTTCTCCCCCCGGGTGAGTCGCTGGATCGGCAGCACGAACGCCAGCACCAGGAACATCAGTACGACGGCGAGCGCCGAGGCCAACCCCACCTGACGCTGCGAGAAGGCCAGCCGGTAGATCTCCAGACCGGGCACGGTGGTCTGCAGTCCCGGTCCGCCACTGGTGGAGATGTAGACGATGTCGAAGCTGGCCAACGCGGCGATGATCGTGACGGTGAGGCAGACCCCGATCTCCTGGCGCAGGCTGGGCAGGGTCACCGCGAGGAACTCGCGGACCGGCCCCGCGCCGTCCAGGCGGGCGGCCTCGTAGAGCGCCGGATCGATCTTGCTCATGCCGGTCACCAGCAGGATCGTGCAGAGGCCGAGAAGGACCCACGCCCCGATCACCCCGACGGCGGGCAGCGCCGTGTCGAAGTCGCCCAGCCAGGCGCGGGCCACGCCACCCAGTCCGACGGCGCGCAGCACCTGGTTGACCAGACCGTTGGTCGAGAGCAGCCAACTCCACGCGATGCCGGCCGCCACCAGGGGAATGACCTGGGGCAGGAACAGGATCGTCCGGACCACGGTGCCGAACGCGCCGGTGGTGATCCGGCGGACCACGCTCGCCACCAGCAACCCGAGCGCGACCGGGATGAGGCTGAAGAAGACGATCAGGATGATTGCGTTGGAGATGATCTTCAGGAGGTCGCTGTCGGTGAAGACCGTGACGTAGTTGTCCAGGCCCGCCCAGCGGGCGACCCCGATCCCGTTCCAGTCGTAGAGCGAGTACTGGACGGTCAGGGCGAGGGGCCGCAGGACGAAGACCGCGTACATCACGAAGGCGGGCAGGACGAACAACCAGCCGGTCCCGGCCGCGGGGGGGCCCCCCGGGGGGGGGGGGCCCCGCGCGGGGGGGCGGGGGGGGGGGCCCCCCCCCCCCCCCCCCCCCCCCCCCCCCCCACG
>NZ_JBITDT010000003.1:287570-322060 GCF_044454415.1 Micromonospora sp. NPDC051543
GCGAGTCGGGGACGGTCTGGCCGTGGGGCCGCAGGACGAACACCGCCAAAACCACGACGGGGGGCAGCACTAAAAACCCGCCGGCCCGGGCCGCGCGGGCCCCCCGGCGTCGGTGGGCCCGCGCGGAGGCGGAACGGGCGGGACGACCCACGGACGACGCCCGGCCGTCCCGCCCTGGTGGTGCGCTGCCGAGGGCAGACGTCATCGGGACAGTTCCTTCTCGTACTCGGCCTGGACCGCCTTGACGTACCCCTCGGGCGTCTGCTGGCCGGCGACCAGCTTCTGCATCTCCGGCGTGATCGCGGCGGCGAAGATGCCACCGGTCGCGTTCGCGGTGAAGTCGACCGCGCCGTTCTCGGCCCCGAGCTGCTGCGCCGCCTTGAGGGTCTCGGCCAGCACGGTGTTCGGGGCGGCGGCTGGCACCGGAAGGTCGCTCGGGCCGCCCGGGCTGGACCCGCCGACCGTCACGGCGATCTCCCGCGCCTTGGCGTTGGTGTGGACCCAGTTCAGGAAGAACGCGGCGGCGTCCGGGTTCTTGGCCTTGGCCGAGACCCCGAAGGTGTTGGGGGCGGACATCGCCACGTGCTTGGCGCCGGCGGCCTCGCCGGGGAACAGGAAGAAGCCCACGTTGCCGGGCATCGTCTTGTCGAGGTTCGCCGACTCCCAGTCGCCGTTGAACATGAACAGGCCGTTGCCCTTCTGGAACTGCCCGACCATGCCCGCGTAGTCCAGGGCGTTGGCGTCCTTGGTGAAGTAGCCGGCCTGCGCCCACTTCTGGATGGTCTGGGTGGCCTTCAGGGCGGCCGGCGTGTCGAAGGTGGCCCCCGGCTTCTGGAAGATCCAGTCCGCCACCTGGGCCGGGTCGCCGAACTGGTTCTGCAGCGCCTGGTGCGGGAAGTTGATGCCCGCGGTGTTCTTGTTGAACTGCATGATCGGCTGGACCCCGCTGGTCTTCGCCTTCGCCAGCACCTGCTCGAACTCCGCGACCGTGGCCGGCGGCTGGTTCATGCCGACCTGGGCGGCCAGCTTCTTGTTGTAGAAGACGCCGGTGACGCTGTAGCCGAGCCCCATGCCGTAGAGCGATCCGACGCCCCGTGTCTCGTCGCCGACGCGCAACTGCACGAGCTGCGACGCGGGGAACTTGTCCCAGCCGTACGCGGTGACGTACGGGTCGAGGTTCTTGAGCAGGTCGTCCTTCACGAGGTCGACCATCGTGGGGAGCCGGATGATGTCGGGCGCGTTGTCCGAGGCCATCACGCGGGGGGCGTTCTCCACGATGACCGTGAACTGGTCCTCGCGGATGTTGAACGTGACGTTCGGGTGCTGCTTGGAGAACTCGTCGGCCAGCGCCTTGGCCAGCGGGAAGCCGGTCTCCGCGTACATCTGGAGGGTTACCGGCTCGGTGCCCAGGTCCGTCTTGACGGCGGCGTCGGGCCCGGCGGTCGACGATCGGTCGGCTCCGGGCGCGCTGCACGCCGTGGCGGCGAGCCCCAGCACCAGCAGCGGTGCGAGGACCAGCGCGCCGCGTCGCGGGAATGTCGTCAGCGTATGTGCCATGTCATGACTCCTATGTTCCTCCGCGCGTCCCACGACCCACGGCCGCGCGACGGCTCCACCGGGACCTTCGCGACGGGCGAGCGGCCACGACACGTACACCGTGACCACCTCGCACCGCCGCGCTCGCGTACCGACTCAGCAGGCGACCGACGGCGTCTACCGACGCGCCAAAAGTGGTCGCTAAACTGATTTAGCAGAGCATGCGCGTGACACCGGAGGCTGTCAAGGACAACCTGGCAACGGTCCGGAAACATCGGGTTCACACCACGCCCGACCCGACCGGGGCCGGGCTCCGGGCGCCGACGCATCATGATGGGCGGGAGCGGAGCCCGTGGCGCCGCGCCTGATTCGGAGGACTGATGGGCCGCAACAGAGCAACCCTGGCCGACGTGGCACGGCGGGCCGGGCTGTCCAAGACCGCCGCGTCGATGGTGCTGAACGGCAGGGAGGGCACCCGGCTCTCGGCCGAGGCACACCAGCGCGTGTTCGCCGCCGCCGAGGAGCTGGGCTACCGGCCCAACCTGGCGGCACGTAGCCTGCGTACCCGCAAGACCGCGACCATCGCGTTCGTCTCCGACATCGTCGCCACCACCCGCTTTGCCGGCGGCCTCATCCGCGGCGCGCTCGACGCGGCCCGGGAACGCGACCACGTGCTGCTCATCACCGAGACGCAGGGCGACGCCACCTTCGAGCAGTACGCCATCGAGGCCATGCTCGACCGACAGGTCGACGGGGTGATCTACGCGGCGATGGCCACCCGCCGGCTCACGGTGCCCCCCGCCATCCTCGGCGGCCCGGTGGTGCTGCTCAACGCCACCAGCTCGGACGACCTGCCCTGCGTGCTGCCCGACGACGACCGGGCCGGTCGCGCGGTCGCCGCCGCCCTGCTGGAGTACGGTCACCGCGACGCCATCGCGCTGATCGGCCGCAACCGGATCAAGGAGGGCGACCAGGAGATCTCCCTCGCCGCCCGGGCCCGCCTGCACGGCATCCAGCAGGCGCTGAACGACGCGGGCGTCACCCTCCTGGCGGAGTCCTTCTGCACCGAGTGGCTGCCCGAACACGGTTACGCCGCCACCCGCGCCCTGCTGAACCGACCCCAACGACCAAGTGCCATCATCTGCATGAACGACCGGCTGGCGTTCGGCGCCTACCAGGCAC
Organism: Micromonospora sp. NPDC051543; assembly: GCF_044454415.1. Lineage (NCBI taxonomy): Bacteria > Bacillati > Actinomycetota > Actinomycetes > Micromonosporales > Micromonosporaceae > Micromonospora > Micromonospora sp. NPDC051543. The sequence goes on from NZ_JBITDT010000003.1 coordinate 290,289, forward strand.
TGGGCGAGGCGGGCCTGACCGTCCCGGACGACATCTCGGTGATCTCGTTCGACGACGATCCGATCGCCGCCTGGCTACGTCCCAGCCTCGCGACCACCGCGCTACCGCACGAACAGATGGGCAGGCGCGCGGTCGAACTGCTCCTTGATGGCGGGGCCGCCGAGCGGTCGCTCGTCGCGATGCCGCTGCGCCGACGCCGGTCCCTCGCGCCTCCCGCCTCCTGATCCGGGCGCTCCCTGCGCGGGGCGGGCCCGGCTCGACGGGGCCGGACGACGACAGGTCCGGTCCGGGGCCGTGCCGCCCCGGACCGGACCTGTCGAGCTGTCAGCGCGGTGTGGCTAGCGCCGGGTCCAGCGTTGGTTGGAGGCCCCGGTGCAGGTCCAGAGGAGCACCGTGGTGCCGTTGGCGGTCGCGTTGTTGTTGACGTCGAGACAGAGGCCCGACGACGCTCCGCTGATCGTGCCGTTCGAGTTGAACGTCCACCGTTGGTTGACGCCGCCGTTGCAGTCCCAGATCTGGACCTTGCTGCCGGCGCTGGCGTTGGTGGGCGCGTCCAGGCACTTGCCGAGCGCCTGGAGGGTCTGTCCGTTGGCCGTCCACCGCTGGTTGGCGGCCCCGTTGCAGTCCCAGATCACCGGCTGGGTGCCGTTGGTGGTGTTGCTCTGCGGGACGTCCAGGCAGCGGCCGGAGGCAACGCTCGCCAGCGCGAAGGAGGTCGTCGGCGGCGGCGTGGTGGTCGGCGGCGGCGTGGTCGGCGGCGGGGTGCTGGTGTCGCCGCCACTGACCCGGTACACCACCGTGCCGTGCGCCGGGACGCTGGCGGAGATGGAGCCGGTGCTCGTGCTGGTGGTGTTGTTCCAGGCGTCCACCAGGGTGAAGGAGCTGCCGGACTTGCCGACGGCGGCGGCGGTCGTGGAGATCGTCGTCGTCGAACCGCCCTGGTTGAACAGCGCGACCGCGACGTCACCGTTGGCCAGCCGCTTGGCCAGCACGCGACGGGTGCCGTCGAACGACACCTGGCCGGCCTGCAACCCCAGGGCATCCTGGTTGATGCCGATCAGGTTGGCGTTCTTGAGGATCGTCTGCGTCGCGGCGTTCATGTTGCGGACGTCGTTGCCGGCGATCAGCGGCGACGCCATCATCGCCCACATCGCGAAGTGGCTGCGCATCTCGGTGTCGTTCATGCCGCCTCGGCCGACCTCCATCATGTCCGGGTCGTTGAATCCACCCGGGCGCGCGTACGAGGCCAGCGGAACGGTCACGTTGATGATGTTCTGGATGCCCATCGGGTAGCCGTTGGTCTGCCCGGTGTCCCACGCGTTGGTGATGTCCTCGGTGGTGCGCCACATGTTCGCCACGTCGCCCCAGTTGCGCTGCGGGCCGGTCTTGGCGTGGATGCTGTTGGAGTTGATGCTGTAGACTATCGGCCGGCCGGTCGCGGCCAGCGCGTCGCGCATCTTCGCGAACGTGGTGACCTGGTCGTTGATGCTGCCGTTCGGCGAGCACCAGTCGTACTTGAGGAAGTCGACGCCCCAGGCGGCGAACTGCCGGGCGTCCTGCGCCTCGTGACCCTGGCTGCCGGTCGCGCCGGGGTAGCTGTTGAAGTACTGGGCGCAGGTCTTGTCCACCGGCACCTGGTAGAGACCGAACTTCAGCCCCCGGGCGTGCAGGTAGTCGCCGAGCGCCTTCATTCCGCTCGGGAAGCGGGTCGGGTCGCCCTGGAGGTTGCCGGAGCTGTCGCGGTTCGGGTTGAACCAGCAGTCGTCGACCACGACGTACTGGTAGCCGAGATCGCGCATTCCACTGCTGACGATCGCGTCGGCGCTCTGCCGGATCAACCCCTCGTTGATGTTGCAACCGAAGGAGTTCCAGCTGTTCCACCCCATCGGGGGTGTCCGGGCGACGCCGTTCTCCAGCGCCTGGGCCCCGGGTGCCCGCAGGCCCACGAGGGCGGCGGCCACGAGAAGCCCGGCCGCCGCTGCCCGCCCCCAGTGACGGGCTCGGATTCGCTTCATTCGGGAGCGTCCTTTCGATAGTGCCATCCACGGGGGACGGCATCCCGGATGAGGCGGGCACCGTCGTGTGCGCGACCACTGTTAGCGTTAACAGCAGACGCCGGTCATATTACGGAGCCGTTTCGTCGAATTCAACTAGTTCTATGTATCCACGTCTTGCCCGTCGCTGCCGGCCGACACTCGGGCCGGTGGTCGACGGGCAGGGGCAGCCCCCGTCGGTCTCGGGTGACCGACGGGGACCGCCTGCCAGGGGCGATCCCTGGTTCAGCCGCGCAACTGCCACTGCTGGTTGGTGCCGCCGTTGCACGACCAGAGGATGAGCTTCGTACCGTTCGCCGTCGCGGCGCCGTTCGCGTCCAGGCAGAGGCCCGACTGCACGCCGGTGATCGTGCCGTTGGCGTTGACGTTCCACTGCTGGTTGGCCTGGCCGTTGCAGTCCCAGATCACCACCTGGGTGCCGTTGGCGGTGCCCGCGCCGGATGCGTCCAGGCACTTGTTGCCGTACACCATGAGCTGCCGGCTGGCGGTCACCGTCCACCGCTGGTTGGCGACCCCGCTGATGCAGTCCCAGAGCTGGGCCTGCGTGCCATTGGTCGTGACGGATCCGCCGATCTCGGCGCAGCGGCCCGACTGGACGCCCACGATCTGCCCGCTCTGCGGATTGGTGCTACCGCCGCTCTGGACGCCGGCCGCCGCGATCACGGACTGCGCGCCCGACGGCCAGTTTCCGTTGGAGACCGTGACGTTGCTGTTGACCACGTTGCCCCGGTCGCCGTTCGTCACGTTGGTGCTGCCGTTGGTCGACCAGTTGTTGGTGACGGTGAAGTTGCCCATGTTCTCCGCGTAGTAGTAGTTCGCGGTGGCCCAGGTGCCGGTGGAGGAGAACACGTTGTTGCGGGCGGTGTAGTAGCGCGAGCCCTCGTCGAAGTAGAGCCCGAACCAGCCGTTGGTCCGCAGGCAGTAGTTCTGGTTGATCGTCCCGCCCGGGTTCGCCGAGAGCGTGTAGATGCACCCGCCGTCGGTCATCTGCTGCATCACGTCGTGCACGTAGTTGCCGATGACCTGGTTGTTCGACGCGGTGGTGGCCGTGGAGTAGCGCGGCTGGTAGTTGTAGAGGCCCCGGTTGGCGTAGTGCTGGCTGCCACCGGCGTCGTTGGCGCCCCAGCCGTAGCCGACGGACAGCCCGGTGTACGGCATGTTGTAGACCTCGTTGTGCGAGACCAGCGAGGTGTTGACGTAGGTGGTCAGGATCGACACCACGCCCCGGTACTCCACGCCCAGGTCGTGCACGCGGTTGTTGCTGATGGTGACGTTCCGGTTGACCATCCGCTGGTCGCCGGGGTGGTGGGCGTCGGCGCGCACGCCGCCGACCACGATGCCGCCGGCCGAGTTGCGGGCGATCTCGGAGCGGGTGACCGTGATGTTGCTGGTGCCCAGGCCGACACCGCTCGCGTGGGCGTTGGCGTCGTTGCCGATGCCGATGGCGGTCTGGCCCAGGTTGACGAACTGGGAGTCGCTGAAGGAGATGGTGTTGGCGGCCGACACCTGCACGGCCGCGGGCATCTGGGCCCAGCTCGGCCGGGTGGCCTCGAACAGCGGGCAGCCCTCCTGGCAGGAGGTCAACGCGTCGGACGGGCGGGCCCAGGTGCCGACGATGTGCGCGCCGGTCTGCTGGTCGGCGAAGCCGTTGCTGCTGCTCGGGCCGAGCCAGCTCGTACCGGTGAAGGTGATGCCGCTGAACGAGATGTGGTGCGCGGGCGCGTCGTACGTCCCGCCCACGTTGACCAGGGACTGAAGCTGCGGCAGCTCCACGCTGACGCTGTTCATGTTCTGTCCGGCGAGCGGGATGTAGTTGAGCTGCCCGCTGCCCGGGTTGAGATACCACTCCCCCGCCGAGTCGAGGAACTCGTACGCGTTGGCCAGGTAGAACGGGCCGGCCCGGTGCGGGCGGGACAGGGTGTCGAAGCCGAACGTGTTGTTGTTCCAGGCCGGCTGCTGCATCGTCAGGAAGTTCCCGCTGATGCTCTGCACGGGCGAGTACCGGTCGGTGAACGAGCCGACGCTCTCCACCTCGACCCGGCTCTGGTTACCGACGTTGTTCAGGTAGCTCAACGCGCTGTTGCTGAACCGCATGCCGGTCGTGGTGAAGGTGAAGTCGGCGCGGTTGACGGCGGTACGCGCCCGGGTGGCGATGGCGCCGTTGACGTAGAGCTGGCGGCTGTCCAGCCCGGTGGGGACGCTGGCCCGCCAGATGTTCTTCGCGGAGTCGACGAGCGACCAGCCGGTGACCGCCCGCGCGCCGCTGATCGTCGGGCGGGCCGAGGCGGCCGCCCGCCAGATCACCTGGTAGCCGCCTGAGCCGGAGTCGGCGGCGGTCAGCCGCAGCGGCGAGGTGAGCCGGTACACGCCGTCGGCCAGCTCCACGACGATGTCACCGGACATGGAGCTGTTGAGCGTCCGGACGGCGGCCTGGGCGCCGGCCAGCGAGCACGGCTGGCTGGCGGAGCAGGTGCTGCCGCCGCCGGACGGGGACGCGTAGAGGGTGGTGGTCGCCGCGGCGGCCGGTGTGGCCGAGGCGGTGACGGCCACCAGGGCGGTAAGTGCCGCCGTGGCCGCGCCGGCGAGGAGCCTGCGCGCCACGGCGATGGATGAGACGGACACGGGACGGTCTCCTGGGGGGGTAGAGGTGGGGTGGTGGGGTTAGCGCTAACAACATGGGCGTGCCGACGCCCGGTCAGGCGACGACCTTGCGGAGGTGGTGCAGGCCGTCGACGGCGAGGCGGTCCTGGGTGGGGGCCAGGGGCCGCCAGATCGACGCCGCGGTGGCGATCGTCGCGTTGTCGGCCGTGAACGACTCGATGCAGACCGCGCCCCGGTAGCCGGTGCCCCGCAGGACGGAGAAGAAGCGGGGCCAGTCGAAGTGGTCCGCCCCGGGAGCGCCCCGATCCGTGCCACTGACCTGGACGTGCTTGATGTGCGGACCGGCCAGCGCGAGGGCCGCGTAGGGGTCTGCCTCCTCGATGTTCATGTGGTACGTATCGATCATGATGCCGACGCTCGAGGGCAGGCCGTCGATCGCCTCGATCGTCTGCTCGACGGTGTTGACCACGCTCGTCTCGTAGCGGTTCAGCGCCTCGACACCGATGCTCACGCCACACTCGCCGGCCCGGTCCGCGACCGGGGCGAGCGCCCGCCGGAAGTCGGCGTAGCAGGCCGCGCGGGCCGCCGTCGACATCCGCCAGGTACGTCCGACGGCCGCGTACACCGGACCGCCGACGCAGGGCGCGCCGACCGCCGACGCGCTCGCCACACACCCCATGAGGTACGCGACGGTCGACTCGACGACGGCCGGCGCGGCGTCCACCAGGTCCCGCCCGGGCGGGGTGACGGCGCAGACCCCGGCCGCAGCCAGGCCGTGCTCGGCCAGCAGGTCCCGCGTGCGGACGGGATCCCAGTCGCCGGGCTGCTCGATCGGCAGTTCGACCGCGTCGAACCCGAACGAGGCGATCCGCGGGATCAACCGGGCGAGGGCCTCGTCGTCGACCGGCGAGGCCCACACCCAGGGGTTGACGCCAATGGCGTACACCGCAACCTACTTCCAGCGCTGGGGATAGCCGGGCAGGTCACGGCAGCCGCACATCGCGTAGTGCAGCGGCGGCATGCTCGCGTCGAGGTACTGGTCCAGGTTGTCCTGGGTGATCGTGGGCTGCGGCAGCTTCCACGGGTTGGAGACCTGGGTTCCGTCGAGGATGCTCAGCGCCGCGATGATCGGTGTCCGCCACTGGTACGTCGGGTAGGTCGGCGCGATGGCGGTGAGCTGCTTGTCCTTCCAGAGCTTCAGGAAGTCGAGCTGGTCCTCGCCGTTCATCGGCGGTACGGGCTTGCCGGCGTCCTGGAACGCCTCGACCGCCGCCACGGCGACCGCTCCGGCGTCCATCCAGACCCCGTCGATCGTGCCGTACCGCTGGATGTAGTCGTTCACGATCTTCTTGGTCTTGGCGGGATCGCCGTCGGTGAACTCCACGCCCACGACGTCGACCTTCGCCTTGTCCAGCGCGATCTTCGCGGCCGACCAGCGGGTCTCCAGCACGTCGACGCCGGGCAGGATGCGCAGCGCCAGCAGCTTGCCGCCGGGCTTCATCTTCTGGCTGACGAACTCGGCGCCGACGTGGCCGAAGCCGTAGCCACCCACCGGGTTGATGAACGTCACGGGGCAGGTGGTGTTGACACCCCGGTCGAAGACGACCACCGGCAGGCCGGCCTTGCAGGCCGCCTCGACCGCCGGGGTGAGCGTCGCGGTGGTGTTCGGCGACACGATGAGCGCGTCGCAGCTCTTGCCGAGCAGATCGTTGATGTCGGCGATCTGCTTCTGGTCCTTGCCCTCGGCGTCGACGTGCACGAACTCGCTGATCCGGGACTTCTGCGCCTCGACCTCGGCCTGCATGGTCTTGAACCCGACCTGCCGCCACGGGTTGTTCAGCGCGGCGTTCGAGAAGCAGATCTTGTGCTTACCGGCCTTCTTGAACTTGGCGGTGTCCACCATCTTCGGGTTGAGCACCTGCTCCCACGGCTTGTCGGCCGGGCCCGTCGGGGCGGCGTCGAGCAGCGCCAACTCGTTGTCGTAGTCGGCCTGCACGAAGAACTTGGACTGCTCGCCGGTGCCCGACCCGGGTGCGGCGGACGCACTGCCAGACGGGGACGCGGTCGGTTCGTCGGTGGCGCATCCGGCGGCGGCCAGCGTCAGCACACCGGCCGCGGCCAGGGCGGTCATGGATCGTCTCATCGAATCACCTTTATCTTGAGGAGGAGGATCGCGAAGCCGAGACCGCCACGGCGAGCAGGATGATCACGCCCTGGACGGTCGATCTGAGGGCACCGGAGACGCCGGTGAAGTTCATCAACGCGAAGAGCGTCTCGAGGGTCAGTGCGCCGAGCATCGCCCCGACGACCGAACCGCGACCGCCGCCGAGGGCGACCCCGCCGAGCACGACGGCGGTGATCGCGGCGAACTCCAGGCCGACGCCGGCCTGGAACGACACACCGCTGTACCCGCCGAGCAGGATCGCCGCGACCGCCGCCGCGACACCGCTGAGCACGAACGCGATCGTCTTGGTGAGACCGACGCGTACGCCGCTCAACTCGGCGGTGCGCGGATTGTCGCCGACGGCGACGAGCGTGCGGCCGAAGTCCGAACGCGTCAGCACCACGGCGATCGTGGCGACGACCAGCAGCACGAGCAGCGCGTACGGGATCCGGCCGAGCAGCGGCACGTCCTCGATGGCCCGTCGGCCGAACCGGCGGAACTCCTCCGACAGGCCGCCCTTCGGTGCGCCGTCGGACCACAGGTAGACGGCGCCGACGAGGATCAGGAACATGCCCAGGGTGGTGATGAAGGACGGCACCCGCAGCACCGTGGTGACCAGACCGTTGACCAGCCCGACGAACGCGCCGCCGACGAGCAGCAACGCGACCACCGGCCAGGTACGCGACGGGTCGCTGTCGATGAGGCGGGCGGCCACGACGACCTGCGCCGTGACCAGGGAGCCCACCGAGAGGTCGAACTCCCCGCTGACGATCACGAAGTACTGACCGGCGGCGAGCAGGATGATCGGCGCGGAGCGACCCAGGAACGACATCAGCGACCCGGGGGCGAGGAAGTCGGGTTGGACGAACGCGATGATGATCAGCAGCACCGCCAGGAGCGCGGCGATCGGCGCGATCCCGTCGGGGCGGATCCGGAGGGTGAGCGGACGACGCTCGGCGACCCGCATGGTCAGGACCCCGCCTTTCGCATGGCCCGTCGGGCGTAGACGGCGACCGCGGCGATGATGATCACGCCACGGATCACCTGCTTGAAGAACGCGTCGACCTCGAGCTGGTTGAAGACCGCGTCGATGCTGGCGAGCAGCAGCACGCCGCCGATCGTGCCGAGGACGCCCCCGCGCCCGCCCGCGAGGGCGGTGCCACCGAGGACCACCGCGGCGATGGACTCCAGGTCGTAGAGCCCTTCGGTGCCCACCCGTGGGGCGCCGGAGCCGAGCCGGCTGGCCAGGTAGACGCCGGCCAGCCCGGCACAGAGGGAGCACAGCACGTGGGCCGTGACGAGGACCCGGTCGTTGCGGACGCCGGAGAGCCGGGCGACCTCCGGATCGCCACCGACGGCGACCAGGTGGTGGCCGAACCGGGTACGCGAGAGGGCGAACCAGGCCGCCGCGGTCACGGCGAGCAGCAGCAGGAAGGACACCGGCACCGGACCGACCCGCTGGTAGCCGAACGTCCGGACGAGAGCGGGCGCGCTCTCGCCGGCCGGGCCGTCGTAGCCGTTGTCGAGGTAGCCCTTGAGCAGCAGTCCGACGCCGAGGGTCGCGATGAACGCGTTGATCCGCAGCTTGGTGACGAGCAGCCCGTTGAGCAGTCCCACGCCGGCGCTGACCGCGAGCGCCAGCCCGATCGCCGGAAGCAGGGCGCCGTCGCTGCCGTTCATCGCCTCGGCCGCCACCAGGGTGCTGAGGCTGATCACGAACGCCACGGAGAGGTCGAGCGACCCACCGAGGATGACCAGGGTCTGCCCGACGGCGACGAGCCCGAGGCCGGCGGCGACGTGCAGCAGGCTCACCGTCGTCGACTGGTTGAAGAGCTGACCGCCGTCGAGCATGACGATCAGCCAGCCGACGACGAGGGTGAGGGCAAGGGCCACGTACACGCCCGGCACGGCACGGCGGGCCGGACGCAGCGACAGGGCGGTCATAGGACAGCCTCCCGGACGGTGGTGGTGCCGACGGCCAGGGCGACGACGTCCTCCTCGGTCGCGCCGGCGGGCAGCTCGCCCGCGATCCGACCGTCGCGGAGGACGACGATCCGGTCGCTCATGCCGAGCAGCTCGGGCAGCTCCGACGAGATCATCAGCACCGCCGCGCCGTCGCTGGCGAGGCGGCGGACGAGGTCGTGGATGGCGGACTTCGCACCCACGTCGATGCCCCGGGTCGGCTCGTCGAAGATCAGGATGCGCGGGCTCAGCGCCAGCCACCGGGCCAGCACCACCTTCTGCTGGTTGCCGCCGGAGAGGAAGCGGATCTCCTGGTCGTCGCCGGCCGAGCGAACCTCCACGGCGGCGAGCAGCTCGCGTACCCGTGCCGTGCGGGCGGCGCGACCGGACCGCGCCGCGAAGGCGGCCCGGCTGGCCAGCAGCGCGTTGTCGAGCACCGACTGTCGTGGCACGATGCCCTCGCCCTTGCGGTCCTCGGTGACGTACGCGATGCCGGCCCGCATGGCGGCGCGCGGTGAGCGCAGCCGCACCGGTTCGCCGTCCAGCTCGACGGCGCCGGTCGTGAACGGCGCCACGCCGAAGAGCGCCCGGGCGAGCGCGGATCGTCCGGAGCCCTGTAGGCCGCCGACGCCGAGCACCTCGCCGGCGCGCAGCTCGAGGTCCACGTCCCGCAGCTTGCGGTTACCCCCACCGCGGACGGTGAGTCGTACCGGCCCGCGGTCGTCGGGGCCGGCCCGCTCGGGGTAGTAGCTGGACAGCTCGCGGCCGACCATGTGCCGGACCAGTTCGTCGGCGGTCGTGCTCGCGGTGTCCACCGTGGTCACCCGGCGACCGTCCTTGAGGACGGTGATCCGACTGGACAGGTCGAAGACCTCGGTGAGTCGGTGCGACACGTACAGCAGACCGATCCCGCGCTCCTGGAGGCGGCGCACCAGCCCGTAGAGCAGTTCGACCTCCTGGTCCGCGAGGGCCGCCGTCGGCTCGTCCATGATGAGCAGTCGCGCGTCCAGGGCGAGCGCCTTGGCGATCTCGACGACCTGCTGCTGGGCGACGCCGAGCCGCCCGACCCGGGCGTCGGCCGGCAGGGCGGTCTCGCCGATCGAGGTGAGCAGGTCGCGGGTGCGGTCGAGCATCGCGCGGCGGTCGACCAACCCACGCCGGACCGGTTCGTGGCCCAGGTAGACGTTCTCCGCGACGGTGCGCTCGGGCAGCAGGTTGAACTCCTGGTGGATGATGCCGACGCCGGCGCGCTGCGCGTCCCGGGGGCCGTGGAACGCGCGCGGTTGACCGGCGAACTCGATGGTGCCCTCGTCCGGGGCGTACCCGCCCGAGACGATCTTCATGAGCGTCGACTTCCCGGCGCCGTTCTCACCGACGACGGCGTGCACCTCGCCCGGCGCGACGTCGAGGTCGATGCCCTCGAGGACGCGTACACCGAGGAAGGACTTGCCGATGCCCCGCAGGGCCAGCAGCGGTGCCGGTGGTGGATCTGACATCCCGATAGCCCTTACAGATAGTAGTCATCGACGAGGTCAGCACAGCCGCCGGTAGGCCGCTCGACGCGCTGAGTGACGCACTTTCGCAGCTTGCTGAAGAACTTGCGTTTTTATGATGCAAACATTTCCTTGACATCGAGGAAACATCACACGTATGAAGATAGATGTTTGGATGCGGGTCCGCAATCCTCGATCTGCGGTGACAGCCAGGCCCAGCACTCGATCGGCACGAGGGCGGGCATGGAGGGGTCAGGCCCGACCACCCCTACCCGGGGGTAACATCAGACGCTCGACGTTATATTGACAGTCCTCGATGGATGATTCATCCTGACCTCGCAGACCTTGGACCAGATCACAGCTCACATCACGCTGTGTGACATCCAGCGGGGCTGACTGCCGTCTCGGCGTACGGCACGACGACCGCGACCAGCACACCCGTGGCTCTCGCGCGCCCAGGCACGACCTGACGCGCTGTCGGCCCGTGCTCGCAATCGCCAGTTGCCCGCCCAGACCTAGGAGACGGTATGCGTCGCCCCACATTGATCATCGGATTGATCGTCGGCCTGTTGGTGGCCCTCGGCCTGGCCCCGCCAGCGTCGGCCGCCCCGGCGTTCCGCGCCCTGTTGTTCACCAAGACCGCCGGCTACCGGCACGACTCGATTCCCGCCGGCATCTCGATGATCCAGCAGCAGGCCGCCGCGAACAACTTCGAGGTGGTGGCGACCGAGGACGCGAGCGTCTTCACGGCCGCCAACCTCGCCACCTTCGACGTGGTCATCATGCTCCAGACCTCCGGCATGGTCTGGACCTCGGCCTCCCAGCGCCAGGCCATCGAGGGCTACCTCGCCAGCGGCAAGGGCATCGTCGGAGTGCACAACGCCACCGACATGGGCATCGAGTCTGAGTACCCGTGGTGGGACCAGATGATGAACGGCGGCGCCCACATGCCCGAGCACTCCCCCGGAGTCCTCGCGGGCACCGCCATCGTCGCCGACAAGCAGCACCCGTCGACGGTCGGCCTGCCGGACCGCTGGAGCCGCAGCGAGGAGTGGTACAACTTCGACTCCAACCCGCGCGGCAATGTGCACGTCCTGGTGACCGCCGACGAGCGCACCTACAACCCGGGCTCCCGGGCGATGGGCCCGGACCACCCGATCTCGTGGTGCCGCAACACCGGTGGCGGACGGGTGTGGGCCACCGCGATGGGCCACGCCATCGACTCCTACAGCGAGACCTACTTCCGCAACCACGTCCTGGGCGGCATCAAGTGGGCCGCCGGCAACCTGCCCGGCGACTGCGGCGGCACCGTCTGGGGCAACTTCGAGAAGCGCACCCTCGACGACAACACCGCCGACCCGATGGCGCTGTCCGTGCTGCCGGACGGTCGCGTCCTGTACGTCCAGCGGGGTGGCCAGGTCAAGATCTTCAAGCCGAGCACGAACAGCACCGTCACCGCCGCCACGCTGAGCGTCTACACCGGCGGTGAGGACGGCCTCACCGGCGTGGCGATAGACCCCGCGTTCGCCAGCAACGGATACGTCTACCTGTACCACTCACCCGCGAGCAGCTCGACCGACGTCAACCGGGTGTCCCGCTACACGCTCTCCGGTGACACGCTCAACCTGTCCACCGAGGCCCGGATCATCGACATCCCCGCGTACCGGGACCGGACCTTCGCGGAGCCCGGGCACACCGGCGGTTACATCGACTTCGGCCCGGATGGCAACCTCTACATCGGCACCGGCGACGACACGCCACCCAACCTCGACCCCAACTGGCAGGGGTACGCCCCGCTGGACTGGCGCTCGGGCAAGTCCAACCTGGACGCTGCACGGTCCGCCGGTAACACCAACGACCTGCGGGGCAAGCTGCTGCGCATCAAGCCCTCGGCCAGCGGCGGGTACACCATCCCGACGGGCAACCTCTACCCCCAGGGCACGGCGCAGACCAAGCCCGAGGTGTACGCCATGGGCTTCCGCAACCCGTTCCGCTTCTCGATCGACCCGACCACCGGGTGGGTCTACCTGGCCGACTACGGCCCGGACCGCAACCCGCCGACGACCAACCGCGGCCCGGAGGGTCTCGTCGAGCTGAATGTGATCAAGACGGCCGGTAACTACGGCTGGCCGTTCTGCCACGGCAACAACCAGCCGTACGCGCCGTTCAACCCGGACACCGGTGTGGTCGGGGCGAAGTTCAACTGCAGCGCGCCGGTCAACAACTCGCCCAACAACACCGGCCTGGTCAACCTCAAGCCGGTCGTCTCGCCGAACATCTGGTACGGCTACCCGGCCTCGACGACCTTCCCCGAGCTGGGCTCCGGCGGGTCGGCCCCGATGGGCGGCCCGGTGTACCGGTACAACGCGAACAACCCGTCGGCCACGAAGTTCCCGCCGTACTACGACGGCGTGCACTTCTTCTACGAGTGGGCCCGCAACTACGTCAAGGAGGTGCACTTCGACTCCTCGACGGCGGTCACCCGGACGAACCCGTTCCTGCCCGGCGGCAACTTCAACAAGCCCATGGACATGGAGTTCGGCCCCGACGGCTCGCTGTACCTGCTGGAGTGGGGCTCGAACTTCGGCGGCGGCAACAACGACTCCGGGCTCTACCGGATCGACTACATCCAGGGCGGCCGGTCACCGATCGCGAAGGCCGTCGGCACGCCGACCAGTGGCAGCGCCCCGCTGACCGTCCAGTTCAGCAGCGCCGGCACCAACGACCCCGACCCCGGCAACACCCTCAGCTACCAGTGGACCTTCGGTGACGGTGGTACGTCCACGGCAGCCAACCCGACACACACCTACACGGCCAACGGCGACTACACCGCACAGCTGAAGGTCACCGACAACACCGGCAAGACCGGCTTCGCCAACGTGCAGATCACCGTCGGCAACACCGCCCCGGTGGTCACCATCAACGTGCCGCCCAACGGCGGTATGCTGAACTTCGGCGACAAGGTCTCGTACACGGTCAGTGTCTCCGACCCCGGCGGCGCGGCCATCGACTGCACCAAGGTGTTCGTCAACCCGGCCCTCGGCCACGACGACCACGCCCACGAGACCACCGAGTACCCGGGCTGTTCGGGGACCATCTCCACCGACCTGCTCGGTGGGCACCCCGAGGGCGCGAACCTGTACTACGTGCTCAACGCCCGCTACACCGACAACGGCGGCTCGGGTGGCGGCTCGCCGCTGACCGGCTACGCGCAGGCGATCCTGCAACCGAAGCACAAGCAGGCCGAGTACTTCAGCAGCCAGTCCGGCGTCCGGGTCGTCGACCAGAGCGCCGCGGAGAGCGGCAAGCGCGTCGGCGACATCTCCAACAACGACTGGGTGGCGTTCAACCCGATGAGCCTGTCGGGCATCAGCACCGTCAGCTACCGGCTGTCGTCGCCCAGCGGCGGCGGAAGCATCGAGCTGCGGGCCGACTCGCCGACCGGCACCCTGCTGGCGACGACGTCGGTGCCCAGCACCGGCGGCTGGGACAACTACCAGTCCACGGCGGCGACGAGCGTCGCGGCCCTGTCCGGGACGCACACCCTCTACATGGTGTTCAAGGGCAGCTCGTCCAACTGGTTCGACCTCGACGCCTTCACCTTCGGTGGCAACGGCGTGGGGGTCCCCGGCACCGACACCGGCACCGGCGTGGCCGGGAAGACCTGGACCCTGACGGCCCAACACAGCGGCAAGCTGATGGACGTCAGCGGTGTCTCCACCGCCGACGGCGCCCAGGTGGTGCAGTGGGCGGCCACCGGGGCCAACAACCAGAAGTGGCAGGCGGTGGACGCCGGCAACGGCGCCGTCTACCTCAAGGCGGTGCACAGCGGTAAGTGCCTCGACGTCGTCGGAGGCTCGACCGCGCAGGGCGCCTTCCTGCAACACACCACCTGCAACAACTCCAACCAACAGAAGTTCACCGTGACGGCGACCGGCACCACCGGTGTCTACACGGTCAAGAGCGCGCTGAGCGGGCTCTGCCTGGACGTCAACGGTGCCTCGACCGCCGACGGGGCCCGACTGTTGCAGTGGGGCTGCCACAGCGCCGCCAACCAGCAGTGGCGGTTCACCCAGGTCTGACCACCGGACCTGGCGCGAACGAAGCGCCGGCCACCCGCTCCTGACGACGGGTGGCCGGCGCTCCGGCTTTTCAGCGTCGCGCCGTCAGCGGAGCAGTCCGGCGTCGCGCAGCGCCACCCAGAGCCGCTCCGGGACGTCCGCGTCGAAGCGGCGCAGGGTTGCGGTCACCTGGGCCTCGTCCCGCAGGCCGACCACCGTCGAGACCACCACCGGGTGCCGGCGGACGAACGCCAGCGCCGCCTGGGGCAGCGTGACGCCGTACTCCTGACAGACCGCCGCCATCCGCCGGGCCCGTTCGATCACCTCGGGCGGCGCCTGCTGGTAGTTGTAGGTCGCGTCGGCCGGCGGCTGGTCGCGGGCCAGCAATCCGGAGTTGTAGACCCCGGCGATCACCACGCCCACGCCCGCAGCCTGCGCGGCCGGCAGCAGGTCGTCGGCCGCACCCTGTTCGAGGAGGGTGTAGCGGCCGGCGCACATCACCACGTCGATGTCGGTCTCCCGGACGAAGCGGGCCAGCATCGCCGACTGGTTCATGCCGGCGCCGATCGCGCCGACGACCCCCTGGTCCCGCAGCTCGACCAGTGCGGGCACCGCCTCGGTCGCCGCCTGCGCCCAGTGCTCGTCCGGGTCATGCAGGTACACCACATCCACACGGTCCAGACCGGTGCGCTCCAGGCTGGCCTCCAACGACCGCAGGACACCGTCGCGGCTGAAGTCCCAGACCCGCCGGTGGTCGGCCGGCACGTCGAATCCCTCCGGGTCGCGGTCCCGCGCGCCCTCGGGCGAGGGTACGAGCAGCCGCCCGACCTTCGTCGACACCACGTACTCGTCGCGGGGCCGGGACCGCAGCGCCGCCCCCAACCGGCGCTCGGACAGGCCGAGACCGTAGTGCGGCGCGGTGTCGAAGTACCGGATGCCGGCGTCCCAGGCGGTGTCGACGGCCGCCGCGAACTCCTCGTCCGACGTCGCCCGGTACAGGTTGCCGCCCTGCGCCGCGCCGAAGCCCAGCGTGGTGAGGCGTACCCCCGGTCGCCGGGGCAGTTCCCGGCCCGTCACGGCTCCCCCAACCCGTACGCGCGGACGGCGGTCTCCCGCCAGATCGACGCCTGCTCCGCGTCGGCGAGCGGTTCCAGCAGGTCGGCGAGGACACCGACCCACCGGACGTAGGAGCTGGCGAGCAGGCACACCGGCCAGTCGGAGCCGAACATGAGCCGGTGCGGTCCGAACGCGTCGAGCGCGTGGTCGATGGCGGGGCGCAGGTCGGTAGCGGACCAAGACGAGCCGTCCACCTCGGTCACCAGGCCGGAGAGCTTCGCGGTGACGTTCGGCTCGGCGGCGAGCGCGCGCAGGTTGACGGGCCAGTCGCCCAGGTCTCCCCTGCCGAGGGACGGCTTGGCGAGGTGATCCAGGACGAACGACACCTCGGGCAGGTCCCGGACGAGCCGGGTGGCCGCCGGCAGTTGGTGGTCGCGGACCAGCAGGTCGTAGGCGAGACCGGCGGCCCCGACAGCCGCGATGCCCCGCCGGACGTCGCGCCGGTCGAGGTACGCCGGGTCGGGCTCGGACTGGACCAGGTGGCGGATGGCGACCAGCCGGTCACCGCCGCGGGCGGTACGCAGCCGGTCGAGGCGCTCGTCGATGTCGTCGGCGGTGAGGTTGACCCAGCCGACGACGCCGCCGATGAGGGGATCGTCGGCCGCGATGCCCAGCAGGTGTTCCGTCTCCGCCACGGAGGCGATGGACTGCACGACGACGGTCTCGGTGACCCCGGCGGCCCGCGCCGCCGGAGCGAGATCCGCCGGGGTGAAGTCGTTGTCGATCGCCGCCATCGTGTCCGGGTCGATCCACGGTTGCGGGTGCCGGGCGCGGACCCAGAGGTGGTGGTGCGCGTCGATGATGCCGGGACGCCCGGCCGGCGTGGGCCCGGTCATCGGCCCAACCATCCGCCGTCGACGGGCAGGACGGTGCCGTGCACGTAGTCCGACGCGGCGGCGGCCAGGAACACGGTGGCGCCGGCCAGATCGTCGGCGCGTCCCCACCGGCCGGCCGGGATCCGACCCAGGATGGCGTCGTTGCGTACGGGGTCGTCGCGCAGCGCCTGGGTGTTGTCGGTGGCGATGTAGCCGGGCGCGATCGCGTTGACGTTGACCCCGTGGCCGGCCCACTCGTTGGACAGGGCCCTGGTCAGCCCGGCGAGGCCGGACTTGGCCGCCGTGTAGCTCGCGACGTTGATGCCGCCCTGGAAGCTCAGCAGCGAGGCGGTGAAGATGACCTTGCCGCGACCCCGGTCGACCATCCGCCGGCCGATCTCCCGGGTCAGCACGAACTGGCTGGACAGGTTCACCTGCACCACCCGGTCCCACATCTCGTCGGGGTGCTCCACGGCCGGCGCCCGGGCGATCGTGCCGCCGTTGTTCACCAGGATGTCCACCGGCGCCACCGCCTCGGCCTCCTCGGCCAGCCGGTACACCGCAGCCCGGTCGCCCAGGTCGGTCCGGATGCCGGTGAACCGGCGACCGGCGGCCTCGACGCGCCGTTGGACCTCACTGCCCTCCGGCTCCAACTGCGCCGACACCCCGATGACGTCCGCGCCGGCCAACGCCAGGGCCTCGGCCATCGCCAGGCCGATCCCCCGTCGGGCCCCGGTCACCAGGGCGGTCCGTCCGGTCAGGTCGAACAGGACGCTCATCGCTCCTCCTCCCGCCAGTCGAGCAGCACCTTCATGACGCCTCCGCCGGACTCCAGAGCCGTGAACGCGTCCGTGACGCCGGCCACCGGGAGCACCCGGGAGATCAGCTCCTGGGCCGGGATGAGGCCCGCCGCCACCAGCCGGATCGCCTCGACGACGTCCTCGCGCCGGTACAGCCGCGCGCCCAGCAACTCCAGTTCCCGCCAGAAGAAGCGGTGCAGGTTCACCGGGCGTGGCTGCGGGTGGATCGCCACCATCACCAGCCTGCCCCGGGTGGTCAGCACGTCCACCGCCGTGCCGACGCCGGCGGCCGAACCGGACACCTCGAACGCGACGTCCGCGCCCGCGCCGCCGGTCCGTTCGTTGACCAGCGCCACCACGTCGGTCGGCCCCGGGTCGACGGCCTCGATGCCGATGCCCGACGCGACTCCGCGCCGGAAACCGTCCGGTTCGACGAGCAGGACCTGTGCCCCCCGCTCACGGGCGACGGCAGCGATGAGGACGCCCACCGGGCCCCCGCCGACGACGACCACGTGCTCACCGGACGCCACCTGCGCCCGGCCGACGTCGTGCACCGCCACGGCGACGGGCTCGACGAGCGCCGCGCGGTCCAACGGCAGGTCGTCGGGGAGCGGCAGCACCAGATCCGCCGGCACCGTCCAGGACGACTGCATCGCGCCGGGCGAGTCGATGCCGAGGAAGTCCATCGCGTGACAGATGTGCGAGTGGCCACGACGGCACGCCGGGCACTGCCCGCAGGCGCGCGTGGGCATCACGGTGACGGGCTGCCCGACCCGCAGGTCGGTCACGCCGTCGCCGACGGCGGCGACGTGCCCCGACATCTCGTGTCCCAGGACCGCCGACGCGCCGACCCGGGCGTCCATGTCGCCGTGGAAGATGTGCAGGTCCGTACCGCAGATCCCGGTGTACGCCACCGCGATCCGTACCTGGCCCGGGCCCGGCGGTTCCGGTGCGCGGTCCTCGATCCCGAGGTCCCGAGCTCCCTTGTAGACAACTGCCTTCACTGCTGCTCCGTCTCGACGTGGTTGGTACGTACGGTGCGGGTGACAGGGCGGCCGGAGCCGCGTCCGCGGAGTCGGCGCCACCGACACGGTAATCATCCGACCAATTGCGGTCCAGTGCGGTTACGGTCCGTACCGACTCAGTGCCGCAGCGGCGCCACGTCGTTCGGGGACGTGACCGCGTCGACGAGCAGGGCCTCGACCCCGGCCGGCACGGCGGCGACCGGGGACTCGGCCACCGCGAGCAGCCGCTTGCCGGCTCGCTCCGGACGGACGTTCGGGCTGTCG
This sequence comes from Micromonospora sp. NPDC051543, assembly GCF_044454415.1. NCBI lineage: Bacteria > Bacillati > Actinomycetota > Actinomycetes > Micromonosporales > Micromonosporaceae > Micromonospora > Micromonospora sp. NPDC051543. The sequence continues at coordinate 308,644 of NZ_JBITDT010000003.1, forward strand.
GCGGTCGGAGTGCCCGGACGGTGTCCGGCGGCCGCGATCGCCGCCTCGTCCACCCGTACCCCGAGGCCCGGGGTCTCACCCAGGACGAACGCGCCGTCCTCGACGTGCAGGTCGAGGCCGATACCCGTCGGTGGTCGCAGATCCTGCAACTCGCTGACCAGATGGTTGGGTACCGAGGTCGCGGCGTGCAGCAGCCCGACGGGGATGTTGCCGATGGGGCTGACCGGCAGGTCGTGGGCGTGCGCCAGGGCCGCGACCCGCAGGAAGTGGGTGACCCCCCAGACGGCGGCCGTCTGCACGATGTCGACTCCGCCCGCCGCGATCAGCGGACGGTACTGCTCCAGCCCGGTGAGGTTCTCACCGGTGGCGATCGAGGCCCGTACGCCCCGACCCACGGCGGCCAGGCCCTCGGCGTCCCAGCGGCGGACCGGCTCCTCGATCCAGATCAGATCGAGGGTACGTTCCAGCTCGGCCACGTGCCGGACGGCCTGCTTACGCGACCACGCCTCGTTGACGTCGAGCATCAGGCCCGGCCGTCGGCCGCGCCCGGCCTCGGTCAACACCTCCCGGACCAGGCCGAGCCGGTGCCGGTCCCGCTCGATGTCGAGGCCGCCCTTGAGCTTGGCGGCCCGCAGGCCGTACCCGGCGTAGACCTCGTACTCGGCGACGAGCTCGTCGTCGGTCAGCCCGATGTCGAGACCGGAGGCGTACGCGGGAACGCGCCGGTCCCGACCACCGAGCAGGCGCCAGAGCGGCTCACCGGCCATCTTCGCCTTGATGTCCCACAGGGCGGTGTCCAGCGCGCCGATTGTCCCGAACACCAGGCCGGCGTGCCCGGCCTTGAACGTCTGCCGCAGCATCCGATCGTACAGGGTGGACACCGCGCGGGGATCTTCCCCTTCGATGGCCGGGAAGATCGCGTCGATCTCCACGTGCGGCCCGAGGCCGATGCCGTCGATCCCCTCGTCGGTCTCGACGATGGTGATCGGCAGCGTCGTCACGCCGTCGGGGAACACGCCGTTGGCGTCGCCGACGGGTCGGCCCCACTCCTGGACGGTCGTCAGGGTTCGATACCCGGTGATGCGCATGTCAGCCTTTCGTGGAACCAGCGGCGACGCCGTCGGCGATCTGGCGCTGAAGGAACAGGTAGATCGCCAGGACCGGGATCGCCGCGATGAGCACCCCGGAGGCGAAGGTGGGAATGTCCTCGGAGTACTGCCCCCGCAGCGAGGTCACCCCGACCATGAGGGTCCGGTGGTCGGCCGACGGCATCAGCAGCAGCGAGATGAGCACGTCGTTCCAGCAGAACAGCGTGTTGAGAATGCCCACGGACAGCAGCGCCGGAGCACCCAGCGGCAGCATGATCCGTCGGTACACGCCGTACACGCTGTTGCCGTCGATCCGGGCCGCGTCGACGATCTCCGCCGGGATGGTCCGGTAGTAGCTCGTCATCAGGAAGACCGTGAACGGCAGGAACTGCGCGACGTACGCCAGGATCAGCCCCGGGTACGTGTCGACCAGACCGCTGTCGGCCATGACCCGGGCCAGCGGCACCATGATCACCTGGAAGGGGATGAAGAGCGCCGCGAGGCAGCCGATGAACAGCGCCGTCGAGCCCCGGAAGCGCAGTTGGCTCAGCGCGAAGCCGGCCATCGACCCGAACAGCAGCAGCAGGAACACCGAGCAGCCCACGACGAGGATCGAGTTGGCGGTGTACCGGCCCATGCCGACGCTGGTCCACGCCGTGGTGATGTTCTCGAAGCGCAGCGAGTCGGTCAGCGCGAAGCGGTCGAGGATGTACTCCCGACGGGTCTTCATGGCGACGTTCGCGGTGAACAGCAGCGGGTAGATCGTCGCGAGCGCCAGGAGCCCCATCGGGATCACGAGCAACCATCTACCGAGTCGGACGCGGGACATCAGTCCTCCCTTCCCGCGCGTCGGAGCAGCTTGAGCTGCACGAGCCCGACGACGAGCATGATGACGAACAGGACGGTGGACGCGGCCGACGCGAGCGCCGGTCGGTTCATCTGCCCCTGCTGGATCCAGATGTAGTACTCGGGCAGGTAGGTCGAGCCCTCCGGACCGCCGCTGGTCATGACGTAGAGCAGGCCGAACATGGAGGTGAGCATCCCGATCATCGTGGTCACGAAGACGAACTGGATGGTGCGGGACAGGCTGGGGATGATCACGTGCCAGATCACCTGGGCCAGGGATGCGCCGTCCACCCGCGCGGCGTCCAGCAGGGCGGCGTCCAGGGTCGCGAAGCCCGCGAGGAACACGACAAGGGCCATGCCGAAGGTCGCCCACACGTGGACGCCGACGACCGCGAACATGGCGACGTCGGGATCACCGAGCCAGTCCACCGGCCCGATGCCGACCGTGGACAGGACAACGTTGACAGGACCGTCAAACGAGAGCAGCAGGTTGAAGATCGCGCCAACGATGACCGGCGACAGCACGGCCGGGAAGAAGTAGACGCTGCGGTAGAACCGGTGCCCCGGCACGCGCAGGTAGATGAACGTGGCGAGCAGACCCGGGATGGCCACCGCCACCGGCAGGAGCAGCACCAGCAGCCCCACGTTGCGCAGCGCCTGCTGGAACAGCGGATCGTGCAGCAGGTCGACGTAGTTGTCGAAGCCGACCATCGCGCCGTCACGGTCACCGTCGCCGGTGAACGAGAAGTTGACGCCGAGCGCGAGCGGGTACAGCCGCAGCAGCACGAGGATCAGGACGGCCGGGGCGACCAGCACGAAGGGCGCCAGTTGTTCGGCGCGACGGCCGCCAGCGGCACGCCGGGAGACGGCGCGGTCGCGCGGCGGCGGCGCGGCGGGCGGGACCCCGCCGGCCCGCCCGGCCGAAGCCGAGCGGACCGACGGGGGCGAGTTGCCGATCGTCACCGGCTCAGCCCGCCGTGTCCGAGGCGGCCATCTGCTTCACGACGTCGTCCACGGTGGTCGAGCCGCTGAGCAACTGCTGCGAGAGGCGGCCCATCAGGTCGAGCGACTTCGAGGAGAGCGCCACGTGCACCGCCGGCTTGCCGGTCTTGAGCGCGCCCACGATCGTGGTGACGGCCGGGCCACCCGCGGACACGTCGACGGTGGTGTCCGCGGTGATCGCGCCCGCGTTGGCGTAGAACGCCTTCAGCGCGTCGGTGGAGGTCAGCGAGCGCACCAGGTCGGCGGCCACCTTCGGGTCCTTGGTCCACTTGGCGACCGCGTAACCGATGCCACCGTCGTACGGCAGGCTGGGGGTCACGCCGCTGGTCACCGTCGGAGCCATCATCACGCCCAGCTTCTCCGGCGTGATGAACTCGTTGAAGTCCTTCCAGTGCCCGATGTCGGACATGAGGCCGATCATGTGGGCGGCCTTGCCGGACTGGAAGACGGCGAACGCGTCGTTGAACAGGGCGGTGGAGTTCGCACCGTCGTTGTTCAGCTTGGCGGTGCCGGTCTCCTTCCACAGCTCGAAGAGCCGCTTGACGTTCGGCGAGTTCCAGTCGCGCTTGCCGGCGATCCAGTTGTCGTACTCCTGCGGGGTCAGCACGCCCGATGCCATGGCCGACAGGAAGAACTGGATGCCGTAGCCCTCCTTGTTGCCGACCGAGAAGCACTTCGCGCCGGTCTGCTTGGTGATGACACCGCAGTTGGCGACGAACTCCTGCCACGTCGTGGCGGGCTTCGCCGGGTCGAGACCGGCCTTCTCGTAGAGCGTCTTGTTGTAGTAGATCGGGTGGCCCTGGAGCGTCACCGGGGCGGCGTAGGTCTTGCCGTCCTTGGCGAACGCCTCCCAGCCGGCCAGCCGCTGGCGGTCCTCCCCCACGTACTCGTCGAGCGGCTGGAGCGAGTCGACCCGGTCACGGATCTGGCCGCCACCGTTGAACAGGATGACGTCCGGTCCCTTGCCCGACTGGATGGCCGCGCCCAGCAGCGTGTAGTACTGGTCGAACGGTTGGGCGACGAACTCGACCTTCACGTCCTTGTGCTTCTTGGCGAAGTCGGCCTTGGCCTTCTCCACGTACTGGGCGGAGCTGGCCTCGCCGGACTTCCAGTCCCAGACGACCAGCTTCTTGTCCGAGCCTCCGGACGATGAACCCGAACCTGTCGCGCTTCCACAGCCTGTCAGGGCCAGCCCTGCAACGAGGACCGCTGACCACACTGCTCGTTGCTTCATCGTTGCTCACCTTCATATGGGGAGTGGCCTGGAAACGGCCGTCGATGCAAGATTGACGAGAACGTAACTCGTATGACGTCTGACGTCAACGGTTGCCCGTACACTGGGGCGGACTCGTGGGCCCGCTCCCGCGGCTACGCGGAGGTGAACGTGACGACATCGAACCGGTCGGCCGTCAACGGCACGGCGACGCCGACCTGGACGCGTCGCCCGACGAATCTGGCCCAGGCGATCACGGCCGAGTTGGTGACCCGCATCGTCCAGGGAGCACACCCCTCGGGCACGCCACTGCCCCCCGAGCCGGTGCTCTGCGAGGCCTTCTCGGTGAGCCGCACCGTCATCCGCGAGGCCGTGAAGATCCTGCAGGAGAAGGGGCTCGTGCAGGTCCGCCAGGGCAGCGGAACGCTCGTGACCCCGCCCTCGTCGTGGGACATGCTCGACGAACTCGTCCTCGCGGCGACCATCGCCGAGGACGACACCCTGGCGATCCTGGACGACCTGGTGGTCACCCGCCGGGTCCTGGAGTCCGACATGGCCAACGTGGCCGCCCGCCTCGCCGACGAGGCGACGATCGACCGGCTACGCGCCCTGGTGGACCGCATGGACGAGCTGGTCGACGACCACGTCACCTACCAGGAGCACGACCGCGCCTTCCACGACACGGTCATGCAGGCGTCCGGGAACCGCATCGCCCGGGGCGTCGTCCGTTCGCTGGAGAGTCAGGTCGTCAACACCGCCCGGTACATGGGCAAGCCCGAGCGGGCCATGTGCGTGGCGTCGAACCAGGGGCACCGGCGCATCTACGAGCGCATCGCCGCCCACGACCCGGACGGTGCCGCCCAGGCGATGTTCACGCACATCACGGAGGCGTGGCTCGTGCGCCGCAGCGGACCGGGAAGCCCGACCCGGCTGCAGCGCTGACCGCTCCGTCGACCCCTGGTACGACCCCACGCCGACCCGTCCGTGACGTCGGCGAGAAATCCAGATCCATCCATCGCTTGAGAATGTTAGCGATAACAGACTACCCTCGGGCCGCAGAGGCGAAGGGCACGCTTCACCGCTCCACTCGATCCGCCGAGGTCGATGGAGCAGTGCATGACCAACGCCCGCTGGTGGGTGACCGGGCCTCCCCTCAGGGACGTTGACCACCGCCGTCGGCGACGGCGGGCCGCCGCACGCGGGAGCCAGGGTGGACACCCGAGCCGCTCCTGCCGTGCTCGCGGCACCGCCGCAGCCCCACCCGAACGACCCGCGACGACACCGCGACACGCCGCCAGCGCATGCGGCGGGCCGCCCGCCCGTCGTGACCCACCCTGGAGGTACCGATGCGCCCCACACCGCCACCGCGGACCAAGACCCGGCTCCGGCGCGGCCTCGCCTGGCTCGCGAGCCTGCTGCTCGTCACGACGCTGATGCCGGCCACGGCCGCCCGCGCGGACAACCCCATCGTCCAACACATCTACACGGCCGACCCGGCGCCCCTGGTCCACAACGGACGGGTCTACCTCTACACCGGCCACGACGAGGACGGCTCGACGTACTTCACCATGAAGGACTGGCGGGTGTGGTCGTCGGCCGACATGGTCAACTGGACCGACCACGGCTCACCGTTGAGCGTCGCCACCTTCAGTTGGGCGAGCGCCAACGCCTGGGCCGGTCAGGTCGTCGCCCGCAACGGCAAGTTCTACTGGTACGTGCCGGTCACCGCCCGGGCCACCAACTCGATGGCCATCGGCGTCGCGGTCGCCGACAGCCCCACCGGCCCGTTCCGGGACGCCATCGGCCGTCCCCTGGTGGGCAACGGCGAGATCGACCCCACGGTCTTCGTCGACGACGACGGTCAGGCGTACCTGTACTGGGGCAACCCGAACCTGTGGTACGTCCGGCTGAACGCCGACATGATCTCCTACAGCGGCAGCGCCACCAAGATCCCGCTCACCACCGCCGGGTTCGGAGCCCGCAGCGGCAACGCGAGCCGGCCCACCCTCTACGAGGAGGGCCCCTGGGTCTACAAGCGCAACGGCATCTACTACAACGTGTTCGCGGCGGAGTGCTGCTCCGAGTTCATCGGATACTCGACCGCCACCGGCCCGACCGGCCCGTGGACCTATCGCGGCACGGTCATGCCCCGCCAGGGCGCGAGCTTCACCAACCACCCGGGAGTCATCGACTTCAGCGGCGGCTCGTACTTCTTCTACCACAACGGGGCGCTGCCGGGCGGTGGCGGTTACACCCGTTCGGTGGCCGTGGAGAAGTTCACGTACAACACCAACGGCACCATCCCGACGATCAACATGACCACGACGGGCGCGCCGCAGATCGGCACGCTGAACCCGTACGTGCGGCAGGAGGCCGAGACCATCGCCTGGGGCTCCGGCATCGAGACCGAGCCGGCCAGCGAGGGCGGGATGAACGTCGGGTGGATCGAGAACGGGGACTACATCAAGGTCAAGGGCGTCGGCTTCGGTACGGGCGCGACGTCCTTCTCCGCGCGGGTCGCCTCGGCCACGTCCGGCGGCACGATCGAACTGCGCCTCGGTAGCCCCACCGGTACCCGGGTGGGCAGCTGCGCGGTACCCGGCACCGGTGCGTGGCAGACGTGGCAGACCGTCTCCTGCCCGATCTCCGGCGCCACCGGCACCCAGGACCTGTACCTGCGGTTCACCGGCGGCAGCGGCACCCTGTTCAACCTCAACTGGTGGCAGTTCCAGGCCAACGGCACCACGCCCACCCCGACGCCGACGCCGACGCCGAGCCCGACCGCGGACCCGACGCCGACGCCCATTCCGACGCCCACGACCACCCCCACTCCCACTCCCACGCCGACGCCGACGAGCCCGGCCGGGACGTCCTGCGCGGTCACCAACACCGTGGTGAACACCTGGCAGGGCGGTTTCGAGGGACGGTTGACGGTCACCAACTCCGGATCGTCGGCGCTCAACGGCTGGCGGGTCACCTGGACGCTCGCCAGCGGGCAGACGGTGTCCCAGGTCTGGAACGGCACCCTCACCCAGTCAGGTAGCCAGGTGACCGTCGCGAACGCCGCCTACAACGGCCAGCTCGCCCCGGGAACCTCGACCACCGCGGGCTACCTCAGCTCCACCACCTCAAGCAGTCCCCCGACCACCACCCCCACCTGCGCCCCCGCCTAACCAACTCCCCCGGGTTCCCCACCCCCAAAAACACCCCCACCCCATCCCCACACCCCGTCCGCCGCCGACGTCGATCATGAAGTCAATGCCCCCGACACGCCGATAGGGAGCAACGAGTTCATGATCGACGGGGCGGGGCCGGGGGTGGGGTGGGGGTTCTAAAGGTTCTAGAAGTCGTCGTCGAAGGCGACCGTGCCGGTCACCCCGACCTGGTACGCCGACACCCGCCGCTCGAAGAAGTTGGACAGCTCCTGCACGTCCTGCAGCTCCATGAAGGCGAACGGATTGGCCGACCCGTAGTGCGGCGCGATCCCGAGCTGGGCGAGCCGGCGGTCGGCGACGTGCTGCAGGTACTGGCGCATGTCCGCCAGGGTGAGGCCGGGCACCCCCTGGCCCACCAGGTCCTCGGCGAACTGGACCTCGCACTCGACCGCCTCGGTGAGCATCCGGCGGACCTGGTCGGCCAGGTCGTCGTCGAACAGGTCGGGCTCCTCGGCACGTACGGTGTCGACGACGTCGAACGCGAACGCCATGTGCATGGACTCGTCGCGGAACACCCAGTTGGTCCCCGACGCCAGCCCGTGCAGCAGGCCACGCGAGCGCAGGAAGTAGACGTACGCGAACGCGCCGTAGAAGAACAACCCCTCGATGCAGGCGGCGAAGCAGATCAGGTTGAGCAGGAACGACCGCCGGTCCTCGCGCGTGCGCAGCTCCCGCAGGTCGCCCAGCGAGTCGATCCAGCGGAAGCAGAACTCGGCCTTGCGACGGATCGACGGAATGTTCTCGATGGCGGCGAAGGCTTCGAACCGCTCGGCCTCGTCGGGCACGTACGTGTCGAGCAGGTTCAGGTAGAACTGGACGTGCACGGCCTCCTCGAACAGCTGCCGCGACAGGTAGAGCCGACCTTCCGGGCTGTTGACGTGCTGGTACAGGTTGAGCACGAGGTTGTTGGCGACGATCGTGTCGCCGGTGGCGAAGAACGCGACGAGGCGGCTGACCAGGTGCCGCTCGGCCGCCGACAGCCGGTCCAGGTCGGCGAGGTCGGCGTGCAGGTCGACCTCCTCGACCGTCCACGTGTTGCGGATGGCGTCCCGGAACCGGTCGAAGAAGTGCGGGTAGCGCATCGGACGGAGAGTCAGGTCCATCCCGGGGTCGAGCAGCATGTGCGTGGTCCTCGCGTCGGTGGTGCTGTCCGTGGTGGTGTCGGCGACGGTCACTGGCACGCCTCGCACGACTCGGGGTTCTCCAGCGAGCAGGCCAACGCCTCGGCATCGACCGCGACGGCGGCGAGGGGGGCGAGGGGCGGCACCGCGCTGACGGTGGCCTGCTGGATCCGGGTGGCCGGCCGGGACCGCAGGTAGTAGGTCGTCTTCAGACCGGTCTTCCAGGCGTACAGGTACATCGAGGAGAGCTTGCCGATGGTGGGCGAGGCCAGGAACAGGTTCAGCGACTGGGACTGGTCGATGAACGGAGCGCGGGCGGCGGCCAGGTCGATCAGCGCCCGCTGCGGCAGCTCCCACGCGGTGCGGAACAGCTCCCGCACGTCGGCCGGCAGCTCCACGACGGACTGCACCGAGCCCTCGGCCCGCTTGATCGCCGACCGGATCTGCTCGGTCCACAGGCCGCGGGCCTTCAACTCGCGTACGAGAGCGGTGTTGACCTGGAGGAACTCCCCCGACAGCGTCTCGCGCTTGAACAGATTGGACACCTGCGGCTCGACGCACTCGTAGCAGCCGGCGATCGACGCGATCGTCGCGGTGGGCGCGACCGCCACCAGCAGCGAGTTGCGCAGCCCGTACTCCCGCACCTGCTGACGCAGCGCGGTCCAGCGCGCGGTCTGCGTACCCTCGACGCCCCAGAGGTCGGGTTGGAGCTGGCCCCGGGCGGCCCGGGTCTGCGCGAACGCCGGGTGGGCGCCGAAGTCGCGGGCCAGGTCGGCGGAGGTCTCCAGCGCGGTGAGGTACAGCTCCTCGCTGATCCGGGTGGACAGCTCCCGCGCGGCCGGCGCGTCGAACGGCAGCCGCAGCGCGAAGAACACGTCCTGCAACCCCATCAGCCCGAGCCCGACCGGCCGCCAACGGGGATTGCTCGCCGCCGCCTGCGGGGTCGGGTAGTAGTTGATGTCGATGACCCGGTCGAGGAACGTCACCGCCGTCCGAACCGTGGCGCGCAGCCGTTCCCAGTCGATGCCGTCGTCGGTCAGGTGGGCGGCGACGTTCACCGAGCCGAGGTTGCACACGGCGGTCTCGTCGTCGCTGGACACCTCGATGATCTCGGTGCAGAGGTTGGAGAGGTGCACCACGTTGCCCGACTCGGCCGTCTGGTTGCACAGCCGGTTGGCCGCGTCCTTGAAGGTCATCCAGCCGTTGCCGGTCTGGGCCAGGGTCCGCATCATCTTCCCGTACAGCTCACGGGCCGGCAGCTGCCGCACGTAGCGGCCCTGCGCCTCGGCGGCCCGGTACGCGGCGTCGAACCGCTCGCCCCACAGGTCGGGCAGTTCGGGCACCTCGTCGGGGTCGAACAGCGACCACATCTCGTCGGCCTCGACCCGGCGCATGAACTCGTCCGGAACCCAGTTGGCCAGGTTGAGATTGTGCGTACGCCGGGCGTCCTCGCCCGTGTTGTCCCGGAGCTGGAGGAACTCCTCGATGTCCGGGTGCCACGGCTCCAGGTAGACGCAGGCCGCGCCCTTTCGCCGCCCGCCCTGGTTGACCGCCGCGACGCTCGCGTCCAGTGTGCGCAGCCACGGCACGATGCCGTTGGACTGCCCGTTCGTGCCCCGGATCAACGCGCCGCGGGACCGGATCCGGGAAAACGCGATGCCGATGCCACCGGCGAACTTGGACAGGTTGGCGACCTGGGCGTAGCGCGCGTAGATCGAGTCCAGTTCGTCGCGCGGCGAGTCCACGAGATAGCACGAGGACATCTGAGTGTGTCGGGTGCCGGAGTTGAACAGGGTCGGCGAGCTGGGCAGATAGGCGAGACTGGACATCAGCCGGTAGAAGTCGACCGCCTCGTCCGGCGTACGGGACAGGCCGCAGGCCACCCGCAGCAGCCAGTACTGCGGGGTCTCCAGCACGAGCCGGGTGGTGGGGTGACGCAGCAGGTACCGGTCGTAGACGGTGCGCAGGCCGAAGTACTCGAAGCGCCGGTCGCCGTCGGGGTCGACGGCGTCGTCGAACGTCTCCGCGTGCGCGGCGACGAACGCGGCGGTCTCGTCACCGATCAGACCCTCGGCGTGGCCGGCCCGGATCGCCGCGCTGAACGAGGTGATGCCCTGGCGCCGCACCTCCTTGTCGACGTAGCCGGCCAACAGCCGCGCGGCCAGGCGCGAGTACTGCGGCTCCGTACCGATCATCTCGGCCGCCGTCTGGATGGACAGCCGGTCCAGCTCGGCGGTCGTCGCGCCGTCGTAGAGGCCGCTGATCGTACGGGTGGCCACCCGCATCGGGTCGACCTCGGTCAGGTCGTCGGCCCACCGCTCGACCGCCCGGACGATCTTGTTCACGTCCACGGCCTCGGTGCCGCCGTCACGCTTGCGCACCTGCATCGGGGTCCGCCGCGCGGCCTCGCCGCCGACCGGGACCACCTCGGTGACTGTCACCACTCACTCCTCGGGAGTTCGAGACCTCGAAGGCCCTCGGACGCGAGGAGACGGACGCCGTCGACGCCACGCCAGCGCGGGCGTGGGGCAGGTGGCGTCAGCCGTTCCACGCGGCCTCGGACCGCCGCGCACCCGAGGTTCGGGTACGCGGCGCGCTGGCAGGTCTTCGGACTCGCGGGCGCCACCGGGCCTGCCCGGTCACCTACTGGCCGTCGCTTCCCAGGCCGATGGCCCAGTGCTGATGACGGCGGTCGTTCCCACTCACCGCTGCGGGACAGTCCCGGACTTCCACCGGGTTCCCTCTTGCCTCGACCACTCACCAGGAGTGGACGAACCAGCTGCGGTCGACACCATATATAGGGGCGAGCACGTTTGTCACACCCCACATGTCGGGTTCGGCGTGTCGCGGTCGCCGATGACGACCCTCGTCGATCGGCTCGGAGCCGGCCGGTGGGGCGGTGACGCCCCGACCGTCGCCATCGGCTTGACCGAGGCGAACCGGCACCGATACGGTCGACCCACTATCTGCGGCGACGCGAGGGAAGCCGGTGAGAATCCGGCGCGGTCGCGCCACTGTGAGCGCCCCCCAGCCCGGGGGGCGCGAGCCAGGACGCTCGGTCGTCCGCAGCCTTGCGATGGGGACGCGTCATCCCCGAGGAGGTTCGTGCTCGCATGTCCAGCTCCACGTCCAGCCAGCCGCTGGCTCACCCCGCTGTCCCGACCCGTCTCCTGTGGACGGTCCTGGCCACCGTCGCCGTGCTCGCCCTGCTGACCTACCTCGTCGCCTTCGACCAGGGGGCGGTCTCGCGTAGCGGGATGTACCTGCACGAGCTGATGCACGACGGCCGGCACCTGCTCGGTGTCCCGTGCCACTGACCGGCACCGGCACCGCACCCACGTTCGTCACGGTCCTGCTGCGCGGGCTCCTCGCCGGCCTGGTGGCCGGCCTGCTCGCCGGGACGTTCGCCTACGTCGTCGGCGAACCACACGTCGAAGCGGCCATCGCCATCGAGGAGGCGGCCACCCAGGCCGAGCCCGTCGCCGACGGGCACCAGCACGCCGAGGCCACCACCGACGGGCACCAGCACGGCGAGGAGGCCCTGGTCGGCCGCAACGGCCAACGCGGCGGCCTGTTCCTGGCCACCGGCCTCTTCGGCACCGCCATGGGCGGCCTGCTGGCCAGCGCGTACGTCCTGCTGGCCCGTCGTCGGCGGACCGCCGACGACGGACGGTCCGGGCTGTTGCTGGCCGGCGGTGCGCTGCTCGGCGCGGTGATCGTGCCGTTCCTCAAGTACCCGCCGAATCCGCCGGCCGTCGGCGACCCGTCCACCATCAACCAGCGCACGGTCACCTACCTGCTGATGGTGGTACTCGGGCTGGTCGCGGTCTGGTCCGGTTCGCTCGGCTACCGATCGGTGGGTGAGCACGCGCCGGTGTGGCTGCGGGCCAGCGCGGCGGTCGGCGGTTTCCTGCTGGTCACCGTCGTGTCCTATGTGGTGCTGCCGTCGTTCCAGGAGGTCCCCGGCGACTTCCCCGCGACGCTGCTGTGGAGCTTCCGGCTCGCCTCGCTCGGCACCCAGATGGTGCTGTGGACCGGGATCGGCCTGCTCTTCGCCGCCCTGATGCACCGCCAGCGCGCGGTCGCCGACGCACGACTGGCCGGGTGAGCGCCACCAGCCTGCGGCTGGTCGCCCACGGTCACACCGCCGCCCTGCGGCAGGCCCGGTTCGGCGGGAACGACAGCCTGGACGAGGGCGGCCGGCGTGCCGCCCTCGCCCTGTCCCCCAGTGGTACCGGCCGGCGTGAAGGCGACGCGGCGGCGTGCCTGTCCAGCCCCGCGGCGGCGGCCGTCGAGACCGCCGAGGTTCTCGGGCTCGCGCCCACCGTCGTGGCGGCCCTGACCGACTGTGACTACGGCGACTGGTCGGGCCGGCCCCTCGCGGAGATCGCGGCGGAGCGGCCGGACGCGCTGCGCGAGTGGCTGTCCACGCCGGACGCCGCACCGCACGGCGGTGAGTCGATCGTCGCGGTGCGCCAGCGCGTCGGTCGGTGGCTGGACGCGCAGCGCGGGAGCGGCCGACGGGTCATCGCCGTCACCCACCCGCTCGTGATCCGGGTCGCGCTGGTGCATGCCCTGGATCTGCCGCTGGCGACGTACCGGCAGTTCGACGTCGCGCCGCTGGCGATCGTCCGGCTCACCGGCCACGGCCCCCGCTGGCAGATCCACCTGGGCGCGGCGCCGGCACCGGCGGACGGGTGACGAGGGTCTACCACGGCTCCTGTCGAGCTGCCCCAGATCCGGGGCAGCGAGGTCGGCGGGCCCAGCGCGGTCTGCGGGCCCAGCGCGGTCTGCGGGCCCAGCGCGGTCGGCCGGCAGAACGGATGTCGGCCCGGAACGGATGTCGGCCCGGAACGGATGTCGGCCCGGAACGGATGTCGGCCCGGAACGGATGTCGGCCCGGAACGGATGTCGGCCCGGAACGGATGTCGG
>NZ_JBITDT010000003.1:322157-331538 GCF_044454415.1 Micromonospora sp. NPDC051543
CGGGCGGGCCGTGGAGCACGGCCCGCCCGACTGTTGTGCTTCCGGCTTACTTCGCGGTGACCGTCAACGGTCGGGACACCGTCGTCTTCGAGCGGGACCCGGACAGCGTCACACTGGTGACTCCGGGCTCCGTCGAATCCGGGACGCCGACGGTTCCGCCAGCGATGATGCCGTCACCGTTCGCGTGTACCGTGCCGACCCGACGGCCGTCGCCGAGGCTGACCGTGATCGCCTCGTTCGGCGCGAAGCCGGAGCCGTCGACCGTGATCGACGTTCCGCGCGGCGCGGACGGCGTGGGCAACGACAGGCGCGGCTGGTAGGCCGGGTCCGTCGAGCCCACGGTCACCTGCACGGTTGCCGTCGCCGGCGTACCGGAGGACACGCCGGTGGCGCGGACGGCGTACCGCCCCGGTGGCGTGTCCCCGGAGGTCGCGACGGTCGCGCGGACCGTGCCCGTCGCGGACGCCGAGACCGTCACCTCGCGGGTCGTGCCGGCCGCGAGGCCCACCGTCACCCGCTCGCCGGCGGCGAACCCGCTGCCGACGACCGTGACCGCGTCGCCAGCGGCGACCGACTGCGTGCCGGACACCGCCAGGGTGGTGGCCGCCCCGGCCCGCCGGACGGTCACGGTGAAGGTCGCCGTGCTGCTGGACACCGTGTCCCACGCGGTGACGCGCACCGTGTAGGTGCCCTCACGGGCGTAGGTGTGCCGGCCGCTCAGCGCGCCGTCCGCGCCGACCGTGGCGTCGTCCGGAACCGTGCCGTCGCCCCACTGGACGCGGGCGTGGTAGCCGGTCGTGTCGGGAAGACCGCCGGTCACCGATCCGAGGTTCGCCGTGAGGACCTGTCCGGCGTCGACGCTCTGGTCGCCCGGAGCGGCGGTCGCCAGCGCGGCGGCCGGCGTACCGTCGTCGGCGACGGCGAACACGTGGATCCGGCCCGCCGAGCGCGGGTCGCCGGTCTGCGTCGGCAGGGTCACCGAGACCAGCGTCCTACCCGCCGGGATCTGGTACGGCGCGGTGGCGAACAGGAACGGCTGGGCACCGTCGCGGCTCGTGCCACTGAGCCGGTACGCGGACTTCGCGACGACGATGTTGCCGTACGACGGCGTCCCGTTGGCGTTGCCGCCCAGCGTCCAGTCACTGAACTGGATCGGAATGCTGGCGGTGCTGCCGTCGCTGAACGTCGCCGTGCCGGTGGTTGCCTGGTTGCCCTGCGTACCGGCGCCGATGAACGAGATGCTCCGGGCGTCGGCCGGCAGGCGCAGGGCGATCGTCGCGCCGTTGCCGGTGGCGTTGTCCGGCTGCCCGGCCGGGACCTGCGGCAGGGTGAAGCCCAGCGCGGTGCCCGGCACCTCGTGCCGCTGCCCCTGGGTCACGCCGGCCGCCGCGAGTGCCGCCCGCGAGTACGCCCACGACTTCGCGTCGCAGTCCGCCGCGAGGGTGCCCTCGTCGCCGACACACACGGTGTCGAACGCCGCGGTGAGGCCGGAGTTCGCCGCGTACGCGACGTCGACGCCGACCGTCACCGAGCCCTGACCGACGCCGTCGGTCACCGTGACGCTCGCCTGGTGGTAGCCCGGCGTGGCGTAGGTGTGCTCGCCGTTGACGCGGTAGACCTCGCGGGAACTCAGCGTCAGTGTGCCCTCGGTGGCCGGTGAGCCGTCACCCCAGTCGATCGTGGCCCGGTAGTCGTCGGCGACGCCGCCGGTGACCGTGGCCAGGGCCATCGTGGCGGGCGCGCCGGAGCGGGCGTGCACGCCCTCGGTGGCGGTCACCGTGATGTCACCGCCGCTCAGGTCGAGGTCGCCCCCGGCGAGCAGCTCGATCTCGGCGAGGGTCGGCTGTGCCGCGCCGACGGTCTTCGTCACGACGAGGCGGAACTGGGAGTACCGCCCGGGCTTGTCGATCCGGAACGGCCGGGTCTGGTTGCGCCAGCGGAACACCTCGCCCGCCCGCGCGTCCAGCGTGCTCCAGGTGAGGCCGTCGGTGGAGCCCTGCAACCGCCAGTCCGCCGGGTCGCCCGCGGCCGCGCCGGAGGTGATGGTGTAGTAGGTCGGCTTCTGCCGGCCGCCACGGGTCGCCCAGCCGATCTGCGGCGTGCCCGACGACGTCGTCAGCTGGGTGGTGGACGAGTCGTCGAACAGCGTCGACGCGTCCGGACCGCCGCTGACGGTGGCGGTGCCGAGGCCCGGCCCGGTGACGTCCTGCAACGGCTGCGGTACGGCGTCGCCCTTGGTCAGCGACGGGGGCGTGGCGTCGCGACCGGTGCCCCACGACGACGGATTCGGTCCCATCTGGAAGTCGATCGTTCCGCCCCTGGCGAGCGCGGACACCTCGACGGAGACGTCGCGCTGCTTCTTGCCGTTGACCTTCACGCTCTGCACGTACACGTTGCGGTTGCTGTTGTTCGCGGCGTTGACCACGATGTCGCCGGTCGGGCGGTGGACGGTCATCCGGGTGAACTGCGGCGAGCCGATCGCCCAGTGGGTCGACCCGGCCTGCAACGGGTAGATGCCCAGCGAGCTGAGGACGTACCAGGCCGACATCTCGCCGTTGTCCTCGTCGCCCAGGTAGCCCTGGCCGATCTCGCTGCCCACGTAGAGACGCCGCAGGATCTCGCGTACGGCCGCCTGGGTCTTCGCCGGAGCGCCGGCGACGTCGTACAGGTAGGGGATGTGGTGCGACGGCTGGTTGCTCATGCCGAGCTGCCCCATCCGCACCGCGCGGGCCTCGATCATCTCGTGGATGACGCCGCCGTAGCCACCGGGGCGGTCGGCGTTCTCTCCGGTGGCGAAGAAGGTGTCGAGCTTGTCGCGCAGCGCCTTCTGCCCGCCGTACAGGTTGATCAGGCCCTGGGGGTCCTGCTGTGCGGTGAACGCGAAGTTCCAGCCGTTGGTCTCGGTGTAGACGCCACCCCAGTCCAGCGGGTCACCGGCGAGGAACGTGCCGGCGGCGTCGCGGCCCTGGAAGAGCTTCGTCTTGGCGTCGAACAGGTGGACGTAGTTGCGGGCCCGCTCCAGGAAGTAGCGGGACTCCTCCTTGAGCTGGTCGCGCCGCGACTTCGGCGTGGCCGGGTCCTTCGCGAGGGCGGCGGCCATGTTGCCGATGCCGTAGTCGTTGATGTAGCCCTCCAGCGCCCACGACACCGACTCGCCGGTGCTGGTCGGCGTGTAGCCGAGGAACAGCGACGTCTCGATGCCCTTGCGGCCGACCGCGCCACGTCCGGACGCGACGGTCGCGTCCTTGACGGCCGCGTCGTACGCCGCCAGCGGGTCGGGCAGCTTGACCCCGGTGAGGTACGCCTGAGCGAGGGCCACGTTCGCGCTGGTGCCGGTCATCAGGTCGGCGTAGCCGGGCGACGACCAGCGGGCGATCCAGCCGCCGTCGCGGTAGTGCTGGACGAACCCGTCGGAGATCTTCGCGGCGACGTCCGGGTAGAGCAGCGAGTAGGCGGGCCACACCGTGCGGTAGGTGTCCCAGAACCCGTTGTTGACGTAGATCTGCCCGTCGACGATCTTCGCGCCGGTCCGGGTCGCGGTCGACGTGCCGGTCGGCGCGGACACCGGGCTGGCGTACTGCCAGTGGGGGGCGGCGGCGGTGCCGGTGTTCTCCGACTGCGAGTTCGGGTAGAGGTTCAGCCGGTACAGGTTCGAGTACATGGTGACGAGCTGCGTCTCGGTCGCGCCCCGCAGCTCGACCCGGCCGAGGCGGTCCTTCCAGGCGGCGGTGGCGGCGTCGCGGATCGCGTCGAAGCTCCGGCCGGTCACCTCCAGGTCGAGGTTGCGGCGGGCCTGCTCGACGGAGAGGAACGAGGTCGCGATCCGCATCGTCACCTGACGGTTCGCGGAGACGTCGAAGGTCGCGGACGTCGCCGTGACGGCTGTTGGCGCGCGGTCGAACTCACCGGACACGAACATCCGGCTGCGTCCGGCCGAGAGGCCGCTTCCGTTGTCGACCCAGCCGGTGAACGTGCTGTCGGCGCCGAGGGTGAAGGTGCCCTTGGCGAAGACGAGACTTCCGGTCGACGGTCCCGGCCCGAAGGTGAACCGCATGATGCCGGCGTGGTCGGTCGGCGTCATCTCGGCGACCAGGCCGTTCTGCAGCGCGACCCGGTAGAGGTCCGGCCGAGCCGTCTCGTCGTCGTGGCGGAAGGCCAACGCCCGGCTGGCGGGCGCTCCGGTGAGGGGGCCGTCGCCGGCCACCGGCATCACCGACATCTGGTTGCGGTCGCCCATCCAGGGGCTTGGCTCGTGGGAGATCGCGAGGCCCTGCAACGTGGGCAGGTTGGCGGCGTTGTTGGCGCGGTGGTAGTCGTACTCCCAGGAGTCCGAGGTCGCGTCGGTCACCGGGGTGAAGAAGTTGAACCCGTTCGGCACGGCGGTGATCGGCAGGTTGTTGCCGCGCGAGAACCCGCCCGTGGAGTTGGTGCCGCGGCGGGTGTCGACGTAGTTCGTCAGCCGGGAGCCGTCGATCGTCGCCGGGTTCGGAGTCACTTCGACGTCGTCGAGCCACCCCTGGAAGAGGGTCTCCTCGGTGGCCTGCGGGTCGTCGTACGCCAGCAGGACGCGGTCGATCGTCTTGCCGCGCGCGACGGCGCCGATGTCGGCGCTGACCGCGTTCCACTGGTCGGCGAAGAGCACCTTCGACGTGCCCTGGCCGGCCGGGGTCAGCGGGTTGCCGTGCTGGTCGACGGCCGAGCGTCCACTGAGGTAGCTGCCGTCGGTGAAGTGCAGGTCGACCGAGGCGTAGGTGGACGGGTAGCCGGCGTCCTGGCCGGTGAACTCGGGGAAGATCCGGTACGACAGGCGGGTGTTCGGCCCGACCGGGATGTCGACGTCGAACAGCTTGTTCGTCGCGTACGAGCGGCCACCGGTCTGGGCGCCACCGTAGTAGCGCAGCGCGGCCAGCCCGGTGAAACCGACGCCCGGCTTCGTCGTGTAACCACCGGCCGGGCCGGGGCCGATCTCGGTGACCATGGGCGTGGCGGGCGGTCGGACGTCCGAGCCGTCGCTGATGTCCCAGCTCGCGAGCTGGGTGAGGGTGTCGCCGGAGTTCGCGGAGATCGACAGGCGGTACCAGCCGTAGGCCGTCGTGTTGGTGACGCCGTACCTGTTGGTGGCGAACCGCTTGGCGAAACTCTGCTTCGTCTGGCGGTCCAGGTCGACCCAGGTGCTGCCGTCGGTGGATCCCTGGAGGGTGAAGTCGCGGGGGTCGCGGCCCGGCTCGTCGTCCGCCGAGGTCAGCGCGTACCGCTTGACGACCGCTGGCTTGGTTAACTGGTACGTCACCCACGCGGTCGACTCGAACGCCAGCCACTTGGTCGACGGGTTCCCGTCGGCGAGGTTCGCCGCGATCTCGTTCGGCGGGTTCTGGGCGCTCGCGGTGGTGGTCTCGACCTGGCCGAGCAGGCTGCCGGGCAGGTTCGCGTCGCTCGACCCGCTGAGGTTGCCCTGCACGGGCCGACCGGAGCGGTCGACCTCGACGGTGCTCGTGGCGGGCTGCGGGTCGGCCGTTTCGAACGAGGAACGGAAGGCGCCCGGTGGCGGGGCGCTCGGCGCGGCGCTGGCCAGCGGCGCGGCGACGACCATCCCCAGGGGAAGCAGGGCGGCGGTTGTCGCCACGGCTATCCGCAGGGAGACGGCGCGCGTACGGGGGAGATACGGCATGGGGGCGGGACCTTTCGACTCGATCCGGTCGAGTACGTCGAGCGTCTGGGTGGCAGTGGGAGGGTGGACCGGGCTCTGACATCGTTGTCATCGGGCGTGCCTGACAAGGGAGGGCAGATCCGGTGGATGTTGGGCAGATGTTTCCGGGCAACCACGGCCCTGTCAATGGGTTGATC
Source organism: Micromonospora sp. NPDC051543 (assembly GCF_044454415.1). Lineage (NCBI taxonomy): Bacteria > Bacillati > Actinomycetota > Actinomycetes > Micromonosporales > Micromonosporaceae > Micromonospora > Micromonospora sp. NPDC051543. The sequence continues at coordinate 328,002 of NZ_JBITDT010000003.1, forward strand.
GCCGCGAAACGCGCCCGTAGCGTCCCGGGTGGACTCGCGGCCGCTCAGCGACCGCCCGCCGCCAGCTCGGCCAGCATCCCCTCGCAACTGCGCACGACCACCTCGGCACCGCGCCGCTGGGTCAGTGGGAGCAGCGGATCCTCCGCCCGGTCCCGCCACCGCCACTGGGCGTCGGCGGCGGTCTCCCAGAGCCGTTGGGCGGTCGCCTCGTGCTCGACACCGAGCCGGGCGGCCAGGGAGACGCCCTCGCCGCCGACCAGCCGCTGCGCCTCGGCGGCCAACTCGGCGTCGAAACCGAGACGGGCGTTGCGCAACGCCACCAGCAGGCGCAACTCACGGAACTCGTGCGCGCCCGCCAGGATCTGCTCGATCGCGCCGACCAACTCGTCGCTGCCCCGGACCGGCTCGGCCCGCACCAGGGCCTCCACCGCGGCCAGCGCCGAGCGGGCCTTGAGCGCGTCGCGCCGATCGACGAAACAGCGGGTCATCGACTCACGCAGCTCGGTGAGCCCACTGCGCCGGATCAGCTCGGCCGACATCGCCACCCGGGTGTCGAACCCACCGCGTACCAGCGTCGTGGCCAGCCGGATACCGAAGAGGCCGAACCGGTCCAGCAGGCCCGCGCGCACCTCGGGGTCGAGGCGTACCGGAAGTTCGCCACGGACGAAGCGGTCGGCGGAGAGCAGGTGGGGCTCCAACCCGGCGCGCGGCACCCCGGCCAGCGTCGCCAGCGCGGCGAAGTCGGACTCACCGAGCAACCGACCCGCGAGGCCGACAGCTCCACTGCACGCCACCACGTTGACGGCCAGGGCGCCCACCCGGGGATCGCGGTGGTGCCGCCGGGCCAACTGTCGGGCGGTGAGCAGCCCGTCGATCCGGCCACCGCCGACCTCGTCCGCCCGGGACAACACCATGATCACGTTGACCGGGGCGGCCTGCCCGACGGCACTGTCCCGACCGGACTCCAGCACCCGCAGATCGCTGTCGCGGCCGTCCCGGGTCAGGAACAACACGGCGTCCGCGTCGGCCAGCACCCGGTCCAGCACCGGCGCGTGGCCCTGCTCGTCGACCGTGCCGAGCGCCGGGGTGTCGACGAGCGTCACCTGCCGCAGCGCCCGCGTCGGCCAGCGCACCACGATGTCGCGTACCTCCCCGGCACGCCAGCCGAGATCCACCCGCATGCCGGTCGCCGACTTGACCACCGTCAGCTCCTGCGGAGGTTGCCCCACCGGGTAGGCGGTCGCGCCCGGTGACGCGCCGTCCTCGTACCAGGTGAACGCGCCGTCGGCGCCCTCGACCGGCGCGACCTCCTCCCCCATCAGCGCGTTGAGCACCGTCGACTTGCCCGCCCGCCACGGCCCGGCGACCGCGATCCGCAGCGGCTGCTCCAACCGCGCGATCTGGTGCCGCAACCGCCCGACCGCCCGCGCGTCGTGCTGGTAGACCTCCAGTGCCTGGTGCAGGAGCCCCCAGGCCGCCTCGTCCAACCGCACCCCGACAGTCATGCCCCGGGCTCCAACAGCACCGGGGTCGCCCGGGTGGCGGTCAGGTGCTGGGACTGCTCGTAGAGCGCGGCGAGGCGGGTCATCTTCGACCGGATCTCCCGCTGCCGCTGCTCGCGCAGGGCGACGTCGGTGTCGGCCTCCTGCTTCGCGCTGCGGAACGACTGCACGATGGCCTCCTGCAACTCCTCGGTCAGACCCGTGAAGTGGTCGCGCAGCATCCGTTGCACCTGCCGGGCGGCGTCCCGGCAGTCCCGGATCATCCGGACGAAGAACTCGTCGACATGCCGCTGGATGGCCGTCTTCACGGTCGCCTGCCGGCGGCGCAACATCTGCTTGCTCTCGTCGCGGATGCTCTTGCCGCCGAAGAGGGCGCCGATGCCGACCGAGACCGGGTTGATCATCGGCATCCCGGCCAGGGTGGTCGCGAGGCCGAACATCAGCATGCCGCCGTACGAGCCCTTCATGCCGGTGAAGAGCTTCTGACCCGTCGTGAACCGGTCGATCCTCGGCCGTTCCAGGTCCGGCAGGCGGTCGCCGAGATCCTCCGGCATCGTCATCGACCAGGGCGGCAGCACGTCGTAGCCGTACCGGTTGAACTGGGCGGCCACCCGGCGGGCGATCCAGTCACAGCGCTGGACCAGCCACTCGTGGTTGGCCTCCGCGGCCTCGACCAGGCTGCGCGACAGCCACTCGTCGAAGGTGTCCCAGGCGACGAGCGGGTCGGCCTCATCGAACGCCTCGTCGACCGCCCGCAGGATCTGGCGCGTCCGGTCCCGCAGGTCGTACTCGATGTCGGAGAGCAGGTCGGCCATCTCGTCGTTGAGGGTGTTCTGCCAGCGGGTCGAGCAGCGCCGCAACTCGTCGACCTCCCGCTGGGCCGCGTGCAGCCGCGAGATCGGCCCGGACTGCTCCTCGGCCTCCTGCGTCGCCAACTCGGCGCGCAGCGGCGCGGCCAGTTGCTCCACCACCGTACGGGCCACCGCCTGCACCGACGCCCGCGCCAGGTGGTCGGCCTTGCCGGCCAGGTCCCGTTGCAGGCGGGCGATCAGCGCCGGAAAGCCGGACTCGGCGTTGAGACCACGGTCGTCGGCCGCCGCCGCTCGCAGCCGCAGCGTCGCCGACACCGGGATCAGCGGCGCCGCCACGCCGGCATCGGCGAGGTGTTGCCGGTTGCGCTCGGCGACCGTCCGCCAGTCCGCCACCAGGTCGGTCTTGCTCTGCACCACGACCACGTTCGGTTGCGAGCGCATGACGTGCAGCAGCATGTTCAGCTCGGCCACCGAGAGTTCCCTCGTGGAGTCGGAGACCAGCAGCACGGCGTCCGCGCGGGTCGCGGCGGCCACCTCCGCAGCCGCGCCGAGCGCGGTGACCTCGTCGGTACCCGGAGTGTCCACCAGCACGAGTCCGGCGGCGAGCAGAGCCCGCGGCAGGCCAATCTCGACGTACGCCGGACCGCCCCCCGGCCGACGTCCGACCGCGCCGGACACGCCGGCCGCGACCTGGTCGAGCGCCAGGGGGGTCCGCTCGGCGAGCGTCGCCACCGACGCTCCCGCCGGCCGGCCGGCCGGCGGCGCCGGCACCTGGACCATCGTGGCGCAGGCGGCTTCCGCGTGTTGCACCACGGTCGGCAGGACGGTGGTGCGACCGTCACCGACCGGGCAGGCCGGCGCGTTGATGATCGCGTTGATGAGCTGGCTCTTGCCCTGGTTCGGCTCGCCGACGACCAGGACCCGCAACGTCGGGTCGAGCAGTTGGGCACGCTTCTGCCGGACCGTCTGCAGCAGATCGCCGCGACCGTGTGTCGTGCACGTCCGGGCGATCTCGTCCAGTACGTCCAGCCAGATCCCCGCCATCACCGCACCAAGTGTGCGGATTTCGGCTCAATTAGCAAGAGGTGCCGGGAAGGAAACCGGGAAGGGGGGGGGGGGGGGGGCGCGCCCCGCCCCCCCCCCCCCCCCCCCGCCAACACCCCCCCCCCCCACCCCCGGCGGGCAACCAACCCCACAACCCAACGGGCGCCGGCCCCCCCCCC
>NZ_JBITDT010000003.1:331548-420504 GCF_044454415.1 Micromonospora sp. NPDC051543
TCACGCCCCCCCCAACACCCCCCACACACCCCACCATGGTGGTTTTTGCCGCAACTATACCCATCGGGGGCCGCTACCCAACCGGCCTGCGCCGTGGTGGCCCCCCGCCCCCCGGCCCCCCGCTTCCGACGGAAAATCCCGTCAGAGCAGACCGCCGGTGATGCCCAGCAACCCGTGGTCCGACGAGGCGGGCCCCCCGTCGTGCGAGTCGCCGGTCACACCGTCGGTGAGCCCACCCGTGACGCTACCGACCGTGCCGGTGACCCCGGGAAGGAGACTGTCCACGTGGTGCGTGACACCGCCCACCACGGACGGAACGTCCACCGGCGGCACCACGCCACCGACGGCGCCCTCGCCGAGGCCCAGGCCACCCAGGGTGTCGTGGACGCCGAGAGAGCCGACGATGCCGTCGACCTGACCGTGCACGCCGGAGAGGACGCCACCGGTCACGTCACCGCCGAGCACCGGGTCGGTGACGCCGAGCACGCCGGTCGGGTCCCCGACCGTGCCGGTCGCGCCGCCGAGCACCGGGTCGACGATGCCGTCGACCGGCTGCACCACGTCCGCGTCGAGCGTGTGCGCCACGTCGGCCACCCCGGTCAGGTCGGTGTCGAGGCCGCTCGGCCCGACACCCAGGCCGATACCCGGCAGCACGCTCACCCCGGCGGCGACGGTCGACGGGTCGACCGCGATGGCGCCGAGCACACCGGCCTTGACGTCCACACCGGACGGCGAGCTGGTGACGCTGATCTGCTGCGCCACGCTCTGCAACTGACCGACCACGTCGGTGGCGTCGGTCACCAGCGGGTCGAAGCCGAGCTGCCCGACCACCGGGGTCAGCGGCGCGAGGCCCGCGCCCGGCGCGTAGTCGACCACCAGCGGCACCACGTCCTGCACGTCGGCGGCGGTGATGTCGCTGAGCCCTGCGGCGTGCAGCGCGCCCTCCGGGTCGAGGTCGAACGCCGACCGCGCGTCGGGGTTGGTCAGCAGGTCGAGCACGAAGTCGTGGAGGGTCTGTTGCGAGTCCATGTGCCGGTTCTCCTCGGATTGGCATCGGCCGTCGTTCGTCGAGAGGAACGCTATGGCCGGGGGCGGCCCCGGACATCGGGGCTGCGCCCGCAACCGATCACGCCGCGTTAGGGCATTCGCCGGCTCCCCCGTTAGGGGGACTGGGGGAAACCGTCCCGGTCAGATTAGGGTGCCGACCACGCAGTGATCTCTGGTACGAACGTAGGGGCCCGCGGGTTTCGCCGGGGGTGGGTCGCCGGACAGCGCCGACGCCATCGCCATCAGCCGGCCACTCGCGGAAAGAGAAGAGACGGATGCCGTACGTCCTGGGGATAGACATCGGAAGCACCAACACCGCCGCCGCGGTCGCTCGGCGCGACGGCCGCACCTGGACGCGTCCGGAGGCTGTCCCGCTGAACGCCGGCTCGCCGCTCGTACCGTCGGTGCTGCACCTGGCCGAGGACGGCGCGCTGCACATCGGCGGGCCCGCCACCGACGACGGCAGTCGTACCACCAGGGATTTCGTTCGCCGCATCGGTGACGACGTGCCCCTGCTGCTCGGTGGCGAGGCGTGCGCGCCGCAGACGCTCACGGCGGAGTTGGCGGCGTGGGTGGTGGAACAGGTGCATGCCGCGGAAGGCGGCCGGGCCGAGGCGGTGGTGCTCAGTCACCCGGCCAGCTGGCGGCCGTACCGGCGGGAGCTGCTGCGCCGGGCGCTCGTCGACCTCGGGCTGCGCACGGTGACGCTACTCCCCCGCACGGTCACGGTCGCGGAGAGTCACGCGGCGCGTGGCTTCGCGGGCACCACGGCGGCCGTCTACGCGTTGGGCGGCGCCAGTTTCGAGGCGGCCCTGGTCCGGCGCACCCCGCGCGGCACCTACGAGAGCTTCGGCACGCCACAGGGTCTCGACCCGATCGGCGGAGCCGACTTCGACGAGCTGCTGGCCAGCCACGTCCGTACCGTGCTGTCCCGGGAGCTGGCCGCCATCGGGCGGCGGGACCACCACGCGGCCCTGCGTGGCCTTCCGGCCGAGTGTGACCGGGTCAAGCGGGCGCTGACCGTCGAGCCGGCCGCCGACGTGGTGTTGAGCCTGCCGACCGGTCCGGCGCGGATACCGGTGACCCGCGCGCAGTTCGAGGCGATGATCCGCCCCACCGTGCAGGCCACCGTGGACCTCCTGCTGCGCACCGTGCACGGTGCCGGCCTGACGCCGACGCAGCTCGACGGCGTCCTGTTGGCCGGCGGCTCGACCCGCATCCCGCTGGTCACCGAGCTGATCAGCACAGCGCTCAAGGTGCCGGTCGAGGTCGAGCCCGACGCGCAGCTCACCGCCGCCACCGGAGCGGCGAGCGCGGCCTGCCAGGTGGTGTCACCCCGACCGCGCCCTGGTCCCCCGGTCCCGGTCCGCGATCCGGCGCCGGTCCCGGGTGGCGGCCGGGCGAGCCTCCCGGCCCTGCGGCGGCCCCGGGACCACGCCACCGACCCGGGCGAACCGCCACCCCGACCGCCGGTCCGGATCCTGCCCCTTGACCTGCCGAAGGCGTCCCGCCTGGCACTGACGCTCAGCCGGGGACGCGAAGGATGACCACAATGATCATGAACGACCTCGCCGACTCCCGACTGGTGCTGGGCCGGGCGCCCAGGGCCCTGCTGGACAGGGTCGCCGACGATCCGGCCGCGCCGCTCAGCATCGGCCTGGCCGGCCCCGCCGGGCACGGCAAGACCGCCCTGCTCGTCGAGCTGACGCGCATCCAGCAACGGGCCGGCGTCACCGTGCGCACGGGCGTACCCGGGCCCGGCGAGCCCGTCGACCCGGACGACCTGATCCTGGTCGACGACGCGCACCTGCTCGACGACGAGCGGATCGGCGTGCTGCTGCGCCTGGTCGCCACCCGCCGGCACCGGCTGGTCGTCGCCCACCGCCCCTGGCCCCGGTCGGCGGCCCTCACCGAGCTGGTCGACACGCTGCGCCGCGACGGGCAGGCCGTACTGCTCGGGCCGTTCAACCGGGAGCAGACCGGGGCCTGCGTCGCCGCCGTCCCCGAGTTGACCCCGCGTGCCGAACTCGTCGACTTCGTACACACGCAGACCGGGGGCGTCCCCCGCGACGTCGAGCGGCTCACCCGCGGCCTGCGCGCGGCACCGAGCCTGACCACCGCCCCGACCGAGCCGCCCCGGACCGTCGTCCTCGAGTTCGCGCCGGAGCTGGAGATCCAGCCCACCCCCGTACGACGACTGTTGCTCGCGGTCGCGGCCGGCGTACCGCTGCCGGTGGCCATGCTCGGCCCGCTCCTGGATCAGGAGCCGGAGGCGGTCGACGAGCTGATCGCCACGACCCGGGCGGCCGGCCTGATCGGCGCGGACGGCCGGCTCACCCCGCTGGTCCGCCGGGCGGTCACCACGCTCAGCCCGGCCACCGAGCGCAGCGCCCTCTGGCGACGCCTCACCGAGTTGCAGCTCGCCCGGGGCGGCCCGGTGCTACCGCTGGTCCGCTCGCTGCTCGCGGTGGGTGTCCTCGGCGACTGTCCGGCCCCGACACTCGCCGCGGCGGCGCAGGAGGCGCTCGCCGACGAGCCGGCCTTCGCCGCCGAGCTGTTCGCCGCCGCGACCGCGGCCGGGCACCCGACCGGCGCCCGGCAGGCTCTCGCGGCCGCGCTCGCCGGTGACCTCGACGACGCGCTGCGCCTGGCGGACCGGCTGCTGACCACCGCCGACCCGGCGGTCCGCGCCGAGGCGGCCGCGGTGGCCGCGACCGCGCTGGCACACCGGGGCCACGCCGGCCGCAGCGTCGAGCTGTACCGGTGGTCGGGCACCGCCTCGTCGGTGGCGTTCGCCGCCGTGGGCGGGTTCGCCATCGGCGACCTGACCGCCGCCGGGTCGCGCGTGGACGAGCCCGCCGGCGCACCGCCCACCCTGCACGCCAGCGCCGCCCGGCTGATGGCCGACGGCGTACGCGAGGGCGTCACCGGCACGCCGAGCGCGGCGCTCTCCGCGCTCGTGCAGTCCGCCGCCCTGTTGGAGCCGGACGGTCGGGCGGTCCTGCTGCCGGACAGTCCGGCCGCGCTGGCCGCGCTGACCGCCGTGCACTGTGGCGAGCTGGACATCGCCGAGCGGGTCCTGCACCGCGCGCAGGCCGGCGGTGTGGGCGGCCCGCTGATGGCCCGTCGGCACCGGCTGTTGCAGGCCTGGATCCTCATGGTCCGAGGTCAGACGCTCGCGGCCGCCGAGCGCCTCGCCACGGTCACCGCCGACGAACGCCCGTTGGAATCCCGCGACCTGCTCTTCGCCGCCGCGCTGCGGATGGGCATCGCCCGGCGCACCAGCGACCTCGGCGCGCTCAAGCGGGGGTGGGGCCAGGCGCTGGAGGCGGTGGTCCGCCACGGGGTCGACCTGTTCACGCTGCTGCCGCTGGGCGAACTTGCCATCGCGGGCGCGCGGCTCGGTGACGTGGCCCGGTTGGCGCCCTACCTGCGGGAGGGCGCCGCGCTGCTCGACCGACTCGGCACCCCGACCCTGTGGAGCGTCCCGCTGCACTGGAGCGGCCTGCACGCCGCCATCCTGACCGGCGAGCCGACGTCCGCCGACGACCACGTCGCCGCCCTGCTCGCCGCCGCCGAGCACAGCCGCTACGCCGGTGTGGTCGCCGCGGCCGCCGAGAGCTGGGTCGAGGTGCTACGTGGTGTGGTCGACCCGGTGCGGGTCGAGGCCGCCGCCCGGGGCCTGCACGACACCGGGCTGTGCTGGGACGGCGCCCGCCTCGCCGGGCAGGCCGCGATCCGCACCGCGGACCGACGGGCGATGACCACCCTGCTCGAGTGCGCCCGGGTGCTCCAGGGGCGGCCGGCCGGCGCGACCGGTGGGCAGCGCCCGAGCGACGGCGCGACCGCCACGCCCGTCGCCGCCGCCGGCCCCACCCAGCAGGGGCTGAGCGACCGCGAGTACGAGGTGGCCGAGCTGGTGTTGGCCGGGCTGACCTACCGGGAGATCGGTGACCGGCTCTTCATCTCGGCCAAGACCGTGGAGCACCACGTGGCGCGCATGCGCAACAGGCTGCACTGCGCCAACCGGGCGGAGCTGCTGGCGTTGCTGCGGACGATGGTCGCCGACCGGGCCAGCGACGCCGCCGGGCAGCCGTGGCCGCAGCGGTCGGCCCGATGAGCCGGCGCACCGGACGGAGCGCCACGTGACACGCGCACGGCGATCGGGGGTCCGGCTCGTCGCGACGGCGGCGGTGCTGCTCACGTTGTGGTCGTACGCGGCCTGGCTCACCGGCCAGGACGCCGCCGACCTGCTGCGGGTGCGGGCCCTGGCCGACACCCTGGGTCAGCCCATCGACCGGCTGGTCCTGAGCCTGCAGACCGAGCGTCGGGCGACCGCCGAGACGCTGGCCGACGCCGCGCCCGCGCGGGCCACGCTGGCCGGGGCGCGGGCGGCGACCGACGCGGCGGCGGCGCAGGTCCGGGCCTTCGGGAACGGACACGACCTGCGCCTGCTCAGCGCGGGCGCGGTCCGCGACCGGGCCGATACCCTGATCCGGAGGCTGAACGGGCTGGGGGCGATCCGGTCCCGGGTGGACGACAGGCAGCTCGACCAGGCGGGCGCGGTCGACGGGTACGACCAGCTCGTCGACGCCGCCTTCGACGTGTACGGACCGGAGTGGGGCGCGCACGAGAGCAGGCTGGCGGTCGACACCCGCGCGGTGATCGCGCTGGCCCGTGCCCGTGAGCTGCTGGCCCGGGAGGACACCCTGGTCACGGCGGCCGTTCTGAGCGGTCGGCTGAGCGTCGAGGAGCGCCGCCGGCTGGTCGAGCTGGTGGCCGTCCAGCGGTACGCCCGGGCCGAGGCGACGGGCGGTCTGCCGGCCGGCGGCCACAGCGCGTACCAGCGGCTCGTGGCGGGCCCCGAGTTCGCGGGCCTGCTCGCCGTGGAGGACACGCTGCTGCGCACGGACCGGGCCGACGCGCTGCGCGGGGTCAGCGCGCAGGAGTGGCGCGCGGCGGCGGACCCCGCCCTCGGCGCGCTGCACGAGCTGGTGACGACGACCGCCCGCGCGAGCGTCGAACGGGCCACACCCGGCGCCGCGGTGATCGTGGGGCGGACCGGCCTGGTGGTGGGTCTCGGGCTGATCGCCGTACTCGCGGTGCTGCTGGGCTGGGCCAGGGCCGTACGCCGCGGGCCCGGGCACGATGCCCCGCCGGTCGCCGATCAGCCTCGGTCGGAACCGCCGACCGCGCCCGGCGACAATCTGGCGCCGGTTGCCGAGAACGGCGGCGATCAGCAGGGCGGCGGGCCGGCGCGGGAACGTCGCGCGACCGACCTGTTCCTGGGGATCACCCGGCGCAACCAGGCCCTGCTGCGCGACCAGCTCGACCTGCTCGACGCGATGCAGCGGCGGGAACACGACGCCGCGGAGGCCGACGAGCTGTTCCAGCTCGACCATCTCACCACCCGCATCCGCCGCAACGTGGAAAAGGTGATCACCCTCGCCGGGGCGCGGCCCGCGCGCCGCTGGCGACGCCCGGTCCCCCTGCTCGACGTGACGCGCGGCGCGGTCGCCGAGGTGCCGGAATACCACCGGGTCCTGGTGGCGCCGCACTGGCCGTGGTCGCTCGCCGGCCCCGCCGTCACGGACGTCGTGCACCTGCTCGCCGAGTTGATCGAGAACGCCCTGACCTTCTCGACCACCGACACCACGGTCCGGGTCACCGGCGAGCACCGGCCGCACGGCTGCGCGATCGTGGTGGTCGACGACGGCCCCGGCCTCGACGCCGCCGCGCTCGACGAGGCGAACCGCCTGCTCGCCAGCCCGCCGAGCGACCCCCCGAGCAACGCCGGAGGGCTGTACGCGGTCGCGCTGCTGGCCGCCCGGTGCGGCGCCCGGGTCGTCCTGCGGCCCAGCCGACGCGGCGGAACGGCGGCCATCGTGCACCTGCCGGCCGAGCTGGTCACCGTGACGGGCGGGCCGGACGCGACGTCGCCGGGGCCCGCGTACCGGCCGATGCCCGGGGCGGTCGAGGTGCCCGACGCGAGGCCGGCGGGCAGCGCCGACGGGCTGCCGATGCGGATCCGCCAATCCGGGCCGACCGTGCCCGGTCCCGGCAACGCCGGCCCCGAGACCGTCGAGCTGCCGATCACGAGAACAACGAGGAGACATCGATGACGCACGCAGTGGTCACCGAGGACAGCCTGACCGGTGCGCTGGACCGCCTGGTGGACCGGGTACGCGGTGCGGAGTTCGCCGTGGTGCTCTCCCCGGACGGGCTTCCGCTCGGCGGTTCCCAGCAGGTGGAGGCGAAGCTGGCCGAACAGATCTCCGGGATCGTCGCCGGCCTGTTGGCGCTGGGACTGGCCGCCACCCGGACCTGCGACGCGGGCGGGCTGCGTCAGATCGTGGTGCAGATGTCGCGGGCGTTCCTCTTCGTCGCCACCATCTCGAACGGGACCATCCTGACCGTGCGGATCTCCGGCGACGAGGTCGAGGTGGGCGACATGGCGTACGAGGTCGCGCTCTTCGTCGGGCAGGCCGAACGGCACCTGCCGATCCGCCTGGAGACCGCCGCCGCGGCGAGGAGCGGAGATTCTGGTGCCCAGCGCCGGATCCGCTGACGAGGCGTGGTACGACGACGACGCCGGCCCGGTCGCCCGTCCGTACACGATGACCGGTGGGCGTACGACGCCGGAGCGCGGCCGGTTCGACCTGATCTCACTGGTCGTCGCGCGGCGGTCGGCGACGTCGCCCACGTCGCTCTTCCCCGAACAGGCGCGGATCGTCGAGCTGTGTCACCATCCAGTGTCGGTGGCTGAGGTCAGCGCCGAGCTGGATCTGCCCCTCGGCACCGTTCGGGTCCTCCTCGGTGACCTGCTGGGGGCGGGGTTGGTCGAGACGCACGAACCGCCGTCGCTGTCGGAGCTGCCGTCGCAGGAGCTGCTCGAGTCGATACTCGTCGGGCTGCGCGCCCTGTGACCGCTCGGGTGCCACCGCGACCCGGCGGTCGCGGGCGGGCTTCCGGCGACGAAGTGAAGGGGAGAAAGGCAGTGCCGGCAACACCGCCGCAGCCACGGCGTACTGTGGCGATCATCCTGCTGGACCGGATCGTGGCCGCCGCCGCAGCCGTACGGCGGGTGGTCACCGGCCAGGCCGACGTGTCGCGGGCCACCTGGGTCGCCGTATTCGCGGCGCTCGGGGTGGTGGTGGCGACGGTGGTCTCGATCGTCAGCGTGGTGCGTACCCCGGAGCAGCTCGCGCCGGTGACCCTGGACGCGCCCCCGTCGGTGGACCAGTTGGGAACGCCGGGCCCCGGTACGCCCCGGGGGCAGGCACAGCCGGCCGCCACCAGCCCGACCACCGTGGGGTCGCCCTCGGCCAGCGCCGCGCGGCCACCCGTCGAGCCACCGTCCAGCGCGCCGGCCGTGACCCCGTCGTCGGCCTCGCCGACCCCGGCGGCCCTCGCCGCCGACTTCGTCATCGAGGACACGGCGCTGCTCAGCTACGGCGCGAGCGTGACGATCAACAATCCGGGGCCGGTGCCGGCGACGCGGTGGACGCTGACCATCACGCTGCCCCGGGAGTCGCTGCGGGTCAGCGCGGTCGAGGGCGCGCGGGCCAGCCAGGACGGCGCGGTGTGGACGTTCGTGCCGGACGGCAGCGTGGGGCAGGTGCCGGGCAGCGCCTCGACGCGGGTGACCTTCCGGGTCAACGGCGCTGCGGTCGGCGCGACGCCGACGGCGTGCACGATCGACGGGACCGCGTGCGGCGGCCTGTCGAACTGAGCCCCGCCCGCCGGGTCGATCCCGACGGCGGTCCGGACCCGGTGGCGAGCATCGCTCATGCTGAAGGGGTGATTCGCTTCGTCCTGAACGTCCTGTGGCTCATCTTCGGCGGTGGCCTCGTGCTGGCGATCGGCTACGGCTTCGCCGCGCTGATCTGCTTCCTGCTGGTCGTCACCATCCCGTTCGGCGTCGCCGCGCTGCGCCTCGCCGTCTACTCGCTGTGGCCCTTCGGCCGCACGCTGGTGCCCAAACCGGGCGCGGGCGTCGGCTCCGGGCTGGCGAACGTGCTCTGGGTGGTGCTGGCCGGTTGGTGGCTGGCCCTGTCCCACATCCTCGCCGGCATCGCGCTCTGCGTGACGATCATCGGGATCCCCTTCGGCATCGCCAACTTCAAGCTCGTCCCGGCCGCCTTCTGGCCGCTGGGCCGGGAGGTCGTCGAAGCGCCGTGACACGTCGGCGGGTCGCCCGTCCCGGTGGCGGGCGACCCGGTCGGGGCCAGCGGTGTCGATAGTGGACAATTCGTTTCACCCCGACGGACCCCTCGATAGGAGCCTGGCATGGCCGGCCCGGATGCCGAACTCACCGCGACGCTTCAGCCCGACGTGCCGCACGCGGCGCGGATCTGGAACTACTGGATGGGCGGCAAGGACAACTTCCAGTCCGACCGGGCGGCCGGTGACGCGGTCGCCGAGGTCTACCCGGAGATCGTCCTGATGGCGCAGCAGTCCCGCCGCTTCCTGGTCCGGGCGGTCCGTTACCTGGCCGCCGAGGCGGGCATCCGGCAGTTCCTGGACATCGGCACCGGCCTGCCGACCATGCAGAACACCCACGCGGTCGCCCAGGGCGTCACGCCCGACGCGCGGATCGTCTACGTCGACAACGACCCGATGGTTCTCGTGCACGCCCGCGCGCTGCTGGCCAGCACGACCGTCCAGGGTGTCACGACGTACATGCCGGCCGACTACCACGACCCGGAGGCCATCCTCGCCGAGGCGGCGCGGACGCTCGACTTCGACCAGCCGATTGCCGTCATGTTCATGGGCGTGCTGGGGTACGAGCCGGATCTGGAGGTGGTGCGCTCGATCGTCGATCGGACGATGGGCGCGACCGCGTCCGGCAGCCACCTGGTGCTCTGGGACGGCACCAACACCAGCCCGCAGGTCGTCTCCGGCGCGCAGCGGCTGGCCGAGAACGGCGGCGTCCCGTACATCCTGCGCAGCCCGGAGGATCTCGCCGGCTGCTTCTCCGGGCTGACGATGGTGGAGCCCGGTCTCGTGCCGATCCCGCTGTGGCGGCCGGACGAGGCCGACGCCCGGGGTATCGACGCCTACGGCGCGGTGGCCCGCAAGCCCTGACGCGACGCCGACCCCCGGGTACGTCGCCCGGGATCAGCGCGCGCAGGTCAGCGTCAGCCCGGCCGGCGGCGCGCTGGCCGTCGCGAGCAGACCGAACGTCGTCGACCCATCCGGCGCCAGCGTCCCGTTGTACGGTGCGTTGCGCACCACCACATCGGCGCCGGCCGGGTCGACGACACCGCCCCACACCGCCTGGATCCGCTCGTCGCCGGCCCAGCGCCACGACACGCGCCACTGGTCCAATGGTTGCGTGCCGACGTTGCGGACCGTCACCGTGGCGACGAATCCGGTGCCCCAGCGCGAGTCGATGGTGGCGGTCGCCCGGCAGGACGTCAGCGCGGCGGTCCGACCGCTGCCCCCGTAGTAGGGCTCCCACCGGTCTTCGGAGTCGCGGAACCCGTACCAGTACTCGCTGTCGGGGGTCAGCCGGTCGAAGGTGACGGTCCCGTCGCGCTCGGCGGAGACCAGCTCGCCCACCGGGTTCCGCCACGCGTAGGCGTCGTCGCGGCTGGCGAAGAGTCCGACCGTGATCGGCGGCCGGTAGCCGCACGGCGGGCTGAGCACGATGTAGTAGGCGATGGTCAGGCTGGTGGTGGTGGCCGCGGACACCCGACCGCCGATGGGCAGTGCCGGCGGGCAGACCGGAGTGGGTGTCGGCGCTGCCGTGACCGATGCCGTGGGTGCCGGCGCCGCCTGGGCGACGCCGGTCGTCGCGGCCCGGCCGGTCGTGGCGGTGGTCAGGGCGATGGTCGTGAGAGCCAGGACGATGCGACGCATCCGTACCTCCGAGAAGCCGTCGCCGTCGCGGCCACGGATGGGCGGCCGACCGTACGGGTCCGGACCTGCGCGGCGGCCGCCCGACGGCGATCGGCATGCGGCCGCTGACGGGGACTGCCCGGGCGCGGGTGGTGAAGCCCACCTCGCGCGTCCCCGACTCCGGAGCAGAGATCGACCACGCCGGCTCCCGAGCGCGGCCGAACCACAGCATTGCATTCGACGAGTGTCGATACAAGCGGACTGTCGCGAGCCCGTCGGACGCCCGCCGCCTTCCCGTCGCCGCGAGGACACGCGCCGGAATTCCGGATCGACGATCATCCATAGTGGTAGGTCACTTCGACGCGGGAGCACACCATGCGCGACAGGAGCAACACCAACCGACGGGTGACGAGGGCACTGACGGCGGCGGCCACCGCGCTGGCGCTGACGCTCACCCCGCTCACCACGCCGTCACCCGCAACCGCCGCGGTCAGCCGTGCCGAGCTGGCCCTGCGCTGGGCACCCATCCACTATCAGGACGTCGACGCCACCGGCACACACGCCCTGGGCGGCCAGAGCGACTACGTCACCGCCGTGGACTTCGACGGCGACCTGAACGGACGCAACAACTGGGACCGCGTCGGCACGTCCGGAACGTCGCTCGCCGCGCACGTGTACTACTCCGTCGTGGAGACGAGCACGCACTGGTACCTCACGTACCTGTTCTTCCACCCCCGGGACTGGACCGACCACCCGTTCTTCGAGACCGAGCACGAGAACGACGGCGAGGGCGTCCTCTTCGCGATCGAGCGGGACGGCTCCGCGTACGGCGTCCTGCGCGGGGCGGTCACCGTCGCGCACAGCGACTTCTACTCGTACACCCCGGTCGGCAGCACCTGGACCAGCGGCCGGGAGAGCGTCGACGGCACCCTGCAGTTCCAGTCCTCGCCGCACGACTCCTTCCCGCACCCGGTCACCGCCCAGGAGGCGCAGGGCCACGGACTGAAGGCGTACCCGCAGTACGCCATCAACGGCGACGGCCTGGTCTACTACCCGTCCACGGTGGCCGAGACGCCGGAGAGCGGCGACGACCGCAACGTCCGCTACCAGCTCGTCGACATGTTCGCCACCGGCGGCCTGTGGGCGCAGCGGACCAACACGAACCTCTTCGCCAGCCTGGGCACCTTCGCCGGGGACACCTCCGGCGACTGCGGCGTCGGCACCTGGAGCTGCTCGGCGAACTCCGCGAACGCCCCCTGGGGCTGGGACGACGGTAACGACGTACCCGCCCGTGGCGAACTGGCCAGCGACCCGGCGAAGCTGTCGGTCGAGTACTTCACCGTCCCGGCCGGGTTGGCGCGCAGCTACAGCTACAACCCGTACGCCACCGCCGCCAAGGCACTGGCCGAGGCTGCCCGCACGGCGCCGCCGACCGTCGACTGACCCGATCCGGGCAGGGTGCGCGGCCGACCCGTTCGGCCGCGCACCCACGCCCACCGGCGGTCGCGCCACACCGGATCGAGACGTAGCCTGCGCAGATGCGACACACCCTCGCACCCGACGACAAGACCCTGCACGGGCACTTCTCCCCCGACCTCGCGCCGGTGCTCACCATCGACTCCGGCGACACCGTCACCTACCGAACCCTGGACTGCTGGTGGTCGGCCGGCCCGTACCCCGGCGGCGCGAACCGGGACCGCCCCCGGGTCCCGCAGCGCCGACCCGAGGACGGGCACGCGCTCGTCGGGCCGGTCGCCGTCCGCGGCGCTCGTGCCGGCCAGACCCTCGCGGTACGCATCGACGCGATCGTCCCGGGCACGTGGGGTACGACGGTGGCGGGCGGGTGGCCGAGCGTCTTCAACGAGCGCTACGACGTCGAGTCGACACAGGTGGTGCACGCCTGGGAGCTGGACCCGGCGACGATGACCGGCCGCAACCAGCACGGCCACACGGTGGCGTTGCGTCCCTTCATGGGGGTGCTCGGCATGCCGCCGGCGGAACCGGGACGGCACTCCACCACCCCGCCGCGCGAGTGCGGCGGCAACCTGGACTGCAAGGACCTGACCGCCGGGACCACGCTGTTGCTGCCGATCACGGTCGACGGAGCCTTGTTCTCGGTCGGGGACGGGCACGCCGCCCAGGGCGACGGCGAGGTGGGCGGCACGGCGATCGAGTGCCCGATGGACGAGGTGACGCTGACCTTCGACGTCCGCGACGACTTCCCGGTCACCGGACCGGCGGCCCGTACCGCCGACGCCTGGCTGACGCTGGGCGTGGGAGCGTCCCTCGACGAGGCGACGTTCCGCGCCCTGGAGGCGATGATGACCCTGCTGCAACGGCTGCACGGCGTCAGCCGGCCGGACGCGGTGGCGCTGGCCAGCGTCGTCGTCGACGTACGGGTGACCCAGATCGTCAACCAGACCGTGGGCGCGCACGCGGTGCTGCGCGACGACGCGCTGAGCTGAGCCAACCCGGTCCGACGTCAGCGCAGCCGGCGGGCCGTGAACCGGGCCGGCGGCTCGGCGATCGCGTCCTGCGCGGCGATCAGCTGGATCTCCCGGGTGCCCGCCGCGAGGGTCGCTTCGAGGACGGTGAAGACCGAGGAGACGGTGCGCTCCAGCGCGGTGGCCGGTGAGCCGGTGGTCGACAGGTGCGCCAGGTACAGCGCCGCGGTGACGTCGCCGCCGCCGTTCGGGTTGATCGGCAGCAGCGGGGTGGTGACCGCCCAGGCGCCCTCGTCGGAGACCGCCACCACCTCCAGCGAACCCGCCGGCACGTCGTCGTGCAGCACGCTCGTCACCAGGGCGTGCCTCGGCCCGGTGGCGCGGACGACGTCGACCGCCTCCAGCACCTGGGCGAGGGTCGTGGTCGTACGGCCGGCGAGGAAGTCCAGCTCGAAGTGGTTCGGCGTGATGATGTCGGCGCGCGGCACGACGGTGTCGCGCAGGTACTCCGGGATGCCGGGCCGGACGAACATCCCCCGGCCGACGTCGCCCATCACCGGGTCGCAGCAGTACACGGCGGCCGGGTTGGCGGCCTTGACCTGGGCGACGGCGTCCAGGATCACGGCGCCCATCGCCGGGTCGCCCTGGTATCCGGACAGCACCGCGTCGGCGCTGCCGAGAACGCCCCGGTCGGCGATGCCCGCGATCACCTCGGCCACGTCGGCGGCCGCCAGCAACGGGCCGCGCCACGCGCCGTACCCGGTGTGGTTGGAGAAGTGGACGGTCAACACCGGCCACACCTCGTGCCCGAGACGCTGGAGGGGGAAGACGGCGGCCGAGTTGCCGACGTGGCCGTAGGCGACCGACGACTGGATGGACAGGATCTGCACGGACCCATCATGGCCGCCCCGTCCGCCCCGGGACGCGCGGCCACCGATTCTGTCGGCTGGCCCACTGCGGTTCGCCCGGTCCGCCGGACGCCACACGGCACTTGAGGGCGGCCCGGACCGCCGAAATCCGGGCCGCCCCCTCGTGCCGCGCGGTCAGCCGCCGAGACTCGCCGCGGCCGAGGCGATCGACGAGGCGAAGTAGCTCACCTGGGTGTAGACGCCCGGGTAGTTGGGTCGGGCGCAGCCGTTGCCCCAGCTGACGATGCCGACCTGGACCCAGGCGTTGGCGGCGTCACGACGGAACATCGGGCCGCCCGAGTCGCCCTGGCAGGTGTCCGTGCCGCCGCTGGCGTAGCCGGCGCAGATCTCCTCGGCGGGGATGAGGTCGCCTCCGTAGTTGGAGTTGCAGGTGGAGTCGCTGACGAACGGCACGGTGGCCTTGAGCAGGTACCGCTGCTGTGCGCCACCCTCGCGCGCCGCGCCCCAGCCGGCGACGGTGAAGGTGCCGCTGTCGTACGCGGTCGTGGTGGCGATCTTCAACGTGCTCAGCCCGGTGACGGGGGTGGCCAGCCGGATCAGCGCCCAGTCCTTGCCGTTGCCGTTGTAGCCGGGCGCGCGGTAGACGTAGTTGGACCGGACGGTGATCCGGCTGGACGACTGGAGGTCGACCACCCCGAGGGTCGCGGTGATGCTGGTGTTGGTGCCGGTCGCGCCCACGCAGTGCGCGGCGGTGAGCACCAGCCGGGAGCTGTAGAGGGCCCCGCCGCAGCCCATCGAGAGCCGCACCATGAACGGGAACTCGCCCTGGGCGGCGCGGGTGCCGCCGACCACGTTCGGCGTGACGGGGTTGTCGGCCGCGGCGGCAGGCGCCGCGAGGGTGAGGCTGGCCGCGGTCAGCGCGGCGGCTACCAGGCCGGTGAGGGTACGCCAGCGAACCATGCATTCCTCCGCTTCGGGACGGCACACCTTGTGGGCGCACCTGATCGATAGCGGCAATCGTATTGATGGAAATGGATGTTGCGGGTCATCCCCTCTGGGTCGTACCTCGGGGTTATGGAG
This sequence comes from Micromonospora sp. NPDC051543, assembly GCF_044454415.1. Taxonomy (NCBI): domain Bacteria; kingdom Bacillati; phylum Actinomycetota; class Actinomycetes; order Micromonosporales; family Micromonosporaceae; genus Micromonospora; species Micromonospora sp. NPDC051543. The sequence goes on from NZ_JBITDT010000003.1 coordinate 346,832, forward strand.
CGCCAGGGCCTGTTTCATAAGGACTGGCCGGCCTGCGGCGGGCCCGGACGACGACCGGCGGCGTTGCGGTTTCGTCCGGATACAACACCTAGACGTCGCGGTCCCGCCGACGGCGACTCCCACGGGCGGCGCCGATCGCCATGAGGCTGACCACCGCGGCGGCCAGTTGCAGCACCGCGCCGAGCAGGTCGACCAGGCTGGAGAGGGCGGTAGCGTCGGGGACAAGGTCCATCGCGGCCTCCGGGTTTCGACCCCCACCATCCGCGCCTTGCGGAGGGCTTCCCCCGGGCCCACGGACATCGACGGGCGCCACCGTCATTATGGCAGCGGCCGGCGAGCGCACCAACCCCGGATTCCGAGGCGGTGAACCGACGGCTCACCGTGGGACGGACTCCTGCCCGGCCAGCACCACCAGATCGTCGGCCGGGACGGACACGGGGGCCGTCGCGCCATCGGGCCAGACGAGGTAGCCCACCGGTGGCCCCGCCGACCCCCACCGCGCCCCGACGATCGTGGCGAGGCGCGCGTCGTCCGCCCCCGCGACACGTCGTACCCGGGTGCCCGGGGCATGCCCGTCGTCGGCCACGATGAGCAGCGCGTCGAGGATCTGTCCCACGCCGGCGGCCGGCAGTCCCGGCACGTACAGCTCGGCCGCGGAGCCGAGGCGCGGCGTCATCATCGTGCGTAGCAGCGCGGCCTGGCGGACCGCCGCGTGGCGGAGCTGCCCGTCGCCGCCGGCCTCGACGACGGCCAACGCCTCCTCGATCGCCGACCAGAGCCGCGTCGGCGTCTCCTCGAGCAGCCGGCGGGCCTCCCGGTCGACATCGGCGCACGCCGTGTCGACCGCCGTGTCCTCGCCCAGCTCCGCGATCCAGGCGACGTCCCCCACCTCGGGCAGCAGTCCCGGCGACTCGGCCGCGACCACGAGGTACAGCATGGCGAGCAACTCCTGCCGACCCTCGCCGTGGTAGAGCCGACCGACGCCGGAGCCGGCTGGCCCGCGGCTGGGCGGGAAACGTTCGACGAGGTGCGCGGCGCGGCCCTCCGGCAGCGTCGCCGCGCGGCGCGTGTCGGCCACCCGCTCGGCGAACGAGCGCCGTTCGCGGTGGTCGACGAGGGCCTGACGGTACGGGTCGACGCTGGTCGGATAGATCGTCCGGCCGTACGTGGCGAGGGTTTTGCCGGGCTTCAGACCGGCCGAGTCGAGTTGCCGGGCAGCCACCGCGCAGCCGACGCCGGTGCGGGCCGCCTGCTCCCGGATGGCGCGCCGGCGGGCGCGGCCCGCGACGGGGGAACGGCGGGACGGGTGATCGGACATGACGCCTCCGGTGCAGCCCCACGCGCTCCACGGAGCGGGCGACGTGACCGGCACGCCGAGAATCGACACGACCGCGCGGAGTCGGTGACTCTTGGCCCCAGGTATGTGGTCGGGCGTGGGCCACCACATCGGGCGCGGGCAGGCGCTCTGCCGCCGCCAGCATATCGCGACGCCCGCGCCCACGGCCGCCCTCGCGACGGCACCGGTGTCAGCCCGCGTCGGCGGGGCTGTCAGCGGCGTGTCGGAGCCGTGTCAGGTGCGCCGCGCACGCTGGTCGGCATGACAAGCGATCTGGTGATCGAGGCCGAGGGCCTCGTCAAGACCTTCGGAAAGACGAGGGCGCTGCAGGGCGTGGACCTCGCCGTACCCCGGGGGACGGTGCTCGGGGTGCTCGGCCCCAACGGCGCCGGCAAGACCACGGCCGTCCGCATCCTCTCCACCCTGCTGACCCCGGACGCCGGAAGCGCCCGCATCGGCGGCTTCGACGTCGTCCGCGACGCCGGGCGGGTCCGGCAGCGGATCGGCCTCACCGGCCAGTACGCCTCGGTCGACGAGGACCTGACCGGGCGGCAGAACCTGGAGCTGTTCGGCACCCTGCTGGACCTCGGTCGCGCCGGTGCCCGGCGGCGGGCCACCGAACTGCTCGAGTGGTTCGACCTGACCGACGCCGCGAACCGGCCCGCCAAGACGTACTCCGGGGGTATGCGGCGACGGCTCGACCTGGCCGCGAGCCTCGTGGGCTCGCCGGAAGTGATCTTCCTGGACGAGCCGACGACCGGGCTGGACCCGGCCAAACGCGAGGACATGTGGGACGTGGTCCGATCGCTGGTGACCAACGGCTCGACGGTGCTGCTCACCACGCAGTACCTGGAGGAGGCCGACGCGCTGGCCGACGCGATCACGGTGATCGACCACGGCCGGGTCATCGCGCACGACACGCCCGACGGGCTCAAGCGGATCGTCGGCGGGCAGACCCTCGAGGTCCGGCCGACCGACCCGGGGCAGCTCCCCCGAACCGCGGCGATCCTGACCGAGGTCGGCTCGGGCGGGCAGGCCGACGAGATCCGCAGGGGCGTCCTCGCCGTGCCGGTCACCGACGACACGGCGCTGACCGAGAGCGTCGCGCGCCTGGCCTCCGCCGGCATCGCCGTCACCGAACTCTCCCTGCACCTGCCCAGCCTCGACGAGGTGTTCTTCACCCTCACCGGGCGTACGGCATCCGAGGACGACACCACTTCGCGTACGGAGGTAGCGGCATGAGCACCCTGTTGGGCGCACCACCCACGACGGGTCCGGCGCTGTCGACGGCAGCGGTGAACCCGCGACCGTTCCGACTGGTGCGGCACTCGCTGGCGCTCGCCAAGCGCAGCCTCATCAAGACCTGGCGTACGCCCGAGGCGCTGATCGACGTCACGCTGCAACCGGTGCTGTTCCTGGTCATCTTCGTCTACATCTTCGGCGGGGCGGTCGCCGGCTCCACCCATGACTACCTGCAGTTCCTGCTGCCGGGCATCCTGGCGCAGACCATCGCGACCGGGGCGATCGCGATCGGCGTGAACCTCAACACCGACATCGCCAAGGGCATCTTCGACCGGTTCCGGTCACTGCCGGTCCCCCGCTCCGCACCGCTTGTCGGCGCGGTCCTCGGCGACGTCGTCCGGTACGTCATCGTCACGGTCTCGACCCTCGCGATCGGCTACCTGATGGGCTTCCGGATCGACACCGACCCGTTCCGGGCGATCGCCGGCTGCGTGCTCGCGGTGCTGTTCGCGCTCTGCCTGAGCTGGCTGCCGGTCTGGGTGTCGATGAAGGTGCGTACCCCGGGTGCCGTGCAGGGCCTGATGTTCGCCCTGATCATGCCGCTGAGCTTCGGGTCGAACGTGTTCGTCGGCACCGACACCCTGCCCGGCTGGATGCAGGCCTTCGTGAAGGTCAACCCGATGACCCACCTGGTGGCCTCGGTCCGCGGACTGTTCCTCGGCACCCCGCTCGACGCGCACGTGTGGTGGACCCTCGCCTGGTGCGCCGGCTTCGTGGCGGTGTTCATGCCGATGGCGCTGCGCGCCTACCGCCGCAAGGTCTGACCCAGGTCGTCCATCAGCTCGGCGATCCGGTTGACGGCGGCGGCCACCGGCCGGGCGCGCCACGCGGCCAGCGACGACTCGCGCTGCTCCTCGTCCCCGAGGGCGGTGTCGAGTCGTTCCGCGCGTCCGGCCGGGAAGAATGTCTCCATGTGCGTGCCGAGCCGTCGCGCGAGGGCGAACAGCTCGCGGGCTGCGCCAACCTCGTCCCGGTACGCGGCGAGTTCCGCGCCGCCCGACGCCCATGACCCGATCACCGGAAGATCCCGCGAGCTCAACGCGTCGTCGCGGGAGAGCGCGAGCAACGCGGCGGCCTGGGCGACGGCCACGGCGGCGTCGCCCGGCGCCCGCCGCGCGTCGGCCACCCGCAGATGCAGCACGGCCACCGAGGACCGGATCATCACGCGCGGCTGCGGCGGTGGCCCCGTCCATCCGACGAGCGTGCGGATCACCTCGTCGGCGAGCGCGAGCGCCTCGTCGTAGCGTCCACGCTGCCAGGCGAGATGCGCCAGACCGAGCAGCGCCTGCGCGACATCCACCTGCTCGGCCTGGCCCAGTCCGGCCGTCTCGCCGAGTCGCCGCTCCGCGTCCGCGTCACCGGCGATGGCGAGCTGCACGTCCAGCCGGACCCGGATCGAGCGGGCGTCCTGCTGGGCGCCGATCAACTCCATGTGGCGGACGCTGCGCGCCAGCCACTCGGCCGAGCGGGCGTCCCCGCCAGGAAGCAGGAGCTGCCCGACGGCGCCCGCCGCCATCGCCATGGCCCAGTGGTCGCCGGCCAGCTCGAAACGGTGGTACGCCTGCTCGGCGTCGTCGGCCAACACCGGTCCCAGGCCGTTGTTCTCCCGGACCGCCCCGCGCGCGAACAGCCCGAACCCCTGCACGTACGGGTCGGGGTGCGCGATCATCTCGGCCGCGCTCTTCAGGCTCCGCTCGGGGTCGGAGTCGTCGAAGCCGGGCAGGGCCGAGGCCAGCGCGGCCAGCCGTGGCGAGACCTCGGCGGACCGCTGGGCCAGCAGCGTCCGCAGGGCCCGCCGAGCGAGCACGGCGAGTCGCAGATCGGCGCTGATGCCGGCGTTCACCCCGATCAGCAGGCACGTCCAGGCGAGCCGGTCGCCGTCGGGCAGCGGGCGGCCGCTGGCCGGGCCACGCAGGATCGCCGACCGCTGCCGCCGCCGGGGCTCGTCGACGTGCAGCAGCGGGCGCGCCCACGCGAGGACCTCCAGGTGCAGGCCGCGCACCGTCCAGAGGTGCATGAGCGCGGTGGCGACGTCGACGACGGCCGGCTCGTCGTCCTGACCCAGCGCCCACCGCAGGCCCGCGACCAGGTTGTCCTGCTCGGCGGCGCAACGATCGAGCGCCTCCACCTGGTCGGGGCCGACGAAACGGTCGCTGAGCGCCACGGCCTCGTTCCGGCACCACCCCGCCAGGCCGGCCATCGCCGCGTCCCGGTCGCCGGACGCGCCGAGTCGGGCCTCGCCGTACTCGCGGACGGTCTCCAGCATCCGGTAGCGGGGTGGCCCGTCGGCCTCGACCAGGGTCAGCAGGGACTGTTCGACGAGCGTGGCGAGGCCACGACGGACGTCCGGCGTCCCGGCAACCGCGGCGGCGAGGTCGGCGGTGAACGGCGCGGGGATGACCGCGACCCGTTGCAGCAGCGCCCGGTCGTCGGGCGCGAGCAGCTCGCGGCTCCAGTCGACCATGGCCCACAGGCTCGCGTGGCGCTCCGGCAGACCCCGCAGCGCGTCGTCGAGCAGGGCGAACCGGTCGGTCAGCCCGGCGAGCACGTCGTCGATCGGCATGTGCCGCAGCCGCGCGGCGGCCAGTTCGAGGGCCAACGGCAGGTTGTCGAGCCGGTTGCACAGCGCGAGAGCCCGGGCGGTGTCCCAGGTCGGCACCGCGCCGCCGGCCCGTGCCCGGGACTCGACCAGCCCGAGCGCGTCGGAGTCCGGCAGGGCGGTCAGTCGGTGGACCCGCTCACCGGCCAGGCCCAGCGGGGCGCGACTGGTCGCGAGCACCGCCACCTCCGGGGAGACCACCGCGAGCAGATCGGCGACGACGGTGGCAACCGCGTCGAGGACGTGCTCGCAGTTGTCCAGCACGACCAGCCCGTCGAGGTCCGGCGCCAGAGCGCGCAACCGCTCCTCGGGGCTGAGCACCCGGCGTTCGAGGCCCAGGTTGCCGCCGGTGGACGAGGTGTCGGCGCCGCCGAGCGCCGCGAGCACGGTGGGCAGCACCTCGTCGGGCGAGCGCAGACCGGCCAGCTCGACCACCCGTACCCCCTGCCCGGCCGCCGCCGCGCGACGGGTGACCTCGGCGGCGAGGCGGGTCTTGCCCGCGCCGCCGGAGGCCACGATCGTCACCAGGGCCGACTCGTCGAGCGCCTCGTCCAGGGCCGCGACGTCCCGCTCGCGGCCCAGCAGGGCGGTCATCGGCCGACGCCACGCGGCGGGCAGGACGACGCGTGCCGGCGGACGGGGTGGCGCGACGACGGCCGGCTGGTTGAGTTCGCCGCGCAGCAGCGCGAGGTGGGCCTGTGTGACCACCGGGGACGGGTCGGTGCCGTAGCGGTCGGCAAGCTCGTCGCGGAGACGTTCGACCACCTCCAACGCCTCCGCCTCCCGCCCCTGTGCGGCAAGCACCCGGACCAGCAGGGCGGCGGACGGCTCGTCCGGGGGCGTCCGCGCGGCCAGCCGACGCAGGTCGGCCTCGTCGTACGGGCCCGCGCCGGCGAGCGCCGCCTCGGCGCGCAGCGCGGCGACGTCGGCGAACAGGCGCGCGTCGTCCGCGCCGGCGATCTCCGGCACCTCGGGAAACAGGGCGCGAGCCCGGTCCGCCGCGTCGCGGGCCGCGCGCGCGTCACCGGCCCGCAGCGCGACCCGACCGCTCTCGACGAGCGCCCGTGCCTCGACCGCGTCGACGGTCACCTCCTCGGCCGGCAGGCGGTAACCCCCCGGCACGGCCAACACGGGCAGCCCGAGACGACGTACGCGGGACACGAGCGCCTGCACCGCGCCGGTCGCGTCGTCCGGCGGGGCGCCATCCCAGACCGCGTCCACGAGCAGGCTGGTGGAGACCGCCCGACCGCGCGCGTCGACGAGCGCGCGGAGCACCGCGGCCAACCGCTCGCCCCGGACCGGCCGGCCGTCGACGGCGAGGGGACCGAGGATGGTGATCTGCACGGGACCAGCATCCCTCACGCGCACCACAGAGCCGTGCAGGGTGCCCGACGGCGCGAGGTGCGGCCGGGACGCCGCGGTGCGTACAGTTTCGGGTCGGACTTGGGGTGGGCCGGCGAAATCCGGCACAGGAAACGGGACGAGACAACGACGCATGACGGTGGACAACATTCCCGACAACGCCCAGGGCGGCATCGACCGGAACCGGCTGGAGACCTGCCTGAGCGTCTTCGAGGCGTTGGAGGCCCTTCCTCCCGACCACCCCGACGTGGTGCGGGTGCAGCGGGCCACCGCGAAGCTCTACAAGGTGATCAAGCAGCGGCGACGTGAGGAGCGGCGCGACGCCATCCTGGCGGCCGACCGCGCGGTGACGGAGGCCACGGCCACCGGCGCCCCGGGTCGGATCGACGACGAAACCCAGGGCATCCCGCTCGCCTCCCCCACCAGCGGCACGACGGCGGGGCTCCTGCACAACCCGCGCGGCTGCTACATCTGCAAGCAGCGCTACCGCGAGGTGGACGCCTTCTACCACCAGCTCTGCCCGTCCTGCGCCGCGCTGAACCGGGAGCGCCGGGACGCCCGTACCGACCTGACCGGTCGGCGCGCGCTGCTCACCGGCGGGCGCGCGAAGATCGGCATGTACATCGCGCTGCGGCTGCTACGTGACGGCGCGCACACGACGGTGACGACGCGGTTCCCGCACGACGCGGTCCGCCGGTTCGCCGCGATGCCCGACAGCGCGGACTGGCTGCACCGCCTGCGGATCGTCGGCATCGACCTGCGCGACCCGGCGCAGGTGATCGCCCTCGCCGACTCGGTCAGCAGCCAGGGCCCCCTCGACATCCTGATCAACAACGCGGCGCAGACGGTCCGCCGCTCGCCCGGGGCGTACGCCCAGCTCGTCGCCGCGGAGGCCGCGGCCCTGCCGGACGGTCCCCTGCCGGAGCTGATCACGTTCACCAAGCCGGCCGGCGCGGGTGGCGCGCTCACCACCGGCTCGGAGTCGCCGGCCCTCACCCCACACGCGCTCACCGCACTGGCGTTGACCAGTCGTTCCGCCTCGCCGGAGCGGATCGCGGCGTCCACCGCCATCGACGCCGGCGGTCTCGTGCCGGACCTCGACCCGGTCAACAGCTGGGTGCAGCGGGTGCAGGAGGTCGACCCGGTCGAGCTGCTGGAAGTGCAGTTGTGCAACGTGACCGCGCCGTTCGTGCTGGTCAGCCGGCTACGTCCGGCGATGGCCGCCGCGCCGGCCCGCCGCAAGTACGTGGTGAACGTCTCGGCGATGGAGGGGCAGTTCGGTCGCGGCTACAAGGGTCCGGGGCACCCGCACACCAACATGGCCAAGGCCGCGTTGAACATGCTGACCCGCACCAGCGCCCAGGAGATGCTGACCGACGGCATCCTGATGACCAGCGTCGACACGGGTTGGATCACCGACGAGCGGCCGCACCCGACGAAGATGCGCCTGGCTGACGAGGGGTTCCACGCCCCACTGGACCTGGTCGACGGCGCGGCCCGGGTGTACGACCCGATCGTCCGCGGCGAGCAGGGCGAGGACCTGTACGGCTGCTTCCTGAAGGACTACGCGCCGTGCGCCTGGTGAACGACGAGGAGAAACCGATGCCATCCGACCACGATTCCTGGCCGACCCTGGACGAGCTGCTCCGCGAGGAGGCGGAGCTGGAACGTACCGGCCTGTCCGAGACGGACGCGTACGAGCTGGGCATGCGCGCCGTGGCCGCCGCGAGCGAGCGGGCGCTGCCGGTCGCGGTGGGCGTGTGGCGGGCCGGGCGTCAGCTGTTCCACTGTGGCCTGCCCGGCTCCACGCAGGACAACGACGCCTGGCTGCGCCGCAAGGGCCGGGTGGTGATGCGCTTCGAGCACTCGTCGCTCTACGTGGCCCGGCTCTGCCAGGACAAGAACGTGACGCTGACCGAGCGCTACGGGCTGCCGGCCTCCCGGTACGCCGCCGCCGGGGGCGCGCTGCCGCTGCGGGTGCGCGGCACCGGCGTGGTGGGCTGGATGGGCGTCTCGGGGCTTCCGCAGTTGGACGACCACCGCTTCGTCGTCGACATCCTGCGGTCAGCCGCGCAGTAGTCGGCGAACCCGCCGCCCGTCAGACGCTGGACGGGCGGCGGGGTGTCCGTCAGCGCGCCCGACGGTTGGCGCGCACGGCGCCCAGGATCACGCCCGGGGTGGCCAGTGACAGCGGGTGCTCGCGCATGGAGACGACCTCGTTGAACCGGCGCGCGATCGCCACGTCCGTCACGGTCGCCGTGAGGATCTGCCGGCTCACCCAGCTGGAGACCCGGTAGCCGCGCGGGTAGGGGCCACTGACGTGCGGCAGCGCCAGGTCGGCGGATGTCGACGTCGACCACGCGGCGTCGACCACGACCTTCTGCAGGTCGAGGAAGTGGCGGGCCGGCACGCTCAGGTCCGGGCCGGGGCGCAGGTACGCCGACAGGCAGGCCGCGTGCAGGGCCGCGGCCGTCATCCCCTGCCCGTACACCGGGTTGAACGACGCGACGGCGTCGCCCACGCTGACGAGCCGGGCCGGGAAGCGCCGCAGCGCGTGGAAGTCCCGACGCCGACTGTCGGCGTGGTGGTAGGTCTGCACGTCACCGATCATCTCCTGGTCGGCGACCTCGCCGAACTCGGGCGGGAACTGCTCGCGCAACCGTCGGACGAAGTCCTGCGCGGTGCGTCCCGGCCGGTCGTCGCCGTAGCCGGCCATCATGGCCATCCACCGGCCGTCCTCGATGGCGAAGAAGGCGGCGCCGGCGACGTCCGTCATGGTCCCTGGGGTGTGCAGGGCCATGACGACGCGCGTCTGAGGGGTCTGTTCCGGGCGTCGGAACAGCGCGGTGGCGTAGTTGAGGTGCACCGGCATCCGGCGGGTGGCGGGCCGCTCCCAACCGGCCTGTTCCAGCCAGTCGGAGAGCCGGCTGGACCGGCCCATGGCGTCCACCACCAGGTCGCCGCCCTCGACGCCGGCCACCCCGTTGACCTCGCAGCGCACACCGGTGACCGCGTCGCCCTCGATCACGAGCCCGGTGGCGCGGGCGGTGAGGGTCTTGACGTTGGGGAGTCGGAGCACCTGCTGGCGGATCAGCCCTTCCAGCAGCGGTCGACTGCCGGCGAGGCTGTCGTCGTCGTCGGGTACGACCACCTTGCGTCGACCGTCGAGGTAGCTGCGTCGGGTGGTGGGTGGCGCCTCGACCGCGCCGTGGGCCAGCGCCTGCTGGCGGAAACCGGGGAACAACTGCTCCAGTTGCAGAAGACCGCCGGGCAGCAGCGCGTGCAGTTGGGTGCCCTGGGGCACGCCGGGCCGTGCGCCGCTGACCTGCGGGTCGTCCCGGTCGATGAGGATCACGCTCTCGGCGTGGTCGGACAGGACCCGGGCGGCCAGCAGGCCGGCGACACTGCCGCCGACCACCACCGCCTTGCCCAGGACCGGGGTTGGCTGCTCGGGAGGTCGCACGGCGTTCAACGCGGCGAAAACCCGAACCGGGGAGAGGGACATGGTGCTCTCCAAAGGAGTACGAGGCAGGGCACCCTCCCCCGGGTCTGCCGCGCGGACAGACCGGCGGCGCCGGCCGTTCGACAGGATGCCTGACGATCGTTGCACAGGCGGTGACGGTCGCCCGTACGGCCCGCACGGGTGTCGGAAACCGGCCAGAACGCTGGACGAGGTGAGCGTACGGCTGATCGGGCTTGGCGCACACGATTCGGATCTGTCAACATCACCGGCATGCCTGTCGCCCGTCGTACCCTGCTCGGGGTTGGCCTGGCCGCTGCGACCTCCGCTCTCACCGGCTGCGGCGACAGCGGCGGTGAGTCGGCGGGTGGGGCCGACCCGGGCGGCTCGGTGACGGCCACCGACGCGGCGGGGAACAGGGTGGGATTCGGCGCGGCTGGGAAGCCCACGGCCCCTTCGTCGGGTACGCCGAGCGCCTCCCCCACGGCCGGCGCGGGCGCGCCGGGCAACCAGGCCCGGTACGCCGCGGACGTGACCGCGTTGCTGCGGCGACACCTGCCCGCCTCGGCGCAGACCGTCACGCACCACGGCTTTCCCGGTGCGGTCGCCCTCGTGCTGGTCAACGGGAAGATGACCGTGCACACCGCGGTCGGGGAGGCCCTGCGCTACGCGGCCGGCCCGAAACTGCTCGCGGCGAAGAGCCGGGTCGCCATGCGCCCGGACTCCATCTTCGACCTCGCCTCGATCACCAAGGTCTACACCGCCATCCTGCTGCTGCAGCAGGTCGACAGGGGCCGCGTCGACCTGGGCGCGCCGGTGCGCGACTACCTGCCGGGGTTCACCGGCACGGGCAAGGATCGCGTCACCGTCGAGATGCTGCTCACCCACACCAGCGGCCTCCCGGTCGGCGCCAAGGTCACCGGTCTGCCGGACAACGCCGCCCGGTGGAACGCGGTCCTGGCCACCCCGCTGGTCTCGGGCGCAGTGCCCGGGGACACGTTCCGCTACTCCAGCGTCGGCCTCATGGTCGCCGGCAAGATCGTCGAGAAGCTCACCGGCAAACGCCTCGACCAGGCGCTCAAGGCGAACCTCACCGGTCCACTCGGCCTGCGCGACACCGGCTTCACCCCCACCACCTGGCTGTCGCCCAGCGAGAGGGCGGCCCGGATGGTCGCCACCGATGCTCGCTCGTCGCGCGGCCTGCTCCGTGGCACCGTGCACGACGACGTCGCCAACAACCTCGGGGGCGTCGCCGGTCACGCGGGGGTGTTCGCCAGCGCCAGCGATCTCGCGGCCGTCGGCCAGATGCTCCTCGACGGTGGCACCTACCAGGGCCGACGGGTCCTCGCCGCCGACACCGTGCGCCGGATGCTGACCAACCACAACGCGGGAAAGCCGGCCGTCGACCCGGAGCGGCCGCACCGTACGGCCGCCCACGGTCTCGGCGTCGTGCTCAACCAGCAGTGGTTCATGGGCCGGCTCGCCTCGGGTCGCACCTTCGGCCACACCGGGTTCGCCGGTCCCTCGCTGCTGGTCGACCCGGGCCGCAAGCTGGTGCTCGCCCTGCTCACGAACCGGGCCCACCCGAACTGGTCCTGGGCGAATCCCGATCCGGTCCGCGCGGCCGTCGGCGACCTCCTCGCCTCGTCGGTCACCTGACCGACGCCGGCGGCGGTCAGCCCGCCACGGCGGCCGGCTCCCGGTCCCGACGACGCCCCGCGTAGCTGACGATTCCCAGGCCCAGCCCGACGACCGCCAGGACCAGGCCCACCCGGGCCGGCGCGAGGTAGCCGAGCCCGGCGGCGATGCCGACGCTGCCCAGCGCCGCGCCCAGGCTGTTCGCGATGTTCATGGCGGACTGGTTCAGCGCCGCGCCCATCAACTGTGCGCCGGGGGCGACCGTGATGAGGCGTGCCTGCAGGACCGGACCGAGGTAGAGACTCGTCGCGCCGACGCCGAACGCGCCCACGAAGAGACCCACCGGGTGCGACGCGACGAGACTGAACACGCCGATGCTGGCGATCATCGCCACGAAGCCGATCATCTGGCTGCGACGCAGGTCCCGGTCGGCGAGCCAGCCGCCCAGGGCGTTGCCGACGGTCATGCCGAGACCCACCGCGACCAGCACCCACGGCACCGTCGCGGCGGAGAGGCCGGCGACGTCGGTGGTGACCGGCGCGATGTACGAGTCGACCGCGAAGAACCCGGCGAAGCCGATCGCCCCGGTAGCCGCGACCAGCCAGACCTGCGAGGTCCGCAGGGCCCGCAGCTCGGCGGCCGGCGAGCCGTCCGCCGCCGCGGCGACCTCCGGCACGACCGCCAGCACGGCCAGCAGCGTGAGCAGGAAGACCCCGGCGATGACCAGGTACGCCGTACGCCAGCCGGCCTCCTGTCCGAGCCGGGTGATCAGCGGTACGCCCACCACGTTGCTCACGGTCAGGCCTCCGAGCACGGTGGCGAAGCCCCGGGCCTCGTTGCCGGGCCCCATCAGGGTCGCGGCGAGCAGGCCGGCCGCGCCGAAGTACGCGCCGTGCGGCAGCGCGGCGACGAACCGAGCGACCAGCACCAGCTCGAAGTTCGGGGCGGTCGCCGAGGCGATCGTGCCGGCGGCGAAGAGGACGAGCAGTCCGAGGACGAGCTTGCGGCGGGGCAGGCGGGCGCTGAGCGCGGCGATCAGGGGAGCGCCCACGACGACGCCCAGCGCGTACGCCGTGATCATCCAACCGGCCCGGGCGACGGCGTCCGACGAGGATCGGGCGTAGTCCTGGGCGAGCAGGTCGCGAGCCATCTCGGGGAGCAGGCCCATGGCCACGAACTCCGTCAGACCGACCGCCACGCCGCCCAGTGCCAGGGCGGCGAGCGCCGCGAGCCGTTGACCTCTGCTCAGTGCGTTCACCGAGCGAATTTAGCAACAGCGTTGCGTAATAGAGTGGCGAGATGACGCGTACCACAGCGGACGTGACGTTCCTGCGCGGCTACAACCAGGCGCAGGTGCTGGCCGTGGGGCGTACGGCACGGACGTTCGAACGGTCGACGGTCGTCGCCGCCACCGGCCTGACCCCGCAGGCCGTCTCCAAGGTCATCGCGCGCCTGAGCGCCGACGGTCTGATCCGCCCCGCCGGTGTCCGCCGCCCGGGCATCGGCAAACCCGCGGTCGTCTACGAGCTGGTCCCGGACAGCCGGTACGCGATCGGCGCGCACGTCGCCCGGCGCACGCTGCGACTGGTCCTGGTCGACCTGGCCGGCGCCGTGCGCCACTCGACGGTCAGACCGCTGCCCGCGGACTTCACTCCGGAACAGCTCCTCGACGCCCTGTGCGTCGGCATCGGGACGATCACCGCGGACCCCGCGCTACGGGACCGGCTGACCGGCGTAGGCCTCGGCATGATCGGCCCCCTGGACCACGCCAACGGCCTCGTTCGGGACGCGCACGGCCTACGGCACTGGCACGACGTACCGCTGCGCGAACTGGCCGCGGCGCGCCTTCGTCTGCCGGTGCACCTGGACAAGGACGTGACCGCCGGTGTCACCGCCGAGGCGTGGCGGCACGGCGCGACGTTCGGCGACGCGGCGCTCATCATGGTCGAATCCGGCATCGGGGGCGGTTTCTGGCTGGGCGGCGCGGCCCATCGGGGGGCGCACACCAATGCCGGCGAGTTCGGCCACACGGTCGTCGACCTGGACGGGCCCGTCTGCGTCTGCGGACGCCACGGCTGCCTGGAGGTCGTCCACCTCCGTGCCGCCGAGGCGGGGGACGTCCCGCGTGCCGCCCGGGTCCTGGCGATCGGCGTCGTCAACCTGCTCCAGACCCTCGACCTGGCCCACGTGGTCCTCGCCGGCGCGGATCTGCTGCGCCACGCCGAGGTCTACCGCGCCGCCGTGGAGCAGGCCGTCCGTACCGACGTGCGGCGTGCGGACTGGCTGGCCCCGAGCGTGACCCTCTCCAGCCTCGGCGCGGACGTGATCGCCGCCGGGGCCGCGATCCAGGTCCTCGACCAGCTCTACGGCATCCCCGACCTCACCCCCGGCGCCCCGCCCGCGACCGTGCGACAGCACCGGCCCACGGGCGACTATCGCGGGGTCTCGTCGGCGTAGCCGCAGCCGCTGGCCGGGTCCTCGCTGGCGCTGATCACCGCGTCGAGGCGATCCCGGACCTGGACGAGCTGGTCGATCTGGTGGGTGACGCGGTCCCGTTCGGCGTTCAGCAGGGCGCGGGACTGCGGGGTGTTGACCTGCGCGTCGACGCAGGGCAGCAGATCCAGGATCGTCCGGCTGGACAGACCTGCGGCGTACAGCGTCTGGATGAGCTGAACGCGGTCGACCGCTTTATCGCCGTACTGGCGCTGGCCGCCGCCGCTGCGCTCGGGGATCAGCAGCGACTGCTCCTCGTAGTAGCGCAGGGCGCGCACCGACACTCCCGTGCTGGTGGCGAGTTCTCCGATCCGCACGGCCCCTCCCCTCACGTGATGACGCCGACAACACGTACCTCTGACGTCAGCGTCAGATTCTAGCGTCGTCCACGCCACGGCTGCCAGTGCGACGGCTCCCGTCGACGCGCGGGCCGTACGCCAGCGGACCGGGAGGGTTGGCGCACCCCTCCCGGTCCGGACCACGGCGATCGTCGCCGTCGGTCAGCGCGTGTACGGGCCGTTGACGACGTCCATGATCGGATGCTGGGCGGTCCTGTCCTGCGCCCGGCCGCCGGTCGAGCCGACCGGGTCGGCCCGCCCCTCGCTCACCTCGAAGTCGTAGGCGCTCTCCGCGTGCAGGACCTGGTCGATGCCGGCGACCTCGTCCGATCGCGGCACCCGGAAGCCGACCGTCATATCAATGATCTTGACGAGTAGCCAGGTCAGCGCCACCGAATACGCGGCGACGGCGAAGGCGCCCACCGCCTGCTTCCCGAGTTGCCCGGCACCGGCGCCGGCGACGAGGCCGTCGGTGGTGTCGAACACTCCGATGAGCAGCGTGCCGACGAAACCACCGACCGCGTGAACCGCCACGACGTCCAGCGAGTCGTCGTAGCCGAAGCGGTCCTTGAGGCCGACGGCCAAGGCGCAGACGACACCGGCGATGACACCGATGGCGATCGCACCCCAGGTGTTCACGACCGCGCACGCGGGGGTGATGGCCACCAGGCCGGCGACCGCGCCCGACGCGGCGCCCAGGGAGGTGAAGCCACCCTTGCGTACGCGCTCCCAGACGAGCCATCCGATCATGCCGGCACCGGCCGCCACCTGGGTGTTCATGAAGGCGACGCTGGCGGTGCCATTGGCGGCGAGGGCCGATCCGGCGTTGAACCCGAACCACCCGAACCACAGCAGGCCGGAGCCGAGCATCACGAGCGGCAAGCTGTGCGCCCGCACCGACTCACGCCGGAAGCCGACCCGGTTGCCGAGGACGAGGAGTGCGCCGAGGGCGGCCATGCCGGCGTTGATGTGGACCGCCGTGCCTCCGGCGAAGTCCTTCACGCCGAGCTTGAAGATCCAACCGTCGGCCTGCCACACCCAGTGGGCCACCGGGAAATACACCACGGTCACCCAGAGCGCGACGAACAGCATCCACGCGCCGAACTTGGCACGGTCGGCGATCGCCCCGCTGATCAGGGCCGGCGTGATGACGGCGAACATCATCTGGAAGACCGCGAACGCGAGCACCGGAATGCTGCCCGTCAACGTGGTGTCCGAGATTCCGCTCAGGCCCACGTTGCTCAGGTCGCCGACGAGTCCGCGTCCACCGACGTCGTCGCCGAAGGCGAGCGAGTATCCGTAGGCCACCCAGAGCACGCTGACGATGCCCAGGCTGATGAAACTCATCAGCAGCATGTTGAGAACGCTCTTCACGCGAACCATGCCGCCGTAGAAGAACGCCAGGCCCGGGGTCATCAGCATGACCAACGCGGCACTGATCAGAACGAATGCGGTATCCCCCGCGTCGAAGCCGTCTGGCATCGAGATTCACTCCATGTCGTGGTAGCTGCCGCAGCACTGCGGCGTGGTGAATGTCGTAGGCGGAGCGTGGGCCGCGTGCCTCACACGAGGTCGGCGGCCTCCAGGGCGCTGCAGCAGGTGTCGACGATGAGGCGGGTGACGGTGTACGGGTCGACATTGGCGTTGGGCCGGCGGTCCTCGATGTAGCCCTTCTTGTCGATCTCCACCTGCCACGGGATGCGGACGGAGGCACCGCGGTCGGAGACGCCGTAGCTGTACTCGTTCCAGGGCGCCGTCTCGTGCGCGCCGGTCAGGCGGGCCTCGACGCCGGCGCCGTAGTTGCGGATGTGCTCGGCGGGCTTGTCGCCCCGGCCGAGGGCCTCGCAGGCCTCGATGATCGCCGAATAGTTCTCGCGCATGGCGCGCGTCGAGAAGTTGGTGTGCGCGCCGGCGCCGTTCCAGTCACCCCGCGCGGGCTTCGGCTCCAGGGTCGCGGAGATGCCGAAGTCCTCGGCCGTGCGGTGCAGGAGCCAGCGGGCGATCCACAGCTGGTCGGCGACCTCCAGCGGGGACAGCGGACCGACCTGGAACTCCCACTGGCCGGGCATGACCTCGGCGTTGATGCCGGAGAGGGACAGGCCTGCCGCGAGGCAGTTGTCCAGGTGCTTCTCGACCACGGCACGGCCGTAGATCTCGTCCGCGCCGACGCCGCAGTAGTAGCCACCCTGCGGAGCCGGGTAGCCGCCGTCCGGGAAGCCCAGCGGGCGGGAGCCCTTGAAGAACGTGTACTCCTGCTCGATGCCGAACAGCGACTCCTGGCCGGCGAACTGCTCGGCCACCGGGCGCAGCAGCGCCCGCGTGTTGGACTCGTGCGGGGTGCCGTCGGTGTTGAACACCTCGCAGAGCACCAGCAGGTGCGCCCCGCCACGGATGGGGTCGGCGTAGGTGGCGACCGGCTCGAGGACGCGGTCGGAGCTGCTGCCCTCGGCCTGGTTGGTGCTGGAGCCGTCGAAGCCCCAGGTGCCCGGCGTGACGCCGTCCTCGATGATCTTCGTCTTCGACCGGAGCTTCGCGGTCGGCGCGGTGCCGTCGATCCAGATGTATTCAGCCTTGTACGCCATGGGTCTCTTCTCCTGTGATCGGGCCGGATGGCCCACGAAATCGTGATCGGTGGAACGGACGGTTCAGACCGCCGCGAGCGGCGCGTCGGTTCGCACGAGGGTGGCTGACGCCGGGCCTTCGCCCAGCGTCGACGTGAGCAGCGCGACAACGTTGTCATGCGCTCCGCGTTCGGCATCGGAGAGCGCGGTGCCTCCCCAGCGGTCCCGCAGAGTTGGATCGGCTCCCCGGTCCAGGAGGTACTGGACCACGTCGAGGTTTCCGTCGGAGGAGGCCAGGTGCAGCGCCGTCCGCCGGTCGTAGTCGGCGGAGTTCGGATCCTTCCCCGCGGCCAGCGCGAGCCGGACGTACTCCAGATCGCCATGACTGGCGGCCCACAGCAACCGCGTGGTCGACGCCACCTCGTCCTCGTTCCTGCCACGTCGCGGATCGCGTTTGCCGGAGTCCTCCCCAGCGGCCAACGAGTCGTAGACGTGGAAGTTGAACCGGTTGATGAGCTCCTTGCAGAACGCGACTCCCCGGACGGAGTTGCCGAGCGCGTCGAGGCGGGGCGACCAGACGCAGACGCCCATCACGCCGGGAACCACGATCATGAGTCCGCCGGAGACCCCGCTCTTCGCCGGCAGACCGATCGTGAAGGCGAACTCGCCCGAATAGTCGTACATCCCGCACGACGACATCAGCGACAGGCACTTGCGTGCGGTGTCAGCGGAGAAGATCCGCTCCCGGGTGAGGGGGTTGACGCCGCCGTTGGCGAGCGAGGCGGCAACGACCGAGAGCGACCGCGCGTCGACCTCGATGGAACAGCACTGGAAGTAGAACTCCAATGTCTCGGTGAGGTCGGTGCCGTCCGGAAACGCCCGGTGCTCACGCATGAAGTAACCGAGAGCGAAGTTCCGATCCGCCGTACGCCGTTCCGAGAGATAGACGGCATTGTTGAAGCCGACCGTCCCGCCACCGGCCAAGCTGCGCCACGTTTCGGCGACGTGGTCGAAACGGTCGGCCATCTCCCATCTCGGGCGCAGCAGCGAGCAGCACATGATCGCCCCGGAATTGATCATCGGGTTGTGCGGGAGGCCTTCGTTGTTCAATGTCAGCTCGTTGAACCCGCGACCGCTGGGTTCCCGCCCCACGTGCCGGTGGACCTGTTCGGCACCGTGCTGCTCCAGCGCGAGACAATAGTTGATCGGCTTGCAGACCGACTGGACGCAGAACGGGGTCTCGGCGTCCCCCAGGGCGAAGCGCTGGCCGTCGGTCGTGCACAACGCGATCCCGAAATTTTCCGGATCGACGCGGCCGAGCTGCGGGATGTAATCGGCGACTTGCCCCCCATCGACACCCCGGAGGCCCTCGTAGATCGAGAAGATCTCCGTCTGCAAGGCGGCGAAGTCCGGAATGACGAGGTCTCCGCGAAGGGACCTCTCGATGACACCGCCACCCGTCCTGCACCAGGCGATGAAGCGGGATATGTCGATGCGGCCCGGACCGTCGCCGCTGGTGGCGGACCGCACCTCGGCCAGGCGCGGGTCCGTCTCCGAGATGCCGGCGGCGCGCAGCCGGCCGACGAGTTCCGTCACCGCGACCGTTCCGTCGGCGTCGACCGTGAAGGACCCGAACAACTTCCCGTACTCCGCGGCTGCAAAATCGTCGAAGCCGGACGGCTCGAGACCGTGGGACCACGCCTGATCGGGGCGACGTGGCACGGCTCTGGTTTTCCTGGTCGCGGGCATAGCGGGTTTCAACTACTCCGTAATTAATGGTGACAACGCGGTGGCGACGCCATCTAACGGCAGTCGCGCTCCGGTGACGGTCGACCCACCGACCTTACGAAGACTAGGAGGGGCCGGTGTACGACCGCTTGATTTCCTCTTACCGGCGACTGCCGCACCATCGGGGGTGCGGGACACGCGAGTGAATAGGGGGCAGCGGTGCGCCTCCGCTACCGACACGGTGATTTCCCGCACACCTTTGAACGGCTTGTGTGAATCCCGTTGGGCGCACTCAACCGCAGACGCGCCACTCGCCGTGTGCTCCTTGACCAGAGCCCAACGGCTGAACGGCTCGCGCACCGGTGGCCTCCTGGACCGCCTCGACGGTGGCGGTGGCGGTCAGCCGGCCGTTGACGGTAGAGCCGACCCGCTCGT
This sequence comes from Micromonospora sp. NPDC051543, assembly GCF_044454415.1. Classification (NCBI taxonomy): domain Bacteria; kingdom Bacillati; phylum Actinomycetota; class Actinomycetes; order Micromonosporales; family Micromonosporaceae; genus Micromonospora; species Micromonospora sp. NPDC051543. The sequence goes on from NZ_JBITDT010000003.1 coordinate 366,084, forward strand.
CGATACGGACACGACCCGGAACCCGGCGTCTGTCGCGACATCCTCGCGCGGCCGACGGGCACCGGGGCGGACGACCCCGTGGGATGCTGGCGACATCGCCGGCACCAGCGCGACAGCGGGGATGGACTGCCGAGGGAGTCGCGGATTACGTCTTTTCGAAAATCGATATCCAATCGACAGGACAGACCGTCGCGCAGAGCTGACAGGGCAATCCCGGAGCGATATTTAAGGCATATTTAATCGGCGCGGCCGGATAGCCGCAGGGGGTCGACTCGTACTCTTTCTTCTCGGAAGGAAGGTGCACCCCCGTTGACATATCTGCGACCCACCCCTCGACACCGTCATGCCCTGACCGCCCTGCTGGTGGTGGGCCTGGCGTTCACCGGCGGATGCAAGGAGGCTCCGGGCACGCCCGGCGCGTCCGGCCCGTCCAGCGACACCGGCATCGGCTCGTCCGGGCCCGCGACGCCGACCGCCCCGGCGGGCGACGCGGCGACCACGCCGAGCGCCCCGGGCACCCCGACCAGCCCGTCCGCGCCGGCCAAGCCGGGCACCTCGTCCACGAGCGCCGCTCCGCCGACCACGTCGGGTGGCTGGATCACCGTCGACGCCGCCGCGCAGGCCGCCGCGACGAGGGCGTTCTTCGCGCGCAAGCCGAAGCCGGTGACCGGCAACCCGGTGAAGGTTGCCGAGTTCAACGTCGGCTGCACGGTCAGCCACCACAACGGTGACGACCCGATCGTCCTGCCCAAGCTGGTCGGCGCCTCGCACAACCACACCTTCTGGGGCAACAAGTCGACCGACGCCAACTCGACCGCGGAGTCGCTGCGGGCGTCAAAGGCGACCACCTGCAACTCGCCGGACGACCAGTCGGCCTACTGGGTGCCGACCATGTACCAGAACGGCAAGGTCGTCGACCCGACCGAGGTGACCGTCTACTACGGATCCCGCCTGAAGGACCCGAGCAAGACCCAGCCCTTCCCGTTCGGTCTGCGAATGATCACCGGCAATGCCAAGAACCAGGTGGACACCCCGGACAAGCAGGGCAACCACTTCTGGTGCGCCGGCATCGGCGGCGAGGTCGGCCGCAGCGCCGACAAGACCTTCCCGGTCTGCGCCAAGACCGCGCACGTCGTCCGGCAGATCACCTTCCCGGACTGCTGGGACGGCAAGCACCTGGACAGCCCCGACCACAAGGCACACATGGCCAACGGCGACCACACCGGAGCCTGCCCGAAGAGCCACCCGGTGCCCGTCCCGTCGGTTTCCTTCGTGATCTCATACCCGTTGAGCGCGAACACGGACGGCATCAGCCTCGCGTCCGGCACCTCGTTCTCGATGCACGCGGACTTCTTCAACGCCTGGAAGGACGAGGCGCTGGCGGCAAGGGTCCGCAACTGCCTAGACCAGAAGGTGAAGTGCAACTCCGCCGGTAATTTCTAGAGCGGTCGTCGATCTGAGCTGGCCCGCGGTTCGTCGCGGGCCAGCGATCGACATGCGGCGAGGTCTCCGGCGGACGCTCAGCAACCGCAGGAACTTGAAGACCGGAGACCTCGTGTAGTCGGAGGCCTGGCATCAGACGAGACGCTGGACCCGCACCTTCGGGTGCGCGTTCCTCAGGTGGCCATGCTTGTGTTGGCGGACCTGTTCGTCCCAGATCTCTTGGTCGTAGTCCGGATCTGGCGGCACCCACTTGTGGGAGCCGTCGCTGTAGTGGAACTTCTCGTCGCCGGATCGCAGGATACTCACCGAAGCCAGCCAAAAAAGCGTCTGTGCAGCGTCCCCGCCGGCACCCAGGTCAGGTCTTCGGAGGCCCGCACCAGTTGGGCACCCAGGTAGAAGGCCAGGGAGAGCGGAGCGTCGTCGAACTCTGCACGTAGCTCGCGCTGCCGCGTGCGGCAGGGCCAGGGCGCGTCGCAGCCGCCGCAACTCCAGATCGGCAGCACCGGATCGTGCATGGTCATGCTCGGCAGCGCTTGGTTGCTCACTGCTCCTCCTCGGCGGGCCAGTGGCCCCGACCGATCGGGATTCGGTGTCGGCTACGGCAGGGCAGGTCGCCCCCACAGCGACAGATCCACCCCCACTTCGGCCACGACCAGGCCGGGCGGTGTCGCCGCGCCAGGGTCATCGCGACGGCGATCAGGTACTGGTCGTAGGTGACTCGTCGCCCTGGTGGTGTCCTGTTCCGCATCGCTGGCTCCCTCCACCGCGCAGCACGTCGTGGCCGACCCCGAACCACGGGACCGGATCTGGAACGTTCGGTAACTGCGACGCTACGATCACGACGACGGCGGTTCGACTCACCCGCAGTACGACTGAACAGGCGAGATGGGCTTCCGCAGCATTCGTTTCACAGCGGAACGTCGACCACGGGTCAATGTAGGGATGACGCATGCAGGGTCGCGGACGATCAGCGCCACATCGCGGCGAGATAACCGGCTACCTGTTGAAGCTGATCCGGGAATCCATCCCGCTCACGCAGGAGCAGCTTGCCGTCGAGTTGGAGGTCGATCGCGTGACCGTGCAGAGCTGGGAATCCGGGCGAAGACCATTCACCGCAGTACCGCTCGGACAGGCGATCACCGTCCGAGGCAGGCTCGGACGGCTCGGCGCGAACACACTCCTCCTCGCCGCGCTCGACGATGCCGCCGAAGCGGATCTCATCCTCGCCGCAGTCCTCAACGAGCATGTGGACCGCTGCGACATCGCCGAACAGCCGCTGGGCTGGTCCGTACTCACCCACCGTTTGACCGATCTGATCCTCTGGGCCGTCCTCCGGCAGCCACCGACAATCACCAGAGGACTACCTCTCGCCCATCCCCGCCGAGGTCCAGTAGCGTCCGGGCCCGCCCTGCCCGTCGACGAGCAACGTGCGTTCTTCGCTCATCTTCACGTGCTCGCCGAACGGGCCGCCGCCGGCCGGCATCGCAACGTGCTGCTACACCGGCAAGCCTGCTTCCTCGCCGGCATGGACCCCACCAAGGCAGCAACAGACTGGCTCACCCAGACCACCACCCGAGCACACCAAGCGACGGCCTTTCGCACCTGGTCACCGCTTTGGCCGGACGCCCGCTCCGTCGTCACGTCCCTCGCCAAGCAGGGAGACCCGGAGCCGTTGCGGGATTTCATCGCTCGGGCGCATCCCGACGACACCTGCGAGCGAGCGGCCCTCAACTACTCGGCCTACTGGGTAGGCGAGATCCCGTACCGCCACCGCGACGACTCCTTCATGCCCGAACCGCTCGCGGACTGGCACGGCTCAACCCTCCTTCGGCACCTGGTTCATCGCCTCGAACCAGGGCACCCCTTCGTGGATCTCAACATCCACAACATCTGGGCTCTGCTGACGGCACGACGCGGAATCGCTCTTGACAATCCCGCCGCAACTCGGGCGCTCCTCGACCGCAGCGTCCCGCTCCTGGACAGTGACCGGATCTCCGCACAGTCGCGACAGGAACTAACCTCTATCGCCTACCGCCTGCGGGCGGACGGACTCACCGGCACAGGGACGGGCAGATGACCGACGACCACGACGCCGCCGCAGCGATGAGCTTCATCTTCGAAGCCGGCGTCCTCAAACGCGCCGCCCGCACCGGTTGGTGGTTCGTCGGCGTCAAGCAACCCGAGTCCATCGCCGAACACTCGTTCCGGACCGCGCTCATCGGAATGATGCTCGCCGCCATGGAGGGCGCCGACCCAGCCCGCGTGTCGATGCTCTGCACCCTGCACGACACCCAGGAGACGCGGATCACCGACATCCCCCACATCGCCAAGCGCTACCTCACCGCCGCACCCAACACTGCCGTCACCGCCGACCAGGTCGCCGCCTGCCCACCGGCCGTCGCCGACGTCATCACCGCCGCAGTCGCCGAATACGAAGCCGGCGAGACACTCGAAGCCATCGTCGCCCGCGACGCCGACAAGTTGGAATGCCTCGTCCAAGCCGTCGAGTACCGCCACCAGGGCATCGGCAACGTGCAGCGTTGGATCGACAGCTCACGAGCGGCGCTCAAGACCGCCAGCGCCCTCCGCCTCGCCGAAGCCGCTCTCACCGGACAACCACTCGCCTGGCTCACTCCCCCGCAAGAGCTGGCGGACCAGCCGACACCGACTCGTCCGCACCGGGCGCCGACCAGCGACCTCTGACACAATCCGGGATGCCGCCGACGCTGGCACGCAAGCGCGGGCTGGGCGGCGGCGAGACGGCCCGGCCAGGGTGCCGGTCAACTAGGGCTTGCTCAGGCGGGATGGCTCGGTTGCGGTACTGACGGCTTTGGCAGCTCGGTATCCCTGGTCCATCCGAGGAATCGGCGGTGCAGCACACCGGCCGGTGTCCAGTGCATGTCCTCGGTCGCCTGTACGAGATAGGACCCGAGGTAGAGGGCCAACGACACCGGAGCGTCCCCATACTCCGCGCGCAACTCGCGCTTGCGGGTCACGCAGGGCCAGGGCAGGCCGCAGCCACCGCAGCTCCAGATCGGCATGACCGGGCCGTGGGCGGTCACCGTGCACCAGCCAGGAGGCAGGCAATCATCGCCGGCGTCTGCCGCCTGGTCGCCCATCCGCCCTGCCAGCAGGGGTACGACGTGAGCCGCGTCCACGACGTCCGGCAGCCGTTACACCTGTCGTACGAGCCCCGGATGTGAACCGTGACGTTCGCCTCTCGCCGCCCACTGCTCACTGCTCACCCTCCTGGGGCCAATGGCCACGACTGATCGGGATCCGGTGCCGGGCACGGCAGGGCAGGTCTGCTCCGCAGCGGCAGACGTGTCGCCAGAGCCGCCACGACCAGACCGGTCGATGCCTGCGGGCGAGCGTCAGCGCGGTGGCCGACAGGTACTCCTCATAAGAAACGCGCCGCACCGACCTCTCCCTCGTTCGAGCACGAGGAGGGCTCCCTGGCCTCGAAGCTGAGGGACGCGGCGACCAGGCGATACCCGCACCGCCCGCCGCATCCCGTGAGCAAGAAGCTACGGTGGGTCGCGGAACGGAATGGGTAGAGTTCCTACCTCTGGATTACGAGATAAGCCCGACCTTGACGGCGAGTTCACGGGCGTCCTCACGAGTGGAACGCGGCCCGTCGAGCAGGTCCATGGTGATCTGGCGGGCGTACCCGTTGAAGCGGATGGTCTCCGGTGCCGACTCGTACGCCTGCCGGAGGGTCGACACGGCCGCTTCCTTGTCGTTCTTGCCGTGATGCGCCCGCGCGACCTCGATGATATGGCGTGCCCGGCGCGGCCTCGACGGGATCGCCGCGGAGTCATGACGGCGCGCCTGTCTCACCGCCTCACCGGACTTCTGCAATTCCACCGCTACGGTCACCGCATGAGCGCCCATGATGACCTTCGAGAACGATGTCTGCGGCTGATAGAAACCCGTTGGCAGGCGCTGCGCCACCCGATCCGCGCGATCCCAGTACCGCCAGGCCCTACCTTCCTCACCAGCACGGGCGGCGGTGTAGGCAGCCTCGAAGTTCAACGCACCCCAGAGCGCCAACAAGTTCGTGTTCCCCTCGGCCGCACGGGATTCCAGCGCCGACAGGAGGTTCACGGTCACCGCCATCGCGGTGTCCCAGTCACCGGCATCCCGATGCACCTGGCACAGGAACCACCCCGCGCACGCCACCGCCTCCGGGTCGCCAGACTCCTGCCCCGCCACCATCGCCCGGTCGGCGACCCGCCACAACAACTCGGCGGCGGGCTGATAGGCGAGGAACATCTGCGCCAGCCCGAACGTCTCCGCCAACAGTGACTGAGCCTGCCGACGCTCGTCACCCTCGTACGCCAATGCAGCACGCTGCACGTCACGTAGCAACCCCGGCAACAATCCGCCCAACACCGTACGGTGATCCGACGCCTGATGACGCGCACGCCAGGCCATCGCGAGCCGGTCCCTCAGTCTCGTCAACGACTCCGGCGGGATCTCGTCGAAAGCCTCGAAGCGGTTCACCGCGTCCCGCACCGACGCCAGCGCGGGGTGCTCCGGCCCATTGACAGCAGCAGACCGCGCCCCCAACTCGCCGGCAAGGACGGACACTTCGACTTTCAGAGCACGCGCGATCCGGTCCAGCATGTGAATACGGGGCGGCAGGATCCGGTCGGTCTCCACCGCCTTGACCCACTCGGCACTGCGACCGACCAACCCACCGAGCACCGCGCGGGTTTTGCCGGACCGCTCGCGGTAAGCCTTCAACTGCTGCCCGAAAGTCAGTTCCGGCGCGAGATCCATCCCGAACCTCCTCGTAGCGCGACAACACCGGCCGTATCCAGGGCCGACGTTGCCTCAACGCTACCGAGCGGCCAAGTCCCTCATAACCCCCTCGCTGGCGAGTTCTGGGCGCTCCGGCCCCCACCCGCGGCTACGATCCGTCCCGATACGACGATGGCGGCCGGTCACCCCGGAAGGTGACCGGCCGCCATCGTGAGCGGTACGTCAGAGCTTCGCCGCTCCCGCCTCGGTGGCCTCCTGGACCGCCGACGTACGACGAACCTCGGCCCGCTCGTCGCCCGCGTCCGCCCGATCCGGGGCGGTCATCCGGGCCGCCCGGTTGGCGGTCGGCGCGGCCTGGTCGCCCGTCACGCCGCCCCGGATGCGGTTGTTCGCCGCCACCTGCGCGGCCGGGTCGTTGCCCGTCACGGTCAACTGGCCGTTGATGATGTTGTCGTCGACGGTGACGCCACCGGTGGTGTTGGTGACGCTGACGTCCGTGCCCCAGTAGCCGCCCGAGGCGCAACTGTCCAGGGTTCCGTTCGGGCCGAGCTGGACGCCGCCGAGGTTGCCGGCGAAGGTGGCCTTGCCCCGGACGGCGCTGCCGCACACGACACTGCCGGTGGCGCTGTTGAGCACCGAGAGGGTGCCGTCGACGAACGAGTCGTGCACGTCGGTGTAGTACGTGCCGGTGCTGCTGACGTTGCGGGTCACCTGGGTGCCCCCGTCGAGCCGTACCTCACCGGCGCCGACGGTGACGTTCCCGCCGATCGTCGACGCCTCGGCGAACAGGAAGCTGTCGATGGTCGCCGAGCCCTTCGGCCGGACGGTCAACGCGCCGGTCCGGGCGTCGGACAGGAAGACGCCGTAGCCCCCGGCGGCCAGCACGACCTGGCCGTCGACGGTCGTCTCGGTGGCGTCGAGGTAGCCGTCGGCGGCGACCCGCACCTCTCCGCTGACCCGGCCGCCGGTGACCACCAGGTTGGCGCCGGCGGCGACGGTGACGTTGCCGGTGATCGTGGTGCCGGTCAGCGCGCAGGACTCACCGGCCGGGACGAGCAGGTCGTTGGGCACGGTCACCGCACCGCCGGTGCCAATGCAGTGGGTGACCAGGTCGGCGTGGGCGGTGGGCGCCACGGCCAGCACCGAGGCGGCGATGACGGCGCTCACGGTGGCCAGCTTGGCGACGGTACGTCCGGGCATCGTGGTTCTCCCTCTGAATGAGATGCGGGGGCTCATGCGCCGACGTCCGATCGGGCCGCGGCCCGGACGATGGCGCCCTGCTGGCGCTTGCTGAGCGTTCCGGCGTTCACCAGCGTGGTGGTGACCGCCTCGACGTGCCGGACGAAGTCGGCGTGGCCGGGATAGTCGGCGTGTTCGTCGATCAGATCGTTGATGGTGCAGCCGTTCCCGGTGTCGACGTTCGCCACTGCCGTGTCGACGCCGTCGATGACCACCGTGTCCCGCGTGTCGGAGGCGGGGCAGGCGTCGGTGCCGTCGGCCACGACGGTGAACGTCGCCGACTGCTCGGGAGCGGTGTTGCCGGCGGTGTCCGTCGCCCGGTAGCGCAGGGTGTGCGCCCCGACGGTGCGGACGACGACCGGCGCGGTGTACGCGGTCCACGCTCCGCTGTCGAGGGCGTACTCGGTCCGCGCCACGCCCGAATCGGCGTCGGTGGCCGTGACGGTCACGGTCGCGCCGCCGACGTACGCGCCATCGCCGTTGCGGTCACCGGCCACCGTGGCCGTCACGGTCGGTGGGGTGGTGTCCTCGGCCGGCGGCGCGACGACGGTGAAGTGGGCCATCTGCTCGGCCGAGGTGTTACCGGCGACGTCGGTGGCCCGGTAGTGCAGCATGTGCATCCCGGTGGCGGTCACCACGACAGGACTCGTGTACGCCGTGAAGGCGGCCCCGTCGAGGGCGTACTCGATGGTGGCGACCCCCGACCCGGCGTCGGTGGCGGTCAGCGTGGCGGTGGCCGTACCGATGTAGTTGCCGTCGCCGTCGCGGTCGCCGGTCAGCGCGGCCGTGACCACCGGCGCGGTGGTGTCCTCCTCGCTCGGCTCGACGACCCGGAACGACACCGAGCCGACCGCGCTGGTGTTACCGGCCTCGTCGGTGGCGCGGAACTGGACCGAGTGGTCGCCGACCGCGCTGACCCGCACCGGCTCGGTGTACGGCTGGAAGCTGGTGTCGTCGACCTGATATTCGACGGTGTCCACACCGGAACCCGCGTCGGTGGCCGTGACGGTCACCGTCGCCGCGCCCACGTAGTTGCCGTCGCCGTCGCGGTCACCGGACACGGCGGCGGTGACGGTCGGTGGCGTGGTGTCGCCCCCTCCCCCGCCGTCGGTGACCACCAGCTCGCCAACCATCTGGCTGTGGCCGGGAATCGAGCAGAAGTAGCGGTAGCGGCCCGGCGTCAGCGTGACGGTCGCCTCGTGGCGGCCGTTGTTGGCGTCGAACGGACTGGCCAGGATGTTGAGGGTGACGTCGTGGTTGTAGCCCTCCGTGGACGTGTCGAAGGTCAGCGTGTGCGGCATTCCGGTGGTGTTGCCGGTGGCCGCGCTGTTCTCCCAGATGATCGTCGTCGCGCCGGCCACCGCGGTGGTGGGGACGGACTTGTAGCGGGTGATGTTGTCGTCGGCCGTCCAGGTGAGCACCTGGTCCGCAGCGGCACGCGGGGCGGCGGAGGCGGGTGGCGCGGCCAACGGCGCGACCGTGAGCAGGACCGCCGCCAGCGCGGCCGTGAGTCGTCGGATCATCGTCTCTCCTAGAGCTCGCGCACGCGGATGTTGCGGAACTCGGTCAGGTCGTTGTCACCGTGGTTCTGCAGGCCGATGAAGCCGCGCAGGAACTGCCGCAGGTCGGTCGGCGGGTCGCCGGCCCGGGATGACTGCTTGCCCGGCGTGTTGTCGAACTCGTTGATCACCACGCCGTTGCGGATCATCGTGTAGTGCTGCCCGACCACGCGGATCTCGTAGTCGTTCCACACGTTCTTCGGGGTGACGCCGGCCTGGGCGAGCGGCACCGGGTCGAAGTTGTAGACCGAGCCGGTCTTCTGCGGCTCGCCGCTCTCGCCGTCGTAGATCTGGATCTCGTGTCCGCAGTAGATCGCCATCCAGGCGGTCGAGGTCCGGGCCGACCCGATGGTGCCGCAGCTGCCCGGTGGCCGCTGCTCCAGCGGCACCCGCAGGTCCGGGAAGCGGATGAAGACACCGGTGTTGGCCCGGTTGGTGCCCGGCGCGATGTCCTTGAACTGCACCTTCAGCGAGAAGTCGCCCAACTCCCTGGTGTGCCAGAGCATGCCGAGGCCGCCGCTGGAGCGCAGCGCCCCGTCGGGCTGGATGCTGAACGAGCCCGTCGGGGCCTGCTCCCAACCGCGTAGCGACTCGGCGGTACCGTCGTAGAGCGGCTCGTACCCGGTGCGACCGTCCCGGCCGATGTCGGAGGCGGCGGCCAGGCGGGTGAGCGTGCCCGCCTCACGGGTGTTGAGCAGACCGTCGTCCTGCAACGCGCGGGTCACCGCGCTGACGTGCCGGACGAAGGCGTTGTGGTCGGGCCAGGTGCTCTCGTCGTCGATGAGGTCGTTGATCGTGCAGCCCTGCCCGACCGTCCGACTGGGCACGCCGGTGTCGGTGTCGCCGAACCAGACCGTGGCCCGGGCGTCGGGCACCGCGCATCCGACCGTGACGGTGGTCCGCACGGTCGCCGTCTCGCCGTCGGCGTACGTGACGGTGAGCTTCGCGGTGTAGGTGCCCACCTTGGCGTACGTGTGTCGGGGGTCCGCCTCGGTCGACGTGCCGCCGTCGCCGAACTCCCACCGGTGGCTCACGCCGCCGGACTTCGAGCCGGTGAAGGCGATCGTCAACGGCTTGTTCTGCACGGCCACCGAGGTCGCTGCGGGTGCCGGGGTCGGCGCGCCACCGGTGTAGGTGACCCGGATCAGCTTCTGGTTGGGGTGCAGGCTGAAGAACCCGCCTCCGTAGTCGAGCAGGTAGAGCGCGCCGTCCGGGCCGAACTTGGCGTCCATCCAGCTCTGCAACCGGTTGTCGCCGTTGCCGCTGGGAATGATGGCCCGCAGCGACTCGGCGTACACCGGCGGGGCGGCCTGCGGCACGCCGGCCTCGTCGACGGTGACCGCGACCCGGTTGACCGGGTTCGACTGGTCGCCGATCAACCACTTGCCGTCCCAGTGTTCCGGCCACGCGACGCCGCTGCCGGTGTCGACGAGGCTGCGGTGGTAGGTGGGGCCGGACATGATGGCCTGTCCGCCGCCGCGCAGGTACGGCTGCGTGTAGGTGGCGTCGGCCGCGACGTAGGTCGGGAGGCCGCTGCCGTCGGTCCGCTTCGGGAAGACCGGGCCGCCGCCGTCCGGCGAGTACCAGATCATGTTGTCCCGGGCCGCCGGGATGTCCTCCAGTCCGGTGTTGCGCGGCGAGGTGTTCTTCAGGTTGTCGCAGTCGTACCAGCCGGTGAGCACGCTGGCGTCGGTGTTGCTGCGGTCCCGGTACGGCTGCCGGTTACCCATGCAGTACGGCCAGCCCTGGTTGCCGGCCGAGGTGATGATGGTGGCCGTCTCGTACTTCGCCGGACCGAGGGTCGGGCTGGGCGACGAGGCGTCCGGGCCGACCCAGCCGGCGGTCAGCCACTGGTGTACCGGGTCGATCTGGAGGCGGGCGATGTTGCGCACGCCCATCACGTAGATCTCCGGCCGGGTCTTCTCGGTGCCCGGCGGAAAGAGGTTGCCCGGCGGGATGGTGTACGTGCCGTCCGCCTCCGGATGGATCCGGATGATCTTCCCGGCGAGGTCGTTGGTGTTGCCCGACGTGCGGCGGGCGTCCTGGAACGAGATCCCCTGGTACTCCTCGGTCCAGTTGTTGCCGGAGTAGCCCTGCGACCCCTCGGAGGAGTTGTTGTCGCCGGAGCCGACGTAGAGGTTGCCCTTGGCGTCGAACGCCATGCCACCTCCCGCGTGGCAGCAGCTGTGGATCTGCACCGGGAACTGCAACAGGTCCTTGCGGGTGCCCTGGTCGATCGTCTGGGTCGCCCGGTCGTACGTGAAGCGGGAGACGGTGCGCTGCCCGACCCGCTTGACCCGGTCGATCGACTCGTGCGGCATCCAGTAGACGTAGAGCCAGCCGTTCTCGGCGAACTTCGGGTCGGGCACGATGCCGAGCAGGCCCTCCTCGTTCTTCACCAGCTCCGAGCCGCTGCCCCGGTTGCCCATCACCTTCAGGGTGGTGAGCAGTTTGACCTGCTTGCTGCGCGGGTCGAAGGAGTGGATGGTGCCGCAGCCCAGGCCGACCTTCTCATCGTTCCAGTCCGCGATCGGGCCGCTCGGGCAGGCCGCCTTGCCGACGTAGAAGACGGTGCCGTCGGGGGCGATGGTGAGCCCGTGCGGCTCGCCGATCTGGTCGAGCTGCCCGGTCTGGTTCGCGGCGGTCAGCCGCTCGACCTTGTAGTTCGCGGCGATCGTCGCCTGGCAGTCACCGCGTACGCGGCCGGTGGTCCAGTTCAGCGCCCCGGTCAGGTGCGCGCGGAACGCCTCCTCGCCGTAGCTGCCCTCGGTGTGGCCCATGCCGGTGTAGAACGACCGCCCGCCGTCGTAGTCCCGGCACCAGGACACCGGGTGGAACGGGCCGTTCGCGCCCGGACCCGGGTCGTAGTGCCGTTCCTCGACCTGGGCGAGGGTGTGCACCGCGCCGATCGGGTTCGTCTCCCAGTTGTCCCAGCGGTCCGACCGGGTGAGGGTCAGCGGCAGCGACGCGGTGGCCGGGTGCTTGCGGTCCAGGATGTCGACCACCGCCCGGTTCACCGGGGTCGGCGGCGGCGCGGTGGCCGTGCCGGTGAACAGGCGCAGGTCGGCGAGCTGGATCAGCGGCTCACCGCTGTTGGCGGTGATGTTCAGCCGATAGCGGCTGAACTCCTGCGGCGAGGCGATGTCGAACCGCCGGGTCTGGAACCGTTCGGCGAACGTCTGGTTGGTGCGCTGGTCCAGATCGGTCCAGCTCTGGCCGTCCGTGGAGCCCTGCAGGGTCCAGTCCTTCGGGTCCCGCCCGACGAAGTCGTTGGCCGACGTCAGCGCGTACCCGGTGATCCTCTTCGGCGCGGCCAGCTCGTAGGTCACCCAGGCCGTGGGCGTGCGGACCAGCCACTTCGTATTGGCGTCGCCGTCGGTCAGCTTCTCCTTGGTCTCGGTGGGCGGGTTCTCGCCGCTGGCGGTCACCCGGGCCACCGGCTCGGCCACCGGGATCGCGCCGGCCGGGCGGGCGCCGATCAGGCCGGTGAACCAGGTCGAGTCGACCTGCGCGCGGGCGGCGTCGGCGATGCCGACGAAGCCGCCGCCGGCCTTCATGTAGGCCTGGAGCGCCGACTCCTGGTCGCGGTTGAGCGCGGCGCCCGTCGCCGAGAGAAACACCACGCTGCGGTACGCGGACAGCTTGGTCGCAGTGAACACACCCGGGTCCGTGGTGGCCATGACATCGATGTCATGACTGGCCGCAAGTTGTCGGATGGTGTCCACCGCGCGCGCCACCGGGTCCTGCTGCTCGGCCACCGGCCCGTGGAACACGAGCACCGCCGTCCCGCTCTGCTGCGTCGGCGCTGGCGCCGCGGTCGCCGCTCGCGGCGCGGCTGCCGCCGCCGATGCCGTGGTCGTGGCCGGGATCAGCGTGGCGAAGGCCGCTATCGCGGCGAGGGTTCGTCGTAGGTCTCTGGTCATCCCCGTCCCCACCTTTCGGTCAGCTTCCGTGCGTGTGGGTGTGGCCCTGGAACCGGTGGATCGCCTCCTCGGCGCCGGGGGGCATGCTGCCGTCGGCGTTGCGCACCAGGAAGATCCCGGCCATGCCGCCGTCGGAGTGGTTCTGCACGTGGCAGTGGTACATCCACGCGCCGGGCCCGACGCCCTCCCCGGCCAGCACCTGGAACCCGAACGAGCTGCCCGGGTTGAGGTCCTTGTTGTCGACGACCAGGCTCGGGTCGGCCGGCCCTTCGAGCATCCCGGTGCGGTTGTCCGCCCAGCGGTGGGCGTGCAGGTGGAAGGTGTGGAACAGGTTGCCGTGCCCGATGGCGAGCCACTCCACCCGCTGGCCCAGGTTCGCCTCGAACATGGGTGTGTTCGGGGCCATCCGGTTGTTGATCGTCATGTCGTGGAACACGACCGTGAACTGCTTCTCCGGCAGGATGTCGCCCCGCCGCCGGACGATCAGCGCGCCGTACAGTCCCTTCGCGACGCCGGCCGTGCCGTGGTCGGTGCCCATGGCGTGGTCGTGGTAGTGCCAGTAGCCGGCGCTGCCGGGCATGTACCGGCGGCCCGACGCGGCGACCATCTCGTGTGAGCGCCACACGTACGTCCGTGTCTCGCCGGGGTCGTTGAAGGAGTCGTTGAACGGACTACCGTCCGATTCGGTGCTGTAGTCCACGCCGTGCGGGTGGATGGACAGCCGCTGGTCGGTGGTGTTGACCAGGGTGATCTCCAGGGTGTCGCCCTCGTAGATCTCCAGCACCGGCCCGGGCACGGTGGCCTGGCCCGGTGCGAGGCCGTAGCCGTACAGCCCGCCGGGCAACTGCTCGGCGTAGATGGTGACCTTCCTGGTCACTCCGGCGGCGGCCTGCGCGGGGCTGCCCCCGAAGGCGCTCCCGAGCGTGGGGGCGGACGCGCCCAACGCTCCGGCTGCGAGCGCCCCGGTGGCGATCAGTGATCGGCGGGACAGGTGGCGATGGGAGCCAACGGCGTGATCGTCCATGGGTCTCCGTTCCCGACCGGGCGAAGACGCGACGAGCGCAGGGTGCATCGACCGCCGAGCACAAGGCGGCAGCACGACTGGGGTGAGGATCGTCGCGGACTTCGCTCGGAAGACTCAGAACTTTCGATGGATGAACCCAACTTATGTAATCCATCGACGAAAGTACAGGTCTGATTGCAGGAAGATTACCGCGACATCACAACGGCCATCGATCGGCCGGAGCTGGTGGTGTCAGAGACCGTGGCGGTCGTCGGCCGGCAGGCTGGGGGCCTGGGGCGGCGCGGGCGACTGCTCGGGCTGGCCGAGCCGCGCGTGGGTCGGGTCGAGGACGCGGGCGAGGAACGCGCGGGTCCGTTCGTGCTTCGGCGCGCCCAGCACCTCCTGCGGCGGCCCCTGCTCGACGACGACGCCACCGTCCATGAACACGACCCGGTCGGCGACGTCCCGGGCGAACGCCATCTCGTGGGTGACCACCATCATCGTCATGCCGTCCTCGGCGAGCCCCCGCATGACGGTGAGCACGTCACCGACCAACTCCGGGTCGAGCGCCGAGGTCGGCTCGTCGAAGAGCATCAGCTTCGGGTCCATCGAGAGCGACCGGGCGATCGCGACCCGCTGCTGCTGCCCGCCGGAAAGCTGCGCGGGGAACGCGTCGGCCTTGTCGGTGAGGCCGACCCGCTCCAGGTTGGCCCGCGCGATCCGCTCGGCCTCGGCGCGGGAGCGGCGCAGCACCTTGCGCTGCGCGACGGTGAGGTTGCGGAGCACGGTCAGGTGCGGGAACAGGTTGAACGACTGGAACACCATGCCGATGCCCCGGCGGACCGCGTCGATCTCGACGTCCGGGTCGGTCATCTCCACGCCGTTCACCCAGATCGTGCCGGCGGTGGGTTCCTCCAACAGGTCGACACAGCGCAGCAGGGTCGACTTGCCGGACCCGGACGGCCCGATCACACAGACGACCTCGCCCTGGCCGACCTCGAAGTCGATGCCCTTGAGCACCTCGATCGACCCGAACGACTTGTGCAGGTCACGGATCTCGACGGCGGGACGGGAGGGGGTGGTCGTCATGCGGGTCACCGGGCCTTGGCGTAGCGGAGTTCGAGGCGGCGTACCACCTGGGACAGCGGCAGGGTGATGACCAGGTAGGCGAGGCCGGCCACCAGCAGCGGGGTGGCGTTCACCCGGTCGTTGAGCATGTCCCGGCCGAACTTGGTGACCTCGATGGTCTGTGCCGTCACGCCCAGCACGTACGCCAACGACGAGTCCTTGGTGAGCAGGATGAGCTCGTTCGTCAGCGGCGGGATGACGATCCGGAACGCCTGCGGGATGACGATCGTGCGCATGGCGGTGAAGTGCGACATGCCGAGGGTACGGGCGGCCTCCATCTGCCCCTTCGGCACGGCCTGGATGCCGGCGCGGATGGTCTCGGCCATGTACGCCGCGGCAGTCAACCCGAGACCGATAGCGATCGAGCCGAACACGCCGCCGGGGATCTCCCGCTCCGGGAAGGCGATGGGGATGCCGTACCCGACGAGGAAGAGCACCAGCAGCGCCGGCAGCCCCCGGAACAGCTCGATGTAGGCGGTCGCCAGCCAGCGGTACGGCGCCACCCGGGACAGCCGCATGAGCGCGAGGACGGTCCCGAACACGAGGCCGAAGGCGAACGCGCCCAACGTGTAGAGGATCGTGTTGCGCAGCGCCACCGTGATGATCGTCGGGAACATCGACTCGATGATGTCGACGCGGAAGAACGCGTCGGCGAGTCGGCCCCAGTCCGCGGCGAGGAGCACCGCGGCGATGATCGCGACGAAGACCAGGTACTGGATACCGAGGGACAGTCGTTCCCGCTGGCGGCGGCGCAGCTTCACGTTGGCTCGTTGCCTTCCCGGATTGTGCCGACGGGGTAGGGCACGCGGTCCGCGCGCCCTACCCCTTTGGAGCGTCGATCAGGCGTTCGGCTTCTTGCCGATCCACTTGGAGTAGATCGTGTCGTACGAGCCGTCCTGCTTGGCCTTGGCCAGCGTCTCGTTGATCTTCTTGAGCAGTTCCGGGTTGCCGTCCTTCTTCACCGAGAACCCGTACTGCTCGCCCGTGTCGAACTCGGCGGTCACCGCGAACCCACCCGGGTTCTTGCGCAGGTACTCGGTCCACACCGGCAGGTCGTTGACGGCGGCCTCGACCTGACCGTTCGCGACGGCCTGCTGGAGGGCGGCGAGATCCTCGAACTCGACGAGCTGGAGGCCCTTCTCCTTCTCGAACTTGCGGGCGTAGTCGCGGCCGGTGGTGGCCGCCTGCACGCCGAGCTTCTTGCCCCGCAGGTCGTCGAGCGACTTGTACGGCTTGCCGGTCTTGACGAGCATCGCCTGCGTGGCGTCGAAGTACGGGTCGGAGAAGTTCATCACCTTCTGCCGCTCGGCGGTGATGGTCATGCCGGCGGCGGCCGCGTCGCACTTGCCGGTGTTCAGGTCCTGGCCGGACTTGATGCCCTCGAAGGGCGTGTCGATGATCGTCTGCTCGACGCCCAACTCCTTGGCCACGAGGTCCATCACGTCGACGTCGAACCCGGTGACCTTGCCGCTGGCGTCCTTGGACTGGAACGGCGGGTACGGCAGGTGGGTGCAGACGGTCAGCTTGCCGCCCTGGACCAGCTTGACCCCGCTGGCCTGGACCTCGCTGTCGTCCTTCTTGGCACATCCCGCGGTCACCGCCAGAGCGGCGATCGCCACGACGAGGCCGGCCTGACGGACTGCGCTACGGACCCTCACGAGTGTGTCCCTCCGGTTCGGCTCCCCGTTGTGCGGGCAGCCAGCTTGGTACAGAAGACGGTGTGACAGGGGACGGTACCTGATTCGACGAACGGTAACTCAGGTCACGCGTTGTAGTCGCAGTGCTGCGGCGACCATCACAGTCCGTGAACGGGACAGTCGACGCCGAAGGGGACGGCGAACCGGACCAGCCCACCCGTTCGCCCTGGCGGACCGCGTTCGCGGCCGCCGATCCGCCGCCACGGCCGGCATTTGAGTATCCGTACCACCCCGAAGGAGTAGGCCACCGCCCCGAGCGCCGCTGCGCCGCCGCAGAAGCTGATAGACGATCAGTGGTACCGCCGTCACCGCAGGGCAGATCAACCCGGATGGGAGGGCAGGACCTGAGGATGGACACCTACCCCACGACACCTCAGATGGCCTTCGCGCAGTTCGTCCGCCAGGCCGTCGACGACGCCCGCGAGGAACACGGCTGGACCGTCGGCGACATCGCCCACCACACCGGGGTGAGCCGCTCGACGCTGTTCCGCTGGCTCGCCGGAGACTGGCAGCGCTACCCCGAGCTGGCGAAGGTGCGGAGCCTCTGCGCCACCCTCGACCTCTCCATCGCCGCCGCGATCCGGCCGCTCGCGATGCCGAACGCGGCCGTGATGCCCCGGGCGCTCGCGGAGGTCGAGACGGACATGGGCACCATCCGCCGACGGTTGCTGGACGACAGCGTCTCGGCCGCGGACAAGCGCCAGATCCGCGACCTGCTCCGCCGCCTCGCCGGCCGGGACCTTCCGGTCGAGTCGGCGTCGTCGACCGGCGCCGGGGTCACCCGCCGACCCCGTCGCGGGTGGGAACATCGCGCCGGTGAGCCGAGCGCGCGGACGCCGTAGGACCCCGCCGACGTCAGGTGGCGGCGCGTCCCTGCCGGCGGGAGCCGCCGTCGGGGCGGCGGGACCCGATCCGGGGTGCCCGCACCACCGGCGAGCTGCCGGCACCGGGGCGGTGGTCGCGCGCTGCGGCGGCCACCATCTCGTCGGGGTCGTTCTCGAGCGCCTGCCGCACGTGCGACGGGATGAGCTCGGACGTGGCCATGGCGAGGCGTACCTGCACCGCACGGTCGTCGACCAGAACCGCCAGATCCGCCTCGCCCAACTCCAACGCGCGGACCAGGGCCGCCCGCACGTCCACTGCCGGGTCCCTGGCCAGCGCGCTGCGCTGCGCGGCGGTGGTCTGCGGGTTGCGGGCGAGCCCCTTGCGCACGCGGACGGTGCGGTCGGCCAACAGGGCGACGACGACCTCGGGGTCGTGGGTGTGGGTGGCGAGTCGTTCGCGTACCTCGGGTGAGGCGTCCTCGACCAGCTCGGCGGCGAGGTGGGGCTCCAAATCGCGGGTCTCGGCGAGCAGGCCCCGAAGCTCCTTGTCGGGCGTGGCGACCATCACCCGGCGGACCGACTCGTCGCAGGCCGGATTGCCGGCGACGGCCCACCGGACCCACCGGTCGGCGTCCTTGACGAGACGCAGGAGGTTGCCGATCGACGTGGCGGGATTGCGCGCCACCGCCTCCCGGACCTGACGATCGTGGTCCCGGGTCAACGTCCGCAGGGCCTGCGCGGGCGCGTCCGGCCGCGCGGCGACCGCCTTGCGCACCGTGACCGACGCGTCCGACGCCAGGTCGATGAGGGTCATCTGTGGCGTTGCCGGGTCCTGTGCGAGGGCGAGTCGCGCGTCCGCCCCGCCGTCGGTCGAACGGTCGGCCGTGGTTCCCGACCCGCTGTGCCGGTCGGCCTCGCCGACGTGCTGCTGCTTGCCCATGGGCGCAATCATGGCACGGGTCGACCGGGGCGCCGCGCGGCAAGCCCGCACGCCGTCCCTGGTCCGGCGGCCTGCCGACCTCAGTGCTGACGCGGGGCCACCAGCCCGGACTCGTACGCGACGACGACGAGTTGGGCGCGGTCGCGGGCGTGCAGCTTGGCCATGGCCCGGTTGATGTGGGTCTTGGCGGTCAGCGGGCTGATCACCATTCGTGCCGCGACCTCGTCGTTCGACAGGCCCTGGGCGACCAGGACGACGGCCTCGCGTTCCCGGCTGGTCAGCTCCCGCAGCCCGGTCGGTACCCGCAGGTGCTGTGGTTCGGCGACGTACCGGTCGATGAGGCGGCGGGTGATCGACGGCGCGAGCAGCGCGTCCCCCCGGGCGGCGACGCGTACGGCGTGCAGGAAGTCTTCCGGCTCGATGTCCTTGACGAGGAAACCGGCGGCGCCGGCGCGGAGCGCGTGGAAGACGTGCTCGTCGAGGCCGTAGTTGGTCAGGATGACGACGTGCACGCCGGCCAGCGCCGGGTCGGCGGCGATGAGCCGGGTCGCCTCGATACCGTCCAGCACCGGCATCTGGATGTCGATGAGCGCGATGTCCGGCAGGTGACGTCGGGCGAGGGCCACCCCCTGGAGGCCGTCGGCCGCCTCGGCCACCACCTCGATGTCGTCCTCGATGTCCAGGAGCGCGCGGAAGCCGCTGCGCAGCAGCGCCTGGTCGTCGACCAGCAGGACGCGGATCACGCGGACGGCCCGACGGGAAGTTCGGCGTGGACGGTGAAGCCGCCCTCGTCGCGGGGCGCCGCGTGCAGGCGACCGCCCAGGGCGGTGACCCGTTCGCGCATCCCGAGCAGCCCGACGCCCGGCGCCGGGGCGGCGGCCGGCGTGGCGGCGCCGTCGTCGTCGACCCGGATCGCGAGGGCGTCCGGACGGTAGTCGACGTGGACCGACGCGGTGGCCGCGGCGGCGTGCCGTGCGACGTTGGTGAGGGACTCCTGGACGATGCGGTAGGCGGTCCGGTCCACGGCCACCGGCACGGCCTGTCGCCGCCCCTGCACCGTCAACGTCGCGTCCAGCCCGGCCAGCCGAGCCCGCTGCACCAGCTCCGGCAGGTGGTCGATGCCACGCGGCGGGTTCCGGCTGTCGTCCCGCAGCGCCTCCAGGGTCGCGCGCAGCTCGCGGCTGGCCTCCCGGCCGGCCTCCCGGATCGCCAGCAACGCCTCCGGCACCGCCTCGCCACGCCGACGGGCCAGGTGGACGGCCACCTCCGCCTGCACCTTGATGATCGAGATCTGGTGGGTCAGCGAGTCGTGCAGCTCCCGCGCGATGTGCAGCCGCTCCTCGTCGGCCCGTCGGCGCGCGGTCTCCTCCCGGGTGCGCTCGGCCTCGTCGGCCCGCCGCTCGGCCTGCCGCAACGCCTCCCCCGCCGCGCCGGCGGCGATCAGCCACGCCACCTCCAGCGCGCCCCGGGCCCGCGCGAGCGCGTCGCCCAGCGGCAGGTCCTGGGGTGGGGCGAGCGCGGTGAGCGGCAACGCGACGAGCATCAGCACGGCGGCGACGACCGTGACGACGCGGTGGCCCGCCCGCACACCGGTGTACACCGCGAACAGGAAGGCGACGGCCGGCACGTCGAAACCGACCGCCTGGTAGCCCACCGCGCACAGCCCGGTGACGGCCAGGACGGCGACCGGAGCGCGGCGACGCGCCGCCAACACCAGACCACCGGCGGCCAGCAGCGCATAGCCCAGCAGGTCGGAGTCCATCGTGGAAGAGCCCATGGATCGCCCGGCGACCAGCAGCACCACCGCCACGCCGACGGCGATGGCCCAGTCCCGGACAACGGCACGCCCTGTGCTCATGCGCGCACCCTAGCCCGGGGCGCGCGCCGGGCGACTCCTGCGCGCGGACGACCGTCGACTACCGCGTCCGTGGTAGTCGACCGGCGGGTGCGTCGTATGCGGCAGCCGCCTGCGCCCGCCGCGGCAGGACGAAGAGCCTCCGGTTGCCGGACGACCGGCGGCCGGCGCGGCGACACGATCGAACGGCACACCACGACGTACGAGAAGGAGAAACACATGTCGGTGTTCACCGCTGCCACGTCCGCCCTGCTCGAGGGGTTCGCCGCCCCGGACCAGCCGTTGGCGGCCAGCGTCACCACCATGAGCGCCGGTCGACTCGGGGCGAGCGTGGGCGGCCTGCTGGGCCTGGCGGGGGTGATCGTCGGCGCGCTGGCCCTGGCCCGGCCGACCAGTCGCGTCGGCACCGGCAGCGGGATGCTCGGCGCGACCGTGGCCCTGGCGTCCGGACTGCTCGCCGTGGGCCTCGGCGCTCTGGTGGTGGCGACCTCCGACAGCGGGATCGGCACCGGCAACGGGCGGGGCGGGGCGTACGTGGCCCTGGTGGTGGGGTTGGCCGCCCTGGGCCTCGGCGGTCTGGCGCTGCGCCGTTCCCGCGCCTGAAACGGTGGTGCCTCTCCTGCTCCACGGGGGCAGGAGAGGCGACGGGCAGCGACCGTCAGGCGCGCCGCGCGCCCCGGCGGAAGCCCACGATCACGACCGCGCCCACCACCAGGTGCATCAGGACGAGGGCGACCCGGGTCCCGGCCGAGGCGTCGACCAGGGAGGCCGGCACGAGCGACAGCACGAGGACGGCGAGAGCGATCGCCGTCCAGATCGTGATGGCGCTCGCCCGGAAGCGTTCGAGCACCGCGAGCAGGCCCCAGCCGAGCAGCGCCGCGATCGCGGAGTTCAGGACGACGGCGAGCACCGTGACATCCCGCGGGCCGGTGCCCTGGTCGACGGTGAGCTGCGCGCCCGCGAGGGTCGCGATCGACCACACGGCCACGGCGGCGAGCACGGCGACCGCGACGGCGATGGCCCGGTCTCGCACCCGCGAGGCGCTGGCCCGGGCACGGGGAACAGAGGCTTCGGCAGACATCAGGGATTGCTCCTCAGTGGAGGGGACGCGCTGTCGAGATCGAACCGTATCAGAAGGTTCCGTTCTTTACTATCTTGTTCTTAACTGCTTTCCCGGCTGCGATGCTCCGCTACGAGATAGTTCGAATCACGAACCAGTTGCTACGCTGCCGCCATGACCACCGGAACCTCCGGGCCCGATGCCGCGACACCAGACCTGATGTTCCTGATGTCCTGGGCCACCCACGCGCTGGCTCAGGAACACGCCGCCGCCCTCTCCGGCCTGAGCATCTCGACGCGGGCCTACTGCGTGCTCGATCGCGGTCTCACCGGCGAGTTCACCCAGAGCCAGCTCGGCGAGATGTGCGGCATCGACAAGACGACGATGGTCGTCACCCTCGACGAGCTGGAACGTGCCGGCCTGGTCGGGCGTCGCACCTCGACGACCGACCGACGCGCCCGCATCGTCACCGTCACGCCCGACGGCGAGCGGCTGGTCGCCGAGGCGCGGCAGATCGTCGCGGAGTTGCAGGCCGACATCCTCGCCACGGTTCCGTCGCGCGAGCGCGCGGTCTTCCTGGACGTGCTCGGTCGGCTGGTGCAGGGCCGACTGTCGACATTCGTGCAGACCGACCGTCCCGCCCGCAGGCGATCCTCCCGGGCAGCCTGACCTCGATCGGGGAGCATGCCCAGGTGAGTTCGGACCAGCTCCTCGTCACGCTGGACCGCGCCAGCGCGGTGCCGTTGCAGCAGCAACTCTGCGACCAGATCAGCTCATCCGTACGCGCCGGCCGGCTGCGCCCCGGCGACGCGGTGCCGCCCAGCCGCGAACTGGCACACCAGCTCGGGGTCTCCCGGACGGTGGTGACCCGTGCCTACGAGTTGCTGCGGGCCAACGGGGTGCTCACGTCCCGGCGGGGTTCCGGCACCCGGGTCAGCGCCGCCCCGGCCGCCGCGCCACCGCCGGTCCCCCGCGCCGCCCGCGCGCACCTGCGACCCGAGCCCCCACTGCCCACCGACGCCGGAAGTCCCCTCTGGAAGCCCTGGGAACCGGCGCCGATGCACCGACCGGACGGCACGTACGACTTCCGGCACGGCACCCCGGCGCTGGCCAGCTTCCCGGTGACCCGGTGGCGGCAGTCGCTCGCCGACGCGGTGAGCCGGGCCGACGCGGTGGCGTTGGGCTACGGCCCGGCCGAGGGTGCACCGTCGTTGCGTACCCAGATCACCGCGCTGCTGCGACGCAGCCGAGCGCTGGACGCCCGCCGCGAGGACACGGTCGTGACCAGCGGCGCGACCCAGGCCATGGACATCCTGGTCCGGCTGCTCGTCGGCCCGGACGACGTGGTCGTCATCGAGGATCCGAGCCACACCGTGCTGCGGCAGATCTTCGGCTACTCGCGGGCGGCCGTGGTGCCGGTCCCGGTCGACGAGGAGGGCCTGCGGGTCGACGAGATCGACTGCCGGGTCCGGGCGCACGGCCTCGACCCGGCCCGGGTACGCCTCGTCTACGTCACCCCGTCACACCAGTTCCCGACCGGGTTCATCATGTCCGACCGGCGACGGCGGGCGTTGCTGCGCTGGGCCCGCGACCACGCGGCGACGGTGCTGGAGGACGACTACCACAACGAGTTCACATTCGCCGAGGAGCGGCTCCCGTCGTTGGCCGCCGACCCGCAGGACGCGGACGTGGTCTACGTCGGCAGCTTCAGCAAGACCCTCTTCCCGTCGCTGCGCATCGGATACGCGGTGTTGCCGCCGCACCTCGTCCGGTCGTTCCTGGGCGTCAAGTGGATCACCGACCGGCTGACCCCGACGGTGACCCAGGAGGCGTTGGCCGAGTTCATCTCCTCCGGCGCGTACGCCCGGCACATCGGCCGGATGGACCGCCTCTACCGCCAGCGTCGGGCCCGGCTGCTGGAGGCGCTGTACGAACATTTCGGCGCGGGAGTACGGATCTCCGGCACGGCGGCCGGGCTGCACGTGCTCGTGACCCTGGGCGGGGCGCACGACGTCGACGAGGCCGAGATCGTGCGCGCCGCCGCCGCCCGGGGCGTACGGGTCTACCCCGCCTCGGGCTACTTCGTCACCCGACCGCCGACCGAGCCGACCTTCCTGATCGGGTACGCGGCGTTGCCCACCGCTCGGATCACCGAGGGAGTGGCGCTGCTGGCCGCCGCGGTGCGGGACGCGACGGCTCGGTGAAGCGGGGCCGGTGGAACCGCGCGCGCTGGGCGTACGGGACCGTGCAGTCGAACACGGCCTTGGCCGTGCGCCCGTCGGCCGAGAGCGACGGCGAGTAGCCGGTGTGCTGGCTCGGGTCGAGGGGAAAGCCCTCCCGGTCGGGCAGCACGACCAGGTCCTGATCGGCCTGGAACCGGGTGACCATCGCCCACCACAGGTCCTGGTCGGACTCGATGTCCACGTCCTCGCCCACGCACAGCACCAGCTTGGCCATCCGGAACTGCTCCAACACCGCCTCGGCGGCGGCGCGCACCGCGACGTCGTCCTCCGGCCCGCGCTTGGCCGGCCACTGGAGCACCACCATGAGCTGACCGCCGCCGGCGGTGTGGCAGTGCGCCGCGAGCGCCGGTGTGCCCCGCCGCCGCAGCGCGTCCAGCACGGCGGCCTCCATCCCGAAGCCGAGCAGGATCGACTGCTCGTGCCCGGGCCCGGAGACCGCCTGCAGGATCGGGCTCTCCCGAGCGGTGATCGCCGTGGCCCGGATCAGCGGCAGCGAGGGGTGCGCGCGGCCCTGGTAGCCGAGGAACTCCGGCGTGGCCACCGTGCCGTACGCGCTCTCCGGCGCGTGGTCGGCCAGCAGCTCACCCTCGATGACGTACTCGGCGTGGGCGATGAACTCGGCGTCCACCGTGGCGCAGGGCAGCAGCTCCACCGGCTGGCCGGCGAGCGCGCCGGCCACCGCCAGCTCGTCGAGGTCGGGCGGGACCAGCGAGGTCGGGCAGCAGGAGGAGAGCAGCACCGCCGGGCTGAGGCCGAGGTGGATCGCCACCGGCAGGGAACGGCCCCGGCGCAGGGCGGCCTGGTACGCGAGTTCCAGGTCGCGCCCCGGCACCATCCAGATGGTCAGCGAGTCGGGCCCCTGCACACACATGCGGTGCACGGACAGGTTGCGGACCCCCGTGTCCGGGTCGGTGGCGAGCACCGCGCCGAGGGTCAGGTAGGGCCCGGCGTCCTCGTCGGTGAGGACCGGCACCGGCAGCGCGGTCAGATCCAGCGGCAGCGACTCGCGCGGCCAGCGGGACGCGTCGGCGGCGGACTCCGCCGGGCGGGGGGCGCCCACCGCGTCGAGCAGCCGGTGCGGCAGCTCGGCGGGCGTACAGCCGAGCAGGCCGGCGGCTCGTCGACGGGTGCCGTAGAGGCCCATCAGCACCGCGCGGGTGGGTCCGTCGTCGGGGCGTACCCGGTCGAAGAGCACGGCCGGGCCGGCACCGGTGGGCGGGGCGGCGGGCGCGCCCGCCCAGCGGGCGTAGTGGGCGGACACGCCGTAGCGGGCGGGCAGCTCGGTGGCGACCCGCACCAGCTCGCCGGGGAGCGGGTCGAGGCTGGCCAGGGCGTGCCGCAGGTCGACGGGCGAGCGGTGGCTCATCTGGTCTCCGTCGCCGCGGCGGCGGCGCGGCGGGCCGCCAGCATGTCGAGCTGCATCAGGGTCAGCTCCTCGATGAGGGCGCGGTACGTGCCGACGGCCACCTCGGGTGGCATGCCGTGCCCGACCGCCAGGGCGTGTACGCGGTCGAGGACCTGCCGCACCCGCTCGGGTGAGCGGACGGTCGTCTCGTCGGTCTTGTGCACGGTCAGCTCCCGCACCACCCGGGTGCGCTCGGCGAGCAGGGCGATGATCTGCCGGTCGAGCCCGTCGATGGCGACCCGAAGCTCGGCGATCCGGGCCGGCCCGTCGGCGTCGCCGGCCGGCGTCGACCCGGCCGGCGAGGCGACGCTGCGCTGGTCGCTCACGGCTGCGGAACCTGGTCGATCACGAAGACGACGGTGGGCTCGGCGTCGCTGCCCTGCGACCGGTGCTCCTCGTCGTCGGGGATGACGAACCCCATGCCGGTGCGGCACGGCACCGACCGGTCCCGGAAGTGGATGGTGAACTCGCCCTGGAGCACGTAGCCGGTGTGTCCGCGCAGGCACCAGTGGTGCTCGTCGAAGCCGGGTGGCAGCTCCAGCAGGCGCAGCCGCTGGCCGCCCACGTACGTCATCTTGACCCGACCCTCGGCGCCCGGCTTGTCCCACCTCTCCCACTCGGTGGCCGGGAAGTCGATGCCGACCGGGGTGGTGACCTGCTCAGTGGACATTCTCGATATCTCCTCTGCTCTGGACGGTTTCGGCGCGGCGGGGCCGCGGGACGCGTTCGTTGCGGTCCCGGCGCGGTAGGACCGGGCCACCGTCGACCCGCTGGTGCCGCTTGAGCAGCTGCACCATGTCGAGCATCCGGTGCACCATCCGCTCCAGCGCGTCGACGCCCTCGGCGTCGGTCAGCCCGGGGCTGCCGGTGGTGTTGCGCAACAGGACGGGGAATCCGCTGCCCACCAGGATCATCCGGTTGAGCAGCAGATTGTTGACGATCTGGTTGTGCACGGAGGAGTCGCTGTACCGACGTCCGGTGACGATGATGCCGCCGACCTTGTCGGCCAGCGGCCGGTTGAACCGCAGGTAGCCGACGCCCGCGCGTTCGATGAAGACCTGCATGAGGTGGGCGAGGCCGAAGCCGTGCACCGGGGCCGCGTAGATGAGTCCGTCGGCGGCGGCCATCTGCTGCACCAGGGCGGGGACGTCGTCGTCCACCCGGCAGGGCAGGGTACGGCTGTTGCAGTCGCCGCAGGGGCTGCACGGCGAGATGCGGTGCTCACGGAGCACGATCGTGCGCAGGGTCGCGCCGCGCTCGGCGATCAGCCGGCCCGCGTGCGCGATGGCGTGGTCGGTGTTGCCGCCGGCCCGTTCCGATCCGTTGATGGCGAGGATGGTCGCTGCTTCGCTGTGCATTGGCGCCTCCGGTGCTCGGCGCGGGGGCGGACGCCACGACGGCGTCCACCCCCGCGAGGTCAGTCCGTCAGCTTCCCGGCGAAGTAGTCGATGTAGGCCTGCATGTCGAAGTGGCCGTGCCCGGAGAGGGAGAAGACGATCGCCTTCGAGTCACCCGTCTCGCGGCAGCGCAGCGCCTCGTCCACCGCCACCCGGACGGCGTGGGTGGACTCCGGCGCGGGCACGATCCCCTCGCTGCGGGCGAAGAGCACGCCCGCCTCGAAGCAGGCGGTCTGCGGCACGGCACGCGCCTCGATGAGGTCGAGGTCCCGCAGCGCGCTGATGATCGGCGCCATGCCGTGGTAGCGCAGGCCACCGGCGTGGATGGCCGGTGGGCGGAACTCGTGACCCAGGGTGTGCATCTTGGTCAGCGGGGTGAGGCCGGCGGTGTCGCCGAAGTCGTAGTCGTAGGTGCCCTGGGTCAGCGACGGGCAGGAGGACGGCTCGACCGCGACGAACCGCACGGCCGGGCCGCCGCCGAGCTGGCGGCGCAGGAAGGGCAGGGCCAGCCCGGCGAAGTTGGAGCCGCCGCCGGCCGCGCCGATGACGACGTCCGGGTAGTCGTCGGCCATGGCGAGTTGGAGCAGCGCCTCCTGGCCGATGATCGTCTGGTGCATCAGCACCAGGTTGAGCACCGAGCCGAGGGCGTACTTGGCGGCGCCACCGCTGGCCATCGCGGCCTCCACCGCCTCGGAGATGGCCAGGCCGAGGCTGCCGGTGGAGTCGGGGTCGGCGGCGAGCGCGGCCCGACCCGCCTCGGTACGGTCGCTCGGGCTCGCCGTGACCGACGCGCCGAACGTCTCCATCAGCCCCCGCCGGTACGGCTTCTGGTCGTAGCTGACCCGCACCATGAAGACCTCACAGTCGAGGCCGAAGTACGTGCAGGCCATCGAGAGCGAGCTGCCCCACTGGCCGGCGCCGGTCTCCGTGGTCAGCCGCCGCACGCCGTCGAGCTTGCTGTAGTACGCCTGCGGCACGGCCGTGTTCGGCTTGTGGCTGCCGGACGGGCTGACCCCCTCGTACTTGAAGTAGATCCGGGCCGGCGTGTCGAGGGCCTTTTCCAGACGGTGGGCGCGCACGAGCGGGCTGGGCCGCCACTGGCGGTAGATGTCCAGCACCGGCCCGGGGATGTCCACGTCCCGGTCGGTGCTGAACTCCTGCTCGATCATGCCGGTCGCGAAGAGCGGTTCGAGGTCCGCCGGGGTGAGGGGTTCCCGGGTGCCGGGGTGCAGCATCGGGGGGAGCCCCTTGGGCAGGTCGGGAACCACGTTGTACCAGGTCGTCGGGATGTCGCTCTCGGGCAGCACGAACTTCGACGTCGTCATGGCGCCTTCCGATGAGGGGTGGGTGGGTCTCAGGGACTGGCGGTGGCCGGTTCGGCGGGCGCCGGCACGGGCCGGACGGCCGGTCGGATTCGCAGCGCCGCGAACGCGACCACACCGACCACCGGGGTCAGCAGGAGGATCAGGAGGACGGGTCGGTGCCCCTGGGTCTGCCAGACGAAGCCGAGACCCATCGGCACGACCAACCGGGCGGAGCTGAGCACGAAGGCGTTCAGGGCCATGAAGCTGCTGACCCGCCGTTCCTCGACGTGATCGGCGATGTAGGTGGGCACCACCACCGAGGCGATGATCTCCCCGAGGGTCCAGACCACCGTGGAGAGCAGCACGGCGGGCAGCGAGAAGGCGAACACCAGGACGGCCATGCCGGCCGACCAGAGCAGGCCGGCCACGATCAGCAGGACCCGGGTCGAGTACGCCTTGATCCGCTTCTCGATCAGCAGGCTGGCGCTGACCACGACGACGCTGTTGATGGTGTAGACCGCGCCGACCACCGCCACCGACGAGTGCAGCACGGTGGTGACCGCGAGGGGCAGCGTGTATTCCAGGCCGATCAGCGGCGCGACGTAACAGAAGGAGACCAGCACCAGCAGCGCCACGTCGACATCCCGCCGCAGCCCGGCCCAGCGGGTGGTGACGACCGGCGCGGTCGTCGGGGCACGGCGGGTCTCGGCGGGTACGAACAGCCAGATGGTCGCCGCCGCGAGCAGACCGAGCAGGATGTTCCCGGCGAACATCAGCTCGTACGACAGGGCCGCCGCAAACCCGCCGAGCAGCGGGCCGACCCCCATGCCGAGGTTGTTGGCCAGATAGCTGACGGTGTACGCGAAGGGCCGCTCGCCCGGCTCGGTCAGGTCGGCGATCAGCGTGTTGGCCGCCGGGGAGAACATGCCCATGCCGACCAGCGCGACGAAGAGCAGCACCGCGTACGTCCAGGTGGGACCGTCGACCAGGGCCAGTCCCAGGTACCCGGCCGCGTTGAGCACCAGGCTCGCCACCAGCGCGGCGCGTCGGCCGGCCCGGGCGCAGACCGGCCCGCTGAGCAGGCTGCCGGCGAGCAGGCCGGTGCTGCCCGCGGAGATCAGCACGCCCGCCTCGCCGGTGCTGAGGTGCCGGCTCTGCACCAGGTAGACCGCAAGCAGGGGAAAGACGAACATGCCGGCCCGGTTGATGAAGGACGCGTAGACCAGCATCCGCAGCGGGCGGGGCAGGGCCCGGAACCGGCTCAGCCACATGACGACTCCCCCACCGGTTCGGTGCGCACCTCGAACGAGTCGCGGATGACCTTGAAGCGGGCGCGGACGGCGTCGAAGTCCCGCCCCTCGCAGACGTACCAGCCGAGCACGTCGTTCGAGGCGGTCGGCGCGGCCAGCACGTCACCGACGCGCTTCCACACGTCCGCGTCGCGTACCGCGTCGAGCGCCCGCAGCTGCGCTGCCGAGGTGATCGAGGTGATCCGCCCGTACCGGTCGGAGCACAGGTACTCGGTGCCGATCTCCGGCCCGAGCGTGGTCGTCGGCACGTGCTCCGGGTCCAGTTCGAGGCGGCACCACTCCCCGGCCAGGTTGATCCCCCGCCCGGCCTCGATGGCGGGGACGATCGAGCCGCCACCGGCCCGGGCCGCCGCCTCGCCGAAGACCACCTCGCCGTCGTCGCGCAGGAAGAACTCGACGTGCGCCACGCCGGTCCGCATCCCGAAGCCACGCAGCACGGTGGCGCTGGCGGCCAGGATGCGCCGCTCGGCGTCGGTCAGGTCGTGTTTGCGGGAGACCGTGCCGCCGGGCTCGTCGCGGAACTCCAAAACGGAGTACGTGTAGCGGGAGAGCTGCTCGAAGACCACCTCGCCGTCGCGCAGCAGCGAGTCGACGTGGTATTCGGCGCCCCGGACGTACTCCTCCACCCGGTAGTCGTGCCGGTCGTCGGCGATCAGCGGCCACACCCGGGCCAGGTCCTCGGCGGAGTCCACCCGGTGCGTGTCGCCGCAGGCCCAGCCGGCGTACGGCTTGACGACCACCGGCCAGCCCACCTCGGCGGCGAACTCGGCGACCGCCCCGACCGTCTCGGGGCGGCACGAGCGGGCCACCGGCACACCCAGCTCGGTGGCGCGGCGGTGCATGACGTTCTTGTCGCGGAAGGTCAGCGCCCCCTCCGGGTCGAGCCCGTCGATGCCGTGGTCCCGTCGGCAGTGCGCCGCGGTCAGCACGTCGCCCTCGAAGAGCGGGAAGACGCGCCGCACCGGGTGCTCGGCGACGATCGTCGCGACGACCGAACGGACGGCCTCGCGGTCGTCGAGGTCGGCGTGGTAGCAGGGCAGACCGGCGGTGTCGGCGGACGGCTGCCCGGTCGGCAGCAGCGCGACGGTCGCCACGCCCCGCTCGGCGGCGGCGGCGACCACGGCGCGGAACTGGGCGGCGTACCGACCGGCCGCCGGGCGGTAGATCACCAGGATCGCGCCGTTCATCGACGGCTCCGACCGTTGCTGCCCGCCGGGCTCAGCGGGCCTGCGGTACGCAGGACTGCGCTTGTCGCGTCGCGGTCGAGCACCGCCCCCTGCGGCAGGCCGGCGGACATCTCGGCGAGGACGCCGCCGAGGCGGGCCAGGGCGTCCACCACCTCCGCCCGTCCGCCGGGGTGGGCCGACTCGACGGTGAGCAGCAACGCGTGCGGGCCCAGGTCGGTGCGGACCAGATGGCCCTGCCGCCAGTTCCAGCGCCGCGAGTGGGCCCGCCCGTCGGCGTCGGCGTAGACGACCTCGCCCGGCTCGGGATGCTCGGGCGCGTCGGGAACGCCCAGCGGCAGGTACGTCTCGGTGCCGTCGGCCGGCCGCACCACCAGGTCGGTGAGGCCGTCGACGGCGCACGACGCCACCGGCAGCGCCGTGTCGAGCGAGACGGCGTTGCAGAGGTCGACCAGGGCGTTGATCCGGGGCAGCCGGTCACCCTTGGCCACCCGGCGGCTGATCGATTCGGCGGCGCAGGGGAACCGGTTCGGGTTCACCCCCACCGCCCGGTACGCCTCGCGCCAGGCCGCGATGCCCGGCAGGTCGGCCACGCCGGCCTTGTCCAGGCCGGCGCCGTGCAGCGCGTCCTCGGCGGCGGTCAGCATCGCCGACACGGCGGGCGGCGCCGGTACGACCTCGACCAGCGCCACGGCGAGCACGCCGAGCACGTAGTCCGGTACCGCGGTCAGCACCCGGTCGTCGATGCGGACGGTGAGTGTGGCCGCACCGTCGCTGAGCTG
Organism: Micromonospora sp. NPDC051543; assembly: GCF_044454415.1. Taxonomy (NCBI): domain Bacteria; kingdom Bacillati; phylum Actinomycetota; class Actinomycetes; order Micromonosporales; family Micromonosporaceae; genus Micromonospora; species Micromonospora sp. NPDC051543. The sequence continues at coordinate 397,147 of NZ_JBITDT010000003.1, forward strand.
GGTCATCGTGATCCTCGTGAGAGTCGGGTCCGATTGTCCGCCCGACCGTACGCAGCGGGACGACCACCGCTTGTGGCCAATCCGGGGTGATCCGGTGAGGCCAATCCGGGTGGCCGTTGCGCGGTCGTCGACGCGTGGCGCAGGAAGTTGTCGAACAACCGCAGTCCGGCCTCGGTGAGCACGCTCTCCGGGTGGAACTGCACCCCCTGCACCGCGAGCGTCTGGTGTCGTACCCCCATCACGTAGCCGTCGTCGGACGACCGGGCGGTCACCCGCAGGGCCGGGGGCACCGGGTCCGCGACGATCAGCGAGTGGTAGCGGGTGACGGTGAGCGGCGCGGGCGTGCCCTCGAAGACGCCCCGGCCGTCGTGGGTGACCACGCTGGTCTTGCCGTGCATCAGGTGCCGGGCGACCGCGACCGTCCCGCCGTAGGCGAGGCCGATCGCCTGGTGGCCGAGGCACACCCCGAGCAGGGGGACCCGACCGGCGAAGGCGTGCACCAGCTCCACGTGCCCGGACTGGGCGGGGTGGCCGGGCCCGGGGCCGAGCACCACCGCGTCGGGCCGCAGGGCCACGAGCTGGTCGCTGGTCGCCGCCCGGGAGCGGACCACCATGGTCCGCGCGCCGAGGGTCCGCAGGTACTGGTCGATGATGTGGGTGAAGCTGTCGTACGCGTCGACGAGCAGGACCTTCACGGCAGCAGCTCCCCACCGGTGAGCGCCCAGTAGGTGGCGCTCATCTTGGCCAGCGTCTCGCGCCACTCGTCGCCGGGGGTGGAGTCGGCCACGACCCCGGCCGAGGCCTGGGTCCGGTAGTGCCGGCCGTCGTGCACGGCGGTCCGGATGCAGAGGGCGAGCACCGCGTACCCACGGACGTCGACCAGCCCGACCGCGCCGGCGTAGACGCCCCGGGGCTCGTCCTCCAGACCGTCGATGATCTCCATGGCCCGCAGCTTCGGGGCGCCGGTCATGGTGCCGGCCGGGAAGGTCGCGCAGATCGCCGCCCACACGTCGGCGTCGTCGGCGAGCTGGCCCGAGACGGTCGAGACCAGGTGGTGCACGTACGCGAACGGCTCGACGTCGAACATGCTGTCGACGCTGAGCGTCCCCGGCACGCAGACCCGGCCGATGTCGTTGCGGCACAGGTCGACGAGCATGACGTGCTCGGCCCGTTCCTTCTCGCTCGTCGCCAGCTCGACCACCCGCCGTCGGTCGGCTTCGGGGTCGGCGGCGCGGGGGGCCGTTCCGGCGATCGGACGCATCGAGAGCCGGCCGTCCTCGATGCGCAGGAACAGCTCCGGGCTCGCCCCGATGACGGTCCGGCCGGCCCACGGGGTGAGGTACATGTACGGCGACGGGTTGCGGTGACGCAGCCGCCGGTAGACCTCCAGCGGTGTCAGCGTCGTCTCCACGTCGATCCGGTGGCCGATCTGGATCTGGTAGCTGTCCCCGACCTCGATGTGCCGCAGGCACTGCTTCACCCGGGCGGCGAACGTCTCCTCGTCGACGGTGTCCCGGATCAGACGCGGCGGCGGGGCGGCCGGCACCTGCGGGTGCGGGGCGGTCGGTAGCACGGGCAGCTCGGGCAGACGGGCGGCGTCGTCCGGGGGCAGGTGCGGGCCGCTGGCGTCGAGCCGCCGGACCGTGCCGGCGCGTAGATCCCACCAGACGGTGTGCCGGAACAGCGCGAGCGTGCAGCGGGGAACGTCGTCGACCACCCGCTCGGTCCCGAGTTCGTCCATGTCCCGCGCGGCCTCGTACGCCAGGGTGGTGAGGAAACCGAAGGCGAAGGTGTCGGTGGGGACGGTCGTGCGCACGGCGAACGCGCGCTGTGCCGCCCGGACGGCGGCCCACACCTCGGTCGGGCCGGCGACGGGCCAGACCCGCGCCGTGGCGACCCGCCGGCCCGGCTCGCCCAGCACGGCGGTGAACACGGCGGCCAGGGCGTCTCCCAGCAGGCCGTCGCCGGTCAGCTCGAGGCGGTCGGCGATGAGTCGCACCTCGGCGAGAAGACCCCAGCCGACGGCTGCGGCATATCGGTCCCGAACAGGACCGTCCAGGCTTTCGAACAGATACAGGTCGTCGTGGGAAAGACTGTCGGCGAGTGCCGTGTAGAGCGACAACGGATCGATCGACGGCAGTGTGAGAGATGTCACTTCCACCGGAATAGAGTCCATCAATGCGGTACCTGTATCGATCGACGAATGACCTCGGATCGACCACGCGGCGCGCTCGGTAGACAATAGAGACACTTGCGGAACCCCCTCTGAACAGCCCGATTCCGCACCACCGTTGGCGCTGGTCCCGCCGACGACGCGGCAGGTCGGACCCTTCCCCCCAGGCGAAAGGACTTCGCACGACCACCCCGGCGCCGGCGGCAGAGCGTCCGCATTGGACACGCTCGGAACATACGCCCTGATTCGCCGGCCACCGGGCGGTTGCGCACCCGACCAACACTTTCCACAGGCACGGCTCGCGCTGTCCATACCACTTCGACGATCTCGGAGCGGACCACTTGTCCCTTAATCTGAGCCTGCCAATAGATGGGCAATCGCGGGGAACGCTCGCAGTGCAGCTCCGTAACGCATTCCGTACACAGATCGAGGAGGGCGCGCTGCGACCCGGCACCCGGGTGCCGTCGAGCCGGCAGCTCGCCGCCGACCTCGGCGTGTCCCGCAGTGTGGTCGTCGAGGCGTACGAGCAACTCTGCGCCGAGGGGTACCTCGTCTCCCAGCACGGCTCGGGCACCTCCGTGGCGGCGGCGGCACGCGCCGACGTCGCCTCGGCGCTCACCCCGGACGACCACGCGCCCGCCCCGGCGGTCTGCGACCTGCGCACCGGCAGCGCGCACGACTCGACGTTCCCCCGCCAGGACTGGATCCGGGCGGTCAGCGCGGTGGTCACCTCGGCCGGCCGTCGCGAGCTGGGCTACGCCCCGCCGTCCGGGCTGCCGGTCGTGCGGCACACCCTCGCCGGCTACCTGGGCCGGGTGCGTGGGGTACGGACCCGGCCGGAGCGCCTCATGGTCACGTCCGGCTTCGCGCAGGGGCTCGCGCTGCTCTGCCGCGTGCTGCGCGACCGGGGCCACGACACGCTCGGGGTGGAGGATCCGGGGCACCCGGGCGAGTGGGAGTTCGTCGCCGAGGCCGGCCTGCGTCCGGTGGGCATCCCCGTGGACTCCGACGGCATCCGGGTGGACGCGCTGGACGCCAGCGGCGTCCGTGCCGTGCTGGTGACCCCGGCCAACCAGTTCCCGACCGGCGTCACGCTCACCGCACGGCGCCGGGCACAGCTCGTGGCCTGGGCGAAGAAGGTCGACGGCTACGTCATCGAGGACGACTTCGACGCCGCCCTCGTCGCCCCGGCGTACCGGTTGCCGGCGGTGCAGAGCCTCGCGCCCGACCGGGTGGTCTATGCCGGCAGCGCCAGCAAGGTCCTCACGCCGGCGCTGCGCCTCGGCTGGCTGGCCATCCCCGCCGACCTGACCGCGCCGGTCGAGCGGATCCGGGCCAGCTGGGACATCGGCTGCTCCGGCCTGGAACAGCTCGCCTTCGCCCGGCTGATCGACACCGGCGCCTTCGACCGGCACCTGCGCCGACTCGGCGCGGACGTGCAGAAGCGCCGTCAGGCGGTCCGCGACTTCGTCGCCGGGCACCTGCCCGACGTCACCCTCCTCGGCGCGAACGGCGGACTCCAGGCGTACCTGCTGCTGCCGGCCCGGTACGCGGAGGAGGCCGTGGTGCACGCGGCCCGGCGTCGCTCGGTGCTGGTCCGGGGTGGCCGCTTCTACGCCCTCCGACCGGACGACCGTCCGCCGGCGCTGGTCCTCGGCTACGCCGGGGTACGCGGTCCGGAACTGGGGCGCGGCCTGGCCGGGGTAGCCGCGGCGTACCGGGAGACGACCGGTCGCGCGTGATCAGTCGGCCGGCCCGGCCCGGGTCGGCTCGCGCACCATGAACACGTCGACCGGGTCCTCGGTTTCGAGGGTGAACCCGTGTCGCTCGTACAGCCGCCGGGCCGGGCTGCCACGCAGCACGTTCAACCGGACGCGGATGCCGTCGCGGTCGCATCGGTCGAGGAGCCGGCGCAGCACGGCCGCGCCGATGCCGCCGCCCTGCACGTGTGGCGTCAGGTAGAAGTGCTCCAGCCAGTGGGCGTCCTCGCCCGGTCGCAGGGACACGCAGCCGGCGAACGCGCCGCCCACCTCGATCAGCCAGGTGTACGCCGGTGAGAAACCGTCCCGCAGACGCTGCCGGACCCGCTGCTCGTCGTACCGCCCGAGCCGTTCCAGATCCGGCCGCAGCACCACGGACCGCAACTCGGCCACCGCCTCGACGTCCGCCGTCGACGCCGGCCGAAGCGCCCAGTCCCGCACGACCGCAAGGCTACGCGGGCGCGTTCCGGCTCTCGCGTCGCGCTGCCGGCGTACGCGGTCAGGTGGCCCGGACCGCCTCGATGATCGTCTCGGCGATCTCGCTCGCGGCCTGCGGGGCCGCCGCCATCGCGTGCGAACCGCCCGCCACCTCGCGCTGGCCGCGCGGCGCGGCCCGCTCGGCCATGAAGCGGTGTACGGCGACCGGGATGTTCCTGTCGGCGTCACCGAACACGAACCAGCTCGGCAGGGACCGCCAGGCGGGTTCGCCGGTGAGCCCGTCACTCAGGGCCTGCTCGGTGATCGGCCGCTGGGTGCGGGCCATCAGCGCGGCGAGGTCGCTCGACGCGTCGGCGCAGAACTGGGCGTGGTAGGCGTCCTGACCGATCGCCACCTCGTTGCCGCCGGTGGACACCGGGTACTGCACGAGCGTGTCGGCGAGCGTGCTGCCGGGAAACTTTCCGGACAACGAGAGCGCCGACTCACCGGTGTCCGGGCTGAAGGCGTTGACGTAGACGAGGGCCCGCACCGACGTGTCGCCCGCCGCGGCCTGCGTGATCACCATGCCGCCGTACGAGTGGCCGACGAGCACGACCGGCCCGCCGATCCCCCGTACCACGTCCCGTACGTACGTGGCGTCGCCCGCGACGCCGCGCAGCGGGTTGGCGGCGGCCACGACGTTGTACGCGTCGCCCAGCCGCTCGATCACGGCGTTCCAGCTCGACGACTCGGCGAACGCGCCGTGCACCAGGACGACGGTGGGCTGCGGATCGGGCATGACAGGCGCTCCCTCGCTCGTGACGCTCGTTCTCCACCGGCTGCACCGGTGCGCCTGAGTACCCGCGCCACAACGGCGAAACATCCGCTGCGGCGGGAGCGTCACACGGCCGGGCGCGGTGGCCCGCCGCTCGGCCGGCCCGCCGAACTACCGGAAGACCTTGACACTCATCGATGTTAGCGCCAACACTGGGCCCGTTACCGGAGCGCAACACTCCCGTCACACACCTTGCCCGCGGGCGTTCCCCGCCTCCGGCGGGTGCCGCAGGTTGGCCGGCGCCGCGCACACAGCTCACGGAGGACAGATGTCGCTGCCACTCGACCGCGGGGCCGCCGGTTCCGTCGTCCGCCGTCACCGACGGTCGGTCCTGGCCGCGATGCTGGTGGTGCTCGCCGTGTCGGCCGGACTGCCCGTGGCGCGGCCCGCGCAGGCCGCGCCCGCCGTGAACTACACCAACCCGCTGGTCAACCAGCGGGCCGACCCGCACATCTTCCGGCACACCGACGGCTACTACTACCTGACCGCTACCGTGCCGCAGTACGACCGGATCGTCCTGCGCCGCGCGACCACGCTGCAGGGGCTGGCGACGGCGGCGGAGACCACGATCTGGAGCCGGCACACCAGCGGAGAGATGGGCGCCCACATCTGGGCACCGGAGATCCACTTCATCAACAACCGCTGGTACGTCTACTTCGCCGCCGGCCGGACCGACGACGTGTGGCGCATCCGGATGTACGTGCTGGAGACCGCCAACGCGAACCCGCTCAGCGGAGGGTGGACCGAACGCGGCCGGATCACGACGTCCTGGGACACCTTCAGCCTGGACGCCTCGACCTTCGTGGCCAACGGGGTGCGCTACCTGACCTGGGCGCAGCAGGAGCCGGGCATCTCCACCAACTCGAACGTCTACCTCGCCCGGATGGGTGCCAACCCGTGGCAGATCACGGGCACCGTGACCCGGCTCGTCGTGCCGACGTACGCCTGGGAGACCCGCGGCTACCGGGTCGCCGAGGGGCCGGCGGTCATCCAGCGCAACGGCCGCCTCTTCCTGACCTACTCGGCCAGCGCCACCGACGCCAACTACTGCCTCGGGATGCTCAGCGCCTCCACCACCGCGAACCTGCTCGACGCGGCCTCCTGGAGCAAGAGCCCCAACCCGGTCTTCGCCACCAGCGCGGCCACCGGCCAGTACGGCCCCGGCCACAACTCGTTCACCGTCTCCGAGGACGGGCAGAGCGACATCCTGGTCTACCACGACCGGAACTACCGCGACATCAGTGGCGACCCCCTCAACGATCCGAACCGGCGGACCCGCATCCAGAAGCTGTACTGGAACGCCGACGGCACCCCCAACTTCGGCATCCCCGTGCCCGACGGGGCAACCCCGGTCCGGCTGCGGTCGCACGACCTGACGACCAGCTACGTCCGGCACTACGACTACCGGGCGCGGGTCGAGCCGAACGTGACCAACCTGGCCGACTCCCAGTTCCGCATCGTGAACGGCCTGGCCGGCGGCGGGAGCGTGTCGTTGGAGTCGACCAACTACCCGGGTTACTACCTGCGTCACTACGGATTCGCCCTGTCCATCGCAGCCAACGACGGGTCATCGATCTTCGCCAGCGACGCGAGTTTCCAACGCCGGCCCGGCCTGGCCGACAGCGCCGGCATCTCGCTGGAGTCACAGAACTACCCGGGCCGCTACGTGCGCCACCGCGACGGTCTGCTCTACCTGGAGGCGGTCGGCACGAGCGCCGAGCGAAGCTCCGCCACCTTCCACCTGGAATAAGCCAAGGCGGGCGGGCCGCACCGCGCCCGCACGCGCCCCCGACACCGTCGGCCGGTCCGCGCGACCCGTCGACGCCGATTGGAGCACCGATGAACCGGCGTCCCACCATCGCCATCCTGGCCGGGCTCTGCCTCGCGGTCAGCGCGGCACCCGTTCCCGCCGCCGCCCGACCGGCAGCGACCGCCCAGGCCGGCGCGTACGCCAGACTCGCCGGCCCGCCCGGCACGCCGCCCGGCGCCTGCCCGACGGGGGCCAGCTACGGCTCGCCACTGCCGGCCAGTTCCGTGACGGCGCCCCGTATCCAGGGCGGGTTCTCGTTCCTCGAAGGGCCCGTCTGGGTCGCCGACGGCGGCTACCTGCTCTTCTCCGACATGGCCGCCGGCACCGGGCCGTACAACGTGCAGCCGTCCACGATCCGCAGGTTCACGCCGCCGTCGACGTTCGACACGTTCATCCCGAACGCTGGTAGCAACGGCATCGCGCTCAGCGCCGACGGCCAGCAGCTCGTGGCGGCCACCCACGACCAACGCAACGTGTCCGCGTACCGGCTGAGTGACCGGGCCCGCAGCACCGTCGCGGCGAACTACCAGGGTCGGGCGTTCAACTCACCCAACGACGTCGCGGTCCGCTCGGACGGCGTCACCTACTTCACCGACCCCAACTTCCAGCGCGGCAACCGCCCGGACCAGATGAACGGGCGCACCAGCGTCTTCCGCGTCGTCAACGGGCAGGTGTCGCTGGTGGACGACCAACTGCGTCAACCGAACGGCATCTCGCTGTCGCCGGACGGGAGCACGCTGTACGTGGGCGCCTACTCCGAGAACAAGATCTACAAGTACGCCGTCCAGCCCGATGGCAGCACCGGCGCGCGGAGCGTCTTCGTGAACTACATCGGCGGCCCGGACGGCGGCACGATCGACTGTGCCGGCAACGTCTACTGGACCTCGGGCGGGGACTCCCTCGTCCACGTCTACTCCCCCGCGGGCGTCCAGTTGGGCACGATCCGGCCCGGCTTCACCGGCACGACCAACGTCGCCTTCGGTGGCTCCGACCGGCAGACCCTGTTCATCACCTCGGGTCCACGGAACGACTCCGGCCTGTACAGCGTCCGGCTCAACGTTCCGGGCTACCCGTACTGACCTAGGTGGTAGCGGGCCGACGGCAGGGACCGGCACGACCCGGGCTGGCCGTGGGAGGAATCCCCCGTTGTGCTCCTCGCGGAGCGGATTCCTCCCCGCTTACCCCCCCAGGTTCGGCCCGGACCGGCCCGATCGGACCTGTCGCGCAACAAGCGTTGAGCACAACGGGTTCACGCTCAACGGGTGTTGCTCCGAACAGGAGCGAGCATACGCTCACGTTCCGTGCGCGTGTCAACGTCTGTTTCGCGGCGGGGCACATCTGCGACACTGTCGTTCAGGTCGCCGGAGGGTGAAGAGCATGGTGGACGGTCGGCGCACGGAGCGGGAGTTGCCGCCCCTCGACACGTTGGCAGCACGGCTGGAATACCTGTTCGACAAGATCCGTCCCACGCCTGACGAACTCGGCGACTCCGACGAGCCCGGTCGCAGGTACACCAATCGGGAGATCGCCGACAAGATCAACGAAGCGGCGGCCGAGACGGGCGTGACGATCAGCGCCGCCTACATCGGGGAGCTGCGTCGTGGTGTGGCGAGTGATCCCCGCACCTCGCACGTACGCGCCCTGGCCGCCGCCTTCGGCGTCAACTCGGGCTACTTCGTGGACGACGCGGCGGCACGACGTATCCAGGACCAGATCACGTTGCTCAGCGAACTGCGGCGGATGGACGTCAAGCGGGTGGCGCTGCGGCAGGTGCTCGCCGACAACGGCCTCTCCGCGACCGACACGCGGCTCGTCGAACAGATGGTGGCCCGGCTACGGGCCGTGGCAGAGGGCACCGGCACGACCGCGTCCGACGATCGTCGGTAGCGGGTGGCCGTGCAGATCCTGCGGTGGGAGCACACCGACGAGTGGGGGAACACCGACGTGAGGTTGCATCGCCTACGCCGACGCTGCGAACGCATCGTCGCCGAGCTGGAGATACCGGACCCCTTCGACGTCCGGAGGCTGTGCGACGTCCTCGGTGAGCGGCGCGGCCGGCCCATCCACCTGGTACCGATCGCGCTGCCGGCGCAGACGGTGTGCGGGATGTGCGTGCCGACGAACGACTTCGACGCGATCTTCTACGAGCAGGACACCTCGCCGCTGCACCAACTGCTGATCATCGGCCACGAGCTGGGTCACCTGCTCGCCGGGCACCAGGCGACCGAGGTGCTGGACGCGGACGCGTCCCGGCTGCTGCTGCCCGACCTCGACCCGCAACTCGTGCGGCGCAGTCTCGGCCGCAGCAACTACGCCGCGGCCGAGGAGCGCGAGGCCGAGATGATCGGCTCGCTGCTGCTGCGGCGGGTCCGCAGCGGGCGCGGTGCGGCGGACGAGGCACCTGTCCACGGGCACGACGCCGAGGTGTACGACCGGCTGCGGCACTCCCTCGAACACCCCCACTGGTAGCGCGGGGATGGACACCGTCCTCTACACCGTGTGCGCGGCAACCGGCTGGGTCGCGTTCGTGTACATGGTGCGGTTGCAGCGCCGGCATCCGAGCCGGGCCCGACGCGCGATCTGCGCGGGCCTCGGTGCGTTCGCCGCCGGGATCACGGTCGCCATCCCGCCCGTCGCGAGCGCGATCGACGAGGTGTCGGGCCTGCCCAACCTCGCCAAGGTGATGGCACACGCCGGCGCCCTGACCATCTCGGCGAACGCCGAGATCATGCTGCTGCACTTCGCGCTGCCCCCGGCGACGGCCGCCGTCCGCGCCCGCCGCTGGGTCTGGGTCACCGCGTTCGCGTTCCTCGTCATGTTCGGCCTGTTCGCCGTCACCCTCACGTACGACGAGCCGGTGCGCCTGACCGTCGAGTACGCGACCGACCCCGTCGTCACCGCCTACCTGCTGATCTTCCTGCTGCTCGGGTTCTTCGCCTACTGCTTCGACATCACCCGGCTGTGCTGGGGTTTCGCGAAGATCTGCGGACGCCCCTGGCTGCGCCGCGGCCTGCGCATCACGGCGGTGGGCGCCGCCGTCGCGCTGCTCTACAGCACCAACAAGATCGTCTACCTCGTCGCCTACTGGGCCGGTTACCGGCCGACCGGCGAGCGGCAGATCGCGGCGGTACTGGTGACCATCGGCGCCCTGCTCATCACGATCGGCCTCACCATGCCGGCGTGGGGGCCCACCCTCAAGATCGGTCAACGGTGGGAGGACTTCCACTCCTACCGGCGACTCGAACCGCTCTGGCGGGACCTCGTCGCGGCCCTTCCCGAGCTGGAACTCGACCCCACCCTGCGCCGCCGGTTCGCGGCCCTGCGCGACAGCGACTACGCGCTCACCCGCCGGGTCGCCGAGATCCGCGACGGCCGCCTGGCGCTGCGCCCGTACACCGATGTGGGGGTGACGGCGCTGGCCGACCGGTTCGCCGAAGGGGCCGGCCTCGGCGTCACCGAGCGGCAGGCGGCGATCGAGGCCGCGCACCTGGCCTGCGCGCTGCGGCGACACCGGGCCGGCCAGGCGGCTGCGGACCCGCAGCCCGCCGACGAGCTGCACCGGCCGGACGGTGGTTATGCCGGCGAGGTGGCGTGGCTGACGCTGGTCACCGACGCCTATGCCCGATCACCCGTGGTGGCCCGGACCCTCCACGCCGCCACCCCGCATCCGACGACAGGAGACGCGCGCCGATGAGGGGCCGCTACGACAATTTCGAGCGGATCCGCACGCTGGACCCGCAGCGCGACTACCTGGACATCTACCAGACGATGCTGCGCTACGAGTTCCCGTGGGACCTGAAGCTGGGCCTCAACCTGGCGTTCAACAGGTCCTTCTCGGTGCCGGCCATCGCGGCGGTGCACACCACCACCGGCGAGCTGACCGAGCGCACCCAGAAGCGCATCGACGACACCGGCCTGCTGATGTACGAGATGGTCCTCAACGGCTTCGACCAGCCCCGGGGCCGGGACGCCCTCCGGCGGGTCAACCAGATCCACCGTCCGTACGACATCGACAACGACGACCTCCGCTACGTTCTGGGCTGCCTCGTCGTGATTCCGATCCGGTGGCTGCGCGCCTACGGCTGGCGTCCGCCCTGCTGCCACGAGCGGCAGGCCACCTACCTGTTCTACCGGGAGCTCGGCCGCCGGATGGGCATCACGGACATCCCCGGGTCGTTCGAGGAGTTCGAGACCTGGTTCGACGCCCACGACGCCGCCCACCTGCTGCCCAACGACGACGCGGCGGCCATCGAGCGGGCCACCCGCATGCTGATGCTCGCCCGCCTCCCCCGCACGCTCGCGCCGCTCGGGAACGCGCTGGTCGGCGCCATGTACGACGAGCCGCTGCGGCGCGCGACACGGGTCGACACACCGCCGTGGCCGGTCCGGGCCGGGCTGCGCCTCGCGTTGCGGACGCGCGCGCGGTGGCAGCGGTGGTTCGGGGCGCCCCGGACCACGCCGCTGTTCGCGGACGGCATCCGGGCTCGCACCTACCCCCAGGGGTACGAGATCAGCCAGCTCGGCCCGCGCTGATCAGCGACGGGTTGGCGCCGAGGCCGCCCGGGTCGGGAACGGCTTGACGTGGCGGCCCCCGTAACGGATGGTCGGATATCGGCAACCTTCAATGATTTGAGGAGGACCGATGAAGGCAATCGCCACCACCGCCGCAGCCCTGCTGCTCCTGGTCACGGGCGGCGCATCCGCCGCACGAGGCGCATCCGACGCACCACCGGCACCCGCCGCGCCCTGCGCCGGGCAGGTTCACCCCAACCCGTCGTTCGAGCGCGGCGCCGACGGCTGGACGGCCGGCCCGCGCATGGTCGTGCTCGGCGACGAGACCCGGCCGGCGCACACCGGTCGCGCGTACGCCACCTTCGCCGGCCTGGACGTGACACGTAGCGACCTGCTGCGCACGACCGTCACCGTGCCGGCCAACTGCAACCTGACGGTCCGTTTCTGGGTCCGCACCAGCACCACGGAAACCACCCGCGGTGACTACCTGAACGTCGGGCTGGCGGTCACCGGCATTCCTCCGAAGACGAGGTTCTCGCTGGCCTTCGACGGCGGGGCGCAGTGGCGGGAGTACGGCATGTCGAGCGGGACGGCGGCGGTCGAGCGCACCGCGACGGCGAGTTTCCTGAGCAGCGAGACGGCCGGCAACGGCGTCACGGCCTTCGACGTCGACGACGTGACATTCACCTTGAGCTGACGACACCGGGCGGGCGGTCGACTCGACCGCCCGCCCCCCGCGTCGCCCACCCCCGCGCCGTCCCCGCGGCACGGTCGAGGCTTACCGTCACGCCTCGAAGTCGCGGCCGCCGGGCGTCTCCCGCCCGCCCGGCGGGGTCGGCACCTGCGGCGCGGACCGCCGGCTGCCGAGCGCGTCGAGGACCGCGACCAGGGCCAGCACCCCGGCCACCGCACACAGGCCGACCATCGGCGGCCACCGGATCAACAGCGGCGCGCCCAGCAGCAGGATCACCAGTCCGATCAGCCGTGATCGGGAGATCCGGCCGAACACCTCGTACTCCAGCCGCAACCGCGCGACGAGGAAGAGCACCGGCCCGCCCACCACGAACAGCAGCCACATCGGCCGGGGCGCGCCGAACGGGTCGTCGATCACCAGTTCGTAGCTGACCGAGGTGAGGAGCACGCTGAGCAGGATCAGCAGGTGCGTCCGCTCCAACGCCGTACCCAGGCGAGCGGGCTGGCCCGCCCCACCCAGCGCCTCGGTCAGCAGCAGACCGGCGCGGTGGAAGTAGATCCGCCAGATCAGCGCGCTGGTGACGAAGGCGACCGTGAAGGCGGCCGCTCGACCCGCCGAGTAGTCCTGGCCGCTGAACACCACGCCGATCACCAGGATCGACTCGCCGAGCGCGATGAGGAACATCTGCTGGTAGCGGTCGGCGAGATGCGTACCGGCGATCCGCCAGTGCGCCACCGCCGCGGCGCCCAGGCGCGGCAGCGGCCACCCCAGGAGCCAGGCGAGGTAGTCGATGCCGACGGCGATGGCCCACAGCGGCAGGCGCAGTCGCTCCGGGCCGAGCGCGCCGACCAGCCAGATCGGCGCGCTCAGCGCGGCCCACGCGGAGAGCCGGAACGCGACCAGCCGCCGCGGATGACCCCGCAGGGCGGCCGCGATCACCAGCGGCCGGACCACCATCACCAGCAGGTACGCGACTGCGAACGGGAGCGCCCGCTCCTCCATCGCCCGGGGCAGCGTGACCGCCATGACCAGGCCGGCGAACATCGTGCCGACCACCACGGCCTGGATGATCGCGCTCTCCGGCTCGTAGCGGCTGGTGATCCAGGTGGTGTGCGACCAGACCAGCCAGAGCGCCAGGAACAGCAGCAGGGTGCGACCGAGCCCGTTGACGAGCGCCCACCCCGTATCGCCGTCCAGCTCGACGAAGCGCTGCGAGACCCGCGTGAGCGCCACCACGAAGGCGAGGTCGAAGAAGAGCTCCAGGAACGTGGCGCGGCCAGCGCTGTCCGGAGGACGCAGGAGGTCCGCACCGCGTTTCCCCGACATCGTCCCCCTCCGTCCGCCCTCGTCGCACCAACGAGCGGCCCGCCGAGGGGGATGTGCCGTCGGGGGTACGCGACAGGGTGGTTCAACGTGAATATCCCCTAACTTTGGCAAATCCCCCTTAAGTTCGATGCGCAGGACGCGGCCGAACCGGGGAGAAACGTGGACAGCTATCCGGCGATCGAAGATCACGGACTCATTGGCGACCTGCAGACCGCCGCGCTGGTCACGTGTGACGGCACCGTCGACTGGTTCTGCGCGCCGCGCTTCGACTCGCCGAGCATCTTCGCCGGGCTGCTCGACAAGGACAAGGGCGGCTACTTCCGGATCGCGCCGCACGACGTGCGGTACGTGACCAAACAGCTCTACCTCCCCGGCACACCCATCCTGATCACCCGGTTCATCAGCGCCGACGGGGTGGCCGAGGTCATGGACTTCATGCCGGTCACCGGCGAGCGGGCCACCGACGCGCACCGGCTGGTCCGCATCGTCACCATGGTTCGCGGCAGCATGCGCTTCCGGGTGGAGTGCCGACCCCGCTTCGACTTCGCCCGCCAGGAGCACCAACTGGAGCCCCACCCCAACGGCTACGTCTTTCGCAGCCGGTCCGCGACACTGACGTTCAACCCCGTCGACCCGATCCGGCGGCTGATCCGCGAACGCGGCGACGTCCGCCTCGATGGGGGCGACCTCGTCGCGTACGGCACCCTGAACGAGGGCGACGTCGGCGGCGTGGTCCTGGAGACGGGCGGCACCGAACCGCGGATCTTCCCGCCCGAGGAGATCCAGGGCATGTTCGAGTGGACGCGGGACTACTGGCGGCGCTGGCTGGAACGCTCCAGCTACACCGGTCGCTGGCGGGAGATGGTCGAGCGCTCCGCCATCACGCTGAAACTCATGACGTACGCGCCGACCGGCGCGATGATCGCCGCGCCCACCGCCGCGCTGCCCGAGCTGGTCGGCGGCAGCCGCAACTGGGACTACCGCTACACCTGGGTACGCGACACGTCGTTCTCGGTGCACGCGCTGCTCGGCCTCGGCTTCACCGAGGAGGTCAGCCGCTACATGGACTGGCTGGACGAGCGCATCCGCACGGCCAGCGACCACCAGGACCCGCTGAAGATCATGTACCGGGTGGACGGCTCCTCCGACCTGCACGAGGAGGTGCTCGACCACCTGGAGGGCTACCGCGGCTCCCGGCCGGTGCGGATCGGCAACGGGGCCGCCGACCAGCTTCAGCTCGACATCCACGGCGAGGCGCTCTACGCCATGCACCTCGCCGACGAGCAGGGCATCCGCGTCTCTCACCAGGTGTGGAAGAGCACCGTCCGGCTCGTCGACTGGCTCTGTCACAACTGGGACCAGCGCGACGCCGGTATCTGGGAGAGCCGGCACCACCCCCGTAACTACACGTTCGGGCGGGTGATGTCCTGGGTGGCGCTGGATCGGGCGATCCGCCTGGCCAACCGCACCGGCCGCCCCGGTGACCTGACCTGCTGGACCGAACAGCGCAACCGCATCTACAACCAGGTCATGGCCCGCGGGTACCACCCGGAACGTGGCAGTTTCGTGCAGGCGTACGACGAGAACGTGCTCGACGCCGCGCTGCTGGCCATGCCGGCGGTCGGTTTCGTCACGCCGAGCGACCCGCTGTGGCTGTCCACGCTGAACGCGATCGAACGTGAACTCGTCTCCGACAGCCTCGTCCACCGGTACGACCCGGTCCACTCCCCCGACGGACTGCCGGGCCACGAGGGCACCTTCAACATGTGCACCTTCTGGTACGTCGAGGCGCTGGCCCGGTCCGGCCGCCTCGACGACGCTCGACTCACGTTCGAGAAGATGTTCACCTTCAGCAACCACCTCGGCCTCTACGCCGAGGAGATCGCCGCGACCGGTGAGCAGATCGGCAACTACCCGCAGGCCTTCAGCCACCTGTCGCTGATCAACACGGCGCTGACCCTCAACAGCCTGCTCGACGCCGAGGCCGACGCCCGCCGCCGCCGCTGACGGCGTGGCGTCGCGTCACGGTGGTTGACCAAACGGGTGCTCAGGCGGTCTCCGCGGCGTCCGGCAGTCGGCTGGTCCGGCGGCGGGCCGAGATCGCGGTGGCGACCCGGACGAACGCGGCGACCGCGAGCGAGTGCGAGTTCTGCGGCCATGCCACCGAGAAGGCGGCCTCCGGCGCGTCGTCGACCGGCCGCCAGGCGAGCTGCGGCCGGGCGTTGCGCTCGGCGAGCGAGACCGGGAGCAGCGCGAGCATCCGCCCGAGTTCGATCTGGCGCAGCATCTGCACCATGTCCCCGAACGGTGGCGGTTGCTCGCCGCGTCGTACGTAGACGTGGGCGCCGGGAACAGTCCGTTGGTGCCCGGTCTCGATGTCGGCCATCCGCAGTCGGGGCCGTCCGGCGAGCGGATGCCCGGCCGGTAGCGCCAGCACCTGTGGCTCGCACAGCAGGGGCTCGACGTCCAGACCATCGGCGTCGAACGGCTCGATGACGATCGCCACGTCGGCCTCGCCCGCGCGCAGCAGGGCCGGCTGCTCGCGCCAGCCGGTGAACATGACCTCGATCGGCACGGCGGCGTGCTCCGCCTGGTACGCCGCGAGCACGTCCTCGAGCAGGCCGCCCTCGACGTCGGCCTTCACCGCGACCACCAGCTTGCCTCCGGGCACACCCGCGGCTCGCCGGGCGCGTCGGGTGGCGGCGTCGAGCGCGCCGAGCGCTGCCCGCGCGTCGGCGAGAAGCACCGCGCCTGCCTCGGTGAGCGCGACGCTTCGGGTGGTGCGGTCGAGGAGACGGACGCCGAGGTCCGCCTCGAGCCCGGAGATCGCGCGCGACAGGGCCGGTGCGGCGATGCCGAGCCGCTCGGCGGCCCGGCTGAAGTTGAGTTCCTCGGCGACGGCCACGAAGTAACGCAGCGGCCGGGACTCCACGGGATTCATACCCTGAGGATAATAATGCCGCCCGAACTGGTCCTTCTCGCCCGCGAGCACCCGCGCGACGATGGGAACCATGATCGTCATCACGACCCCCACGGGCACCATCGGCGCCGCTGTCGCCGAGTCCCTGCGCGCCGCCGGCGCACCGCTGCGCCTGATCGCCCGCGACCCCTCCCGCCTGCCCGAGACCCTTCGCGAGCACGCCGACGTCATCGTCGGCTCCCACGCCGACCCCGCCGTGCTCACGACCGCGCTGACCGACGCCACGGCGCTCTTCGTGCTCGTACCGCCGAACTTCGACGCACCGGACGTCACCGAGCACTACCTCGGCTTCGCGCGCCCCATCGCGGAGGCGGTACGTGCGCACGCCGTACCCCGCGTCGTGGCCGTCTCCTCGCTCGGCCGCGGATTCGACGGCCCGGCCGGGCTGCTCTCGGCGGCCTGGGCGATGGACGACACGCTGGAGTCCAGCGGCGCGGCCTACCGTTCGCTCCAGGCGGCGTTCTTCATGGAGAACCTGCTGCACCAGGTCGACCTCATCAGCAGCCAGGGGATGTTCGTGCTCACCGCCGAGCCAGACGCGCCGCTCGCGGCGGTGGCCACCACCGACATCGCCCGCACGGCCACCGACCTGCTCACCGACACCACCTGGACCGGCCACCAGGACGTGCCCGTGCGCGAACCCGTCGACCACACCCCGCGCGAGATGGCGCAGATCATCTCCGAGACCCTGGGCCGGCCGGTCGCCTACCAACAGGCCACCCTCGCCGACTACCGCGCCCGGTACGCGTCGTCCGGAGCGAGTCCGGCCGTCGTCGACGCCATGATCGAGATGGCCGAGGCGCAGACGGCGGGCGTCTACCCACCCGCCCGCGACGGAGCCCTGGGGACGACCTTCGGCCAGTGGTGCGCATCGGTGCTCGCCCCGGCCGTGGCAGACCGCGGCCGGGCCGAACGATCCTAGGGCGCCTGTCGAGGTCGTCGGTCGAGCCGAGGACCCCGAGGGTCGCTGTCGTACATCGCCCGACTTACTGCTTTACTATGGCCCTAGTAAAGCAGTAAGGGGCTACCGTGTTCGTCTTCCGGCTCGACACCCACTCCGGCGTGCCGCCGTACCTGCAACTCGTCCAGCAGGTCCGCCAGGCGGTGCTGCTGGGTTTCCTCCAACCCGGTGACCGCCTACCGCTCATCCGCGAGGTGGTCGAGGACCTGGCGATCAATCCGAACACCGTCGCCAAGGCGTACCGGCAGATGGAGCAGGAGGACCTGGTCACCGGCCGGCCCGGCCAGGGCACGTTCGTCAACGCCCAGCAGTCGGCCGCGATGTCGGCAGCGACGTACACGTCGCTGCGGCGCGGCCTGGCGACCTGGCTGCGCCGCGCCTACGCGGCCGGCCTCGACGAGCAGGCGGTCGACGCGCTCTTCACCTCCGTCCACCAGCAGACCAGGAACGAGGACGTGGCATGACGGCGACCGAGTTCGCACTGCGCACCGACGGTGTGGGCAAGCGGTACCGGAAGGGCTGGGCGCTGCGCGACTGCACCCTGACCCTGCCGGCGGGCGGCGTGATCGCCCTGGTCGGGCCGAACGGCGCGGGCAAGACCACGCTGCTGCGCCTGGCCGTCGGGTTGCTGGCACCAACCACCGGCACGGTGGAGGTCCTCGGCCACGACGTCACCGCCAGCACCCCGCAGACCCTGTCCCGGATCGGGTTCCTGGCCCAGGACCACCCGCTGTACAAGCGCTTCACCGTCGCCGAGATGCTCCGCTTCGGCCGGGCCTGCAACCTCCGGTTCGACCAGGGGCTGGCCGAGCGCCGGCTGGCGAAGCTGGGCATCCCGCTCGACCACCGGGCCGGCACCCTCTCCGGCGGGCAGCAGGCCCAGGTCGCGTTGGCCCTGGCCCTGGCGAAGCGGCCGGACCTGCTCGTCCTCGACGAGCCGGTGGCCAGCCTCGACCCGCTGGCCCGGCACGAATTCCTCCAGGTGCTCATGGGCGCGGTGGCCGAAGGCGGGGTGACCGTCCTGTTCTCCTCCCACGTCGTGCACGAGTTGGAGCGCGTCTGCGACCACCTGGTCGTCCTCAACCAGGGTCGGGTCACGCTCACCGGTGACATCGACACCCTCCTCGCCGAGCACCGGCTGCTCGTCGGCCCGCGCACGGCCACCGACCTCGACCGGGCCGGCACCGTCGTGGAGGCGGTCCACAGCGACCGGCACACGACCCTGCTGGTACGCGACGGCGGGATACCGGTCGCGCCCGGGTGGCAGGCCCAGCCGGTCGCGTTGGAGGACCTGGTGCTGGCGTACCTGCGCCGGCCGGCCGAACCGATCGCTCCGGTCACCTCGGAGGTGGCGGCATGACGTGGTTGATCTGGCGCCAGCACCGGACCGAGGTCTGCGTCCTGGGGCTGCTCGTCGGCCTGTTCGCCATCGTCCTGCTCGTGCTCGGGACGCAGGCCCACGACCTGTTCCCCGGCGGTCCCGCCCAATGTGCGCGAGGCGCCCGTGTCAACCAGGCCTGCACGGCGTCCTTCCGCCGGCTCGACGAGGGGTACGGCAACGTCGAGAACCTCCTGGCGGCCTTCTATCTGGTCCCCGTCGTCATCGGCGCGTTCCTCGGCGCGCCGCTGCTCGCGCGTGAGCTGGAGGACGGCACCTGGCAGCTCGCCTGGACGCAGGCCGTGCCGCGGATGCGCTGGCTGGCGGCCAAGCTCGTGGCGCTGGCCGGCGTCACCGTCGCCCTCACCGGGATGTTCACGGCGGTGCTCACCTGGTTCCGTCAGCCGTTCGACGCGTGGGAAGGGCGGTTCCAGTACGACGCCTTCGACCTGGAGGGGCTTGTTCCGGTGGCGTACGCGCTGTTCGCGTTCGGCGTCGCCACCGCCGCCGGGGCGATCCTGCGGCGCAGCCTGCCCGCCTTCGGCGTCGCGCTCGGGGCATTCCTCGCCGCCCGGATGACGGTGGCGCTGTTGGCCCGTCCCGCGTACGCCACCCCGCTCACCACCACGGCGCCGGTCCCCGTCGGCGGCTCCGACGCGGGGCAACGGGCCGCGCCCGACTTCGCCGACTGGGTGGTCGAACGCGGCTACGCGGACGCCACCGGGCGCAGGCTCAGCTCGACCGAGTACCACGAGCTGGAGGACGCCGCCAACCAGGCCGGCACCAACCTCAACCAGTTCCTGCACGCACGGGGCATCCAGCAGTTCGGGGTCTACCACCCGGCGGACCGGTTCTGGACGTTCCAGCTCATCGAGGCCGCCCTGTTCGTCGCGGTCGCGGCGGTCCTGATCGGTGTGGTGGTGTGGCGGGTACGGCGTCGCCTGATCTAGTGCCGGACCCCTCCACCGGCGACCATCGGTCAGGGATGTGCACGGACCGTTGCTCCAGGAGATCATCTGCGGCACCATGATCGCGATGACTGAGCATCCGGACTGGCTGACCCGCTACGTCGCCGGCCAAGAAGATCGTGTGTGGCATGAGATTCGGCAGCTTGGCGCCCGCGTCCGTGAGCCAGCCTTCGCCCCTGAGGCACAGGCGGTGTGCGACGAGATGGCCCGCCGGGCCCGGAGCAACATCGAAACCCTTGTCGCACGCCTACGCGAGCAGGGTTACCGATTCCACCAGAACGACGACCGCCAGACCCCGACGGAGCCGTACACGCCACCCGGCCCGAAGGCGGACGAGATCCTTCACTGGCTGGAAAAGCGTCTCAGCCCACTGCCGATGACGCTGTCGTCGTGGATCCGCATCGTGGGCGACGTGTGGTTGGTAGGAACGCACCCGCAGTGGGCCACCTCGGCTGCGGCCGATCCGCTCGTGCTGGAGGTGGCGGGTTCCCGCTACCCGAACAGCGACATCCTCGAGTACTACGCGGAGGAGATCGAGGAGTGGGAGGACGACCAGGACGAACCATTCCTCCTGCCCGTCGCGCCCGACCACTACCACAAGGACAACGTCAGCGGCGGCGGTCCCTACGGCATCGTCCTCCCCGACGCATCGGCCGACGCGCACTTCGTGGGCGAGGCCGGCATGCCCCTGGTGGACTACCTGAACTGGATCTTCCAGCACGGCGGCTTCCCCCGGCCCACCGGCGACGAAGCACAGTGGGACGTCATCCACCAGCTCAGAGGCGGTCTGCACCGACTCTGACGAGCACGAGGCGATCAGCTCTGTTGGTAGTTCACCGCGGCGAACCCACAGGGCTGGTGCAGGTGCAGGTAGTAGGCGCCCTCGCCGTACTCGTCCAGGTCCGCGCCGCCGACCAGACCCACGTAGTCCATCGGTTGACCGCACCCGGGGCAGTCCGCGTGCTCGGCGTCCTGGATCCAGTCGGGCCGCCCGCCCAGCGTCGAGCCGCCCTGATCCCAGGCGCTCGCCTGGTAGGGGGTCGACCGTGCCGGACCCAGAACCGGCGCCAGCGCCGGCGGGTCCTCCGGTTGAGCGTCACCGAGGTAGCTCGGGCGGGTGTTGCCGGTCCACCAGGTGCTGTCGCCGGCCGGGGTGACCCGGCTGTACAGGGTGGCGTAGCAGGCGCAGAACTGGCAGGTCTCGATCACCAGCCGGCCGGACCAGCCGGTGTGCGTCATCGCGTCCCGGACAGCGGGTTCCGCCGTGTCGAGGTCCGCGGCGATCCACAGTGGTGACGCACACCACGGGCAGGTGGGACCGTGCGTCCGTTGCGGCCTGTCGCGCATGACCCACTGGTACGCGGTGGTGCCGCAGAGGTCCCGGCGGCCGCCGTCCGCGTCGACCGTCCAGCCGCCCTCGAGCGCGTAGCTCAGGATGCTGACGTGCAGCTCGTCCGCCCCGGCCGGCGGTCGCGTCGACCAGCGACGCATGGCGCTCTCGGCGAGCGGGTGCGCGGTGTGCGCGAGGATGACGAGCAGTTGGTTGAGCCGGTCCGGCGTGCGCCCGCCGTCGATCCGCTCGATGATCCGGCGTACCACGTCGTCGTCCGCCGCCCGGTACACCCTCGCGGGCCACAGCACGTCGGCATCGAGCAGGGCGCCCAGGTACGGGGTCAGGCTCCGCGGGTCGGCGTCGGCGATGACGCACAGCTTCTCGACCGCGTCGTCGTCCTCGGCGGCAGCGCTCCTGACCAATTCTTCGATCACGAGGGCATGTTAGTCAGGGCGCGCCGGAGCGGTACGCGGCACGGTGTTGATCGGATCATCACCACCTGTTGAATAGATGCTGACAAATCTTGACGAGGCTTGACGGCATGGTCATCACCCATCGACGTCTCGTCGCCGCCACCCTCGTGGCCGCGCTCGCCCTGCTCGCCGCGTGGACACCGGCGCGCGGCGCCGAGCCGGCTCCGGCCGCCACCGCCCCCAACATCATCTTCGTGCTCGTCGACGATCTCGCGTGGAACCTCGTGCCGTACCTGCCGCAGGTACGGCAACTACAGGGCGAGGGCGCCACCTTCACCAACTACACGGTGACCGACTCGCTGTGCTGCCCGTCCCGCTCGTCGATCCTGACCGGCCAGTTTCCGCACGACACCGGCGTCTTCACCAACGGTGGCGCCGATGGCGGGTTCGCGGTCTTCAAGGGCCGGGGCAACGAGAACCGGACCTTCGCGACCGTGCTTCAGGGCAAGGGTTACCGGACCGGGTTCATGGGCAAGTACCTCAACGGCTACCAGCCGGCGGACACGCAGGGCGGGTCACAGCCGTACGTCCCACCAGGCTGGTCCGAGTGGTACGGGGCGGGCAACGGATACCCCGAGTACAACTACGACCTGAACGAGAACCACACCGTCGTCCACTACGGCAGCCAACCCGCCGACTACCTGACCAACGTGCTGTCCCGCAAGGGCAGGGACTTCATCCAGCGTGCGGCGGCCGCCAACACGCCGTTCCTGCTGGAGGTCTCCACCTTCGCCCCGCACAGCCCGTTCACCCCGGCCAACCAGGACCTCGACGACTTCCCCGGACTCACCGCCCCGCGCACCGCGGCGTACGACCGGCTGCCCGCCAACGCGCCGTCCTGGCTGGCCGGCAACGGGCCGTTGACCGCGCAGGAGAAGAGCAACCTGGACACGAACTTCCGCAAGCGGGCCCAGTCCGTCCAGGCCGTCGACCGGCTGATCGGCAACCTGCGCGCCCAGCTCACCAGCAGCGGCATCGCCGACGACACGTACGTCGTGTTCAGTTCGGACAACGGCTTCCACATGGGCGAGTACCGGTTGACCGGCGGCAAGCAGACCGCCTTCGACACCGATGTGCGGGTCCCGCTCGTGGTCGCCGGGCCGGGTGTCGTCCCCGGTTCGCAGCGTGCCGAGATCGTCCAGAACATCGACCTGGCGCCGACCTTCCAACGCATCGGCGGCGCGGACGTCGGGACGTACGTCGACGGGCGCAACCTGCTGCCCCTCGCCCAGGGCGAAGCGGCGCCGAACTGGCGTACCGGGGCGCTGATCGAGCACCGAGGCCCCAACCAGGCGGCCGACGACCCCGACGCCCAGGACCGGCGCAACGGCAGCCCCATCACCTACGAGGCGCTGCGGACGGCGACCTACACCTACGTCGAGTACTCGAACGGCGAGCGGGAGTACTACGACCGCACCACCGACCCCCACCAGCTCGACAACATCGCGGCCGGGCTCACGGCCACCCGCCGGGCCGCGCTGCACGACGCGCTCGTCGCGTACGTCGCGTGCCACAGCCACTCGGCGTGCTGGACGGCCGGACACGTGCCGGCCTGACCGGGCACCGCGCCGGTCCTGGCCGGTGGCGGCGCGCTGCCGCAGGCCAGGACCGGCCGCGGTGGTTGTAGAAGAGGTCGAAGGACTCCCACCGGCCGATCGCCGTGGGGTTGGCGCTCAGGGCCCCCGCGCCCGCGGCCACCCCGCAGACGTACCAGCCCTTGGGGGCGCGGCGGGAAAAG
>NZ_JBITDT010000003.1:420514-472014 GCF_044454415.1 Micromonospora sp. NPDC051543
CCGGTCGGGGCCGCGCGGTGGCGTGTCACCGGCGTGTGGTGGTGGTTGGGCCGCGCCGCCGAGGCCGACTTCCCCACGCCGCTCTGGTTCTAGACGAGGTCGAAGGACTCCCACGGGCCGATCGCCGTGCGGTTCGCGATCAGGGCCCCGGCGCCGGCGTCCTCCGCGCAGACGTACCTGCCGTTCGCGGCGCTGCGGAAACTGACGCTGCCGTCCGGGTTCGTCACCTTCGTGAACGTCTCCCAGCCGCCGATCGCGTCGCGGTCGGCCACCAACGCCGCCGCGCCGGCCTCCTCCGCGCAGACGTACTTGCCGGTCCTGCTGGATCGAAGGGCCACCAGACCGCCACCGGCGTCGACGACGGTGAAGGTCTCCGACGCCGAGGTCA
The DNA here is from genome assembly GCF_044454415.1 of Micromonospora sp. NPDC051543. Classification (NCBI taxonomy): domain Bacteria; kingdom Bacillati; phylum Actinomycetota; class Actinomycetes; order Micromonosporales; family Micromonosporaceae; genus Micromonospora; species Micromonospora sp. NPDC051543. Next base: position 420,903 of record NZ_JBITDT010000003.1, read on the forward strand.
GCGAGGCGACCAACGGCGAGCCTCCGACGAAGCGGCCGTTGGCCCGGGCTCGGATTCCGACGGCGGCGGGCGGGGTCGGAGTGGAGCCGAGCACCGGTGCGGTCGGGCGGGTAGGGGTCAACGCGATCGCGCCCTTGAGCATCCGACCACCGTCACCGCTGAGCCGCAGGTAGTAGTCCGCCGAGCACTTCGTGCCGTCCTCGTCCAACGGCAGGAACTTCGAGCCGACCGGGACGAACGCGGCCGTCTCGGCCGTCTTGGCGATCTGGTTGCCCTCGTTGTATTCGTCGAACATGGAGATGTAGATCGCCGGCGCGCCGGCTCTGATCACGTTGTAGAACTGCCGCCACATGAAGTCACCGTGCGCACGCTGACGTTCCTGCAGGTCACCGGGGAGCACGCAGGGCTGGTAGTCGATGCCGTGCGCCACGCAGTCCTGCACGTCGGGCAGCGTGACGTTCGTGTAGAACCAGTCCGACCCGGAGACGTCACCGATCCGGCCCACCATCCACGGCGAGATCATGTCGTACGCGTGGTAGACGTCGGAGAAGCCGGACCGCGAGTCGCCGTTGCTGTCGCCGCTGCGCCAGTGCGTCGGCGTACCACCCATGACGTACACGCCCTGCGCCTTGAACCAGTTGATGACGTCCAGGCAGACCGGGGCGCTCCACGGATGGTTGCTGTCGTTGAAGCCGAATCCCCAGATGCCGACGACGGGCTTGCCGTTCTGCCTCGCGTACGCCGGGGAGACGGTGTACGCCTTCATCTTGTTCGTCCAGTCGTCCTTGATCTGCTGCTGCATGTCCGTCCAGCCGCTGACGTCGTACATGATGTAGAACTTGCGGCCGAACTCCTCGGCCGCGTTGCGGACCTTGATCGTGACGGCGTCGCGGATCGGCCCCTCTCCGCCGACCGGGTTGAAGCGCTGTAGCGCGGCGGTGTCCAGCCCGTTCTCCCGCATCCAGCGGAAGTGCGTGTCCACGGTCTGCTGGTCGTAGGACGAGAAGAGCGACGCGGGCTGCCCGTTGCCCAGGTTCTGGTATCCGGTCTTGTACACCCGGTCGTAGTCGCGCACGTCCGGCCACGACTTGAGCGCCTCGTTGACGGGCGACGGGGTCTTCTGCCAGTCCTGACCGTAGTGCCACCAGCCCGACAACGGGCTTCCGTCGCCGGCCCCGGTGAACCACCCCTGGTAGCCGACGGTGATCTTGCCGACCACGTCGCCGGGCGGGCTGACCGCGGCAGCGGCGGGACCGGCCGTCAGGGCGTCGAGCGAGACGCCGGCGACGGTGGCCGCGGTGCCGGCCATCGCGGAGCCGAGCAGGGTACGGCGGGACAGCCTCATGACAGTGGCAACTTTCCTCAGGGGACGTTTCGCCCGGATCGTGGAGCTGAGGGTGATCCGGACGGGATGAGGTTAGTGAGCCGGTTTGCCGAGCATCAAGTGGAGCGGAAGAACTTCAAAGAACCTTAAGAGTACGAGGATTCCGGCCGCGGATCGTCGACGGCCGACCGCTGCGCCCGGTCAGTGGCCGGATGTGAGCCGGGTCATCCCGTCGGCCCCGAACTTTGTCCTCCGCCGCGAGCATCTTGCCAGGTGGAGGGCCGGTACGGACCTTGGATCATCCCCGATTCCGCTGAATGAGGCTTCTCGTGAATGTGTGCTCTGAAACAGTGCGGGAGGCAGCCGGCTCGGCCGCCGAGGTGGCCACCGCGGCGGGTCACCGGCTGCGGATACGCCGGGCCGCGGCCGGCGACCTGGACCTCGTCAATCACTTTCACCTGCGAAACTGCTCCGCCGCAAGCCGGGTGGCCCGCTACCACGCGGGCCGGAACCGGATCCGGGCGAGCGAGTGGCGACACCTGACCCGACCCGACAACGGCTATACCGTCCTGATCTCGACGTGTGACCAGGATCGCCTGGTGGGCCTCGCCCATCTCCTCTGGCAGGAGCACGCGCCGCCGGAGGTCGCGATACTGATCGCCGACGACTGGCAGGACATCGGCGTCGGTACGGCGGTCGCCCGGTGGCTGGCCGGACTGGCCGCCGCGCACGGGCACCTCGTTCAACAGGCCTACATCGCGCCGGACAACGTACGCGCCCTGCGGCTGGCCCGGCACTTCGGCGCGATCGTCGATCGCATCGGCTGAACGACGGCAGGTGGCTGCGCGACGGTCGCCCTCATCCGCCGCGGCCGCGCGCCGTGTCGAGGCGCTGCTGAGCGGCACACCTGAAAGGTGTGCCGCTCAGGACCGCATCCGCCCCCGGCAGAGGTCAGGAGTTACCCGTCCCGGCCCGCTGGGCGCGGTCGTAGAGCGGCCTGGTGATCGCTGAGGTGAACTGGGGACCGATCAGGTGACGGGTGCAGGTCTCGTTGTCGGATTCACACACCTCGTGGGTGGCGTCGAAGTAGTCGGCCCAGGTGTTGACGCCCACGACGCTTCCCAGGCCGGACAGGGGATCGAATCCCGCCATGCGCGGGCCGCCGCTGGAGCCACCACCCATCACGCAGGCCGCACCCCACTGGCCCTTCGGAGTGGGCCAGTCGGCGGTGCCGGGATGCTCCCAGGCCCGGCCCGCGCAGTAGGCCAGTCGCCGCCCGGTGTACTCCGCGAGGCCCTCCCTGGCCGGGTCGGAGGCGGAGCGTGGGTATCCGAACTGGACGACCCTCTGCGCCCCCGGCACGTCGAAGCCGACGCTCTGCGCGGCCCCGACCGCGTCCTGCACCCGCCGGCCACGCTCATTCTTGTTGAGGACGACGAAGGCCTGGTCGTACGAGTCGAACGTCGGGTCCTGGCCATCGTTCCGCGTCCAGGCCGAATCGACGACCGCGACGCGTCCAACGAACCTGCCGTAGGGCGCCCGACCCGCACTGTAGCCGGGTACGAACATCACCTGCGTCGCCCACTCGCCGTTCTCGCCGAGAAGGTCGGTGCTGTGTACGCAGTGCCCGGCCGTCACCACGGTGCTCCGGTTGGCGCTGTCGACGACGGTCGCCGTGCAACTGGAGTCCTCGCCCCGGCTGGTGAAGAAGAGCCGGCCCACGGTCTGCACCACGGCGTTGGACCGGGTCCAGGGAGCACCGTCCGGTCCGCTGGTCGGAGGATTGGCGGACAGGGGCTCGTTCAGTGCCGCGAGCCGCGCCGAGGTCCAGTAGTCGAGGACCGCCTGCCGCTCGGCGGAGCTGACGGCCTGCTCGTGCGTCGCCACGCTCGCCGCCCGGCCGACCGCCGACGGGACAGCCGCGGTGGCCACGCCCGGCATGGCTGTCCCACCACCGAGAACCAGCATCGCCGACGTCAGCATGATCGAGACGCGTCTGCCCTCGCCGGACCAGCGGCGTGTTGGTGTCGTCATGCGCGACAACCTACGGATCGGGTGTTAGGAACCTGTCAGAAAGCGTTGTGGATGTCTCAGCGCCTGAAATCCTACTTGACACATAGGAGATGTAGGTTAGCGTCGTATCCGTGACCAGCCAACACACCCTGCTTCAGGGCACCGCCATCGCGGTGTCGCGGGGATGCTGCCGTGGCTGGACCGCCGCCTGCGGCTGCTGCCGCTGAGCCCGCGATCCTCCCTGTTTCCCCTCGCGCCGCCGACTCGACGACGACCGGCAGCCGATTCCTCGTACCGATCGACGGTTGCTCGCCGCCCTGGGTCCACGCGTACCCGTGACGGCGCGTAGCTGTCGTCGTCGACCCAGGAGGACAGCCATGACCGTCATCGCCGAACCCGTGACCCCGCTCGACGCGACCATGTTTCGTGCTCTTCTGCGGCGGCACGCCGCCGGGGTCGCGGTGGTCACCGCCGCGGGCGAGCCACCGGTCGGGTTCACCGTCTCCTCGCTCACGTCGGTGTCGCTACGGCCGCCGTTGGTGTCGTTCTGCCTGGCCCGATCGTCGTCGAGCTGGCCGACGATCGCCGACGCGGAGCACGTCGCGGTGCACCTGCTCGGTGAGGACCAGGAGGACGTCGCGCGGACCTTCGCGACGAGTGGCATCGACCGGTTCGCGGCACATCCGGCGTGGCGGTACGGGCCGCACCGGGTGCCGCTGCTGGACGAGCCGGTCGCGTGGCTCCTGTGTCGCGTGACCCAACGGGTACCCGCGGGCGACCACACCATCGTGATCGCCGAACCGCTGGTCGCCAGCCACCGCGACGGTGCGCCTCTGCTCTACCACATGGGGCGCTACGCCGCCCTGCAACCAGCGACGAAGGAGTTGTAAGTGACCTCACCATCCCTCCTGGACCGTCGGGCCTTCCTGGCCGCGACCGTCGGCGCGGTCACACTGGGCCTGACCGGCTGCGCCGGTGACGACCCACCCGTTGCGGCGTTGGCCGCGGGCGCTCCGCTGCCGCAGGCCGTGCCGAAGGGCACCAAGCTCGTCGTCGGGGACAAGGAGCACCAGAAGGCGATCGAGTTCTCCGGCGAGGCGGACAAGTTCAGCTTCGAGGTGGAGTGGGCGAACATCAGCGGCGGCCCGCAGACCCTGGAGGCGTTCCGCGCGAAGGCGCTGGACATCGGCTCGGTGGCGGACATCCCGCCGATCCACTCGCACTGGACGGGCATCCCCACGAAGATCGTGGCCTCGAAGTTCCGCCAGGACCCCCTCAACCACGCCATCTACCGGCTCGGCATCGCACCGGGCGTCACGGTCGCCACCCTCACCGACCTCGCGGGGAAGAAGATCGCGTACAGCCCGGGCCAGGCGCAGGGCGCACTGGTACTGCGGGTACTGCACAAGGCCGGCCTCACCAAGAAGGACGTCAAGCTGGTCGAGCTGCCGAGCACGGGCGACGTCTACAACACCGCGCTCGCCAGCCGCCAGGTCGAGGTGGCGCCCATCGGCGGTGTGCAGATCAAGCGGTACGAGACCAAGTACACCCGGGACGGCGGCACGACGATCGCGCACGGCCTGCGCGACGACCCCGGTCACCTGTACGCGCCCGTCACCGTGCTCGGTGATCCGGCGAAGGCCGCGGCGATCCGCGAGTACGTGCAGGCGTGGGCGCGGGCATGGCGGTGGCGCGAGGCCAATCCGGACGAGTGGATCGAGCGCTACTACGTCAAGGACCAGGGCCTGACCGCCGACGACGGCAGGTGGCTGGTCGCCAACAGTGGCGTGGCCGACATCCCGGCGAGCTGGACCGAGGCCATCGCTCGGCACCAGGAGACCATCGACCTGCTGGCGAAGGAGACCGGCAACAAGCGCCTCACGGCTGAGGACCTGTACGACCGGCGGTACGAATCGCTGGGCGCGCAGGCCCTGACCGCCGGAGGTGCCCAGTGAGCGCCTCGACCCTGGTCCGACCCCGGTCGGACGCCGCCCTTCCCGTCGGCCGGCCGCGACGCCGGCTCACTCCGCGCCGCCCCATCCCGTTCGGGGCGGCGATCGGCCCGACCCTGCTGCTGGCGGTGTGGGCGGCCGGCTCGGCAACCGGCTGGATCGACCCCCGCACCCTGTCGGCGCCCTGGACCGTGGTGACCACGGCAGGTGACCTCATCGCCGACGGCCGGTTGCAGGACAACCTGGCCATCTCGGCTCAACGGGCGGGCCTGGGCCTGGCCATCGGCACGGCCGTCGGCACGGTGCTGGCCGTGCTCGCCGGTCTGAGCCGGTGGGGCGAGGCCATCCTCGACGGCCCGGTCCAGATCAAACGGGCCATCCCGGCCCTCGCGCTGATTCCGCTGCTCGTTCTCTGGTTCGGCATCGGCGAGCAGATGAAGGTCATCACCATCACGCTTGGCGTGTTCGTTCCCGTCTACATACATACCCACAACGGGCTGCGCACCATCGACAGCCGGTACGTCGAACTGGGCGAGTCGCTACGGCTGCGCCGTACCGCCTTCATCCGCCGGATCGTGCTGCCCGGCGCCCTGCCCGGCTTCCTGCTCGGCATGCGGTTCGCGGTCGTCGGGGCGTGGCTGTCCCTGGTGGTCGTCGAGCAGATCAACTCCACCAGCGGCATCGGCTACATGATGGAGCTGGCCCGCGAGTACGGCCAGACCGACGTGATCATCGTTGGGCTCGTGCTGTACGGACTGCTCGGGCTGCTGTCCGACGGCGCCGTCCGGCTCGCGCAGAGGAGGGCGCTGTCGTGGCGACGCACGCTGGCGGACTGACCGCGTCCCGCGCCGTGCGCGTGCACGGCCTGGCGCGAGGATTCGGGGACCGGGTGATCCTCGACGGATTCGACCTGGAGATCACCAGTGGCGAGTTCGTCGCGCTGCTGGGGCGCAGCGGCTCGGGCAAGAGCACCATGCTGCGTGCACTCGCCGGCCTGGACGGCGACGCCACCGGCGCAGGCCTGATCGACGTACCGGAAAAATCATCTGTCGTCTTCCAGGATGCCCGTCTCCTGCCGTGGCAGCGCGTGCTGGACAACGTCGTCCTCGGCCTGCGCGGGTCGGACGCCACCGAACGTGGCCGTGCCGCGCTCGCCGAGGTCGGCCTCGACGGCCGGGAACGGGCCTGGCCCAATGAGCTGTCCGGCGGCGAGCAGCAACGCGTGGCGCTGGCCCGGGCGCTGGTGTCCGAACCGGACCTCCTGCTCGCCGATGAGCCGTTCGGCGCGCTGGACGCGCTGACCCGCCTGCGCATGCACGCCCTCCTGCGCGTGCTGCATGCCCGACACCGACCCACGGTGCTGCTCGTGACCCACGACGTCGACGAAGCCATCACTCTCGCGGACCGCGTGCTGCTGCTGGACAGCGGTCGGATCGCCGTCGACCTCGCCATCGACCTGCCCGCCCCGAGGTCGTACCGACAGCCGCAGTTCCTCGCGTACCGCGAAACCCTGCTGCGGGCGCTCGGTGTCGACCAGACCGAAGGATGACCATGCTGCATCTCAACGCGTTCCTGATGGGCGTCGGCCACCACGAGGCCGCCTGGCGCCTGCCCGACAGCGACCCGTTCGCGCAGACCGACGTCGAACACTTCACGCGCCTGGCCCGGATTGCCGAGCGCGGCAAGCTCGACTCGCTGTTCCTCGCCGACAGCCCGGTGCTCTGGAACAGCATCGGTCGACGGCCGGGCGGCACGTTGGAACCGACCGTCCTGCTCACCGCCCTGGCCGGGGCGACGAGCCACATCGGGCTCATCGCGACGGCGTCGACGACGTACAACGAGCCGTTCAACCTGGCCCGCCGCTTCGCCTCGCTGGACCACGTCAGTGGCGGCCGGGCCGGCTGGAACATCGTCACCACCGCCGGCGAGAAGGCGGCCCGCAACTTCAACCTGGACGACCTGCCGGCGCACCGGGACCGGTACGAGCGGGCGGCCGAGTTCATCGAGGTGTCCCAGAAACTCTGGGACAGCTGGGACGACGCCGCGCCGCTCGGCGACAAGGACGCCGGGCGGTGGGGCGACGACGAGCTGCTCTATCCGCCGGAGCACTCCGGGCGGTACTTCAAGGTGGCTGGCCCACTCAACGTCCCGCGCTCACCCCAGGGCTATCCACTGCTGGTGCAGGCCGGGTCGTCCGAGGACGGCAAGGACCTGGCCGCCCGCTACGCGGAGGCCGTCTTCACCGCCCAGCAGACGCTCGGCGAGGCGCAGGCGTTCTACCGCGACCTAAAGCAGCGCGCCGCGAAGGTCGGCCGCGACCCGGACACCATCAAGATCCTGCCGGGCATCGTGCCGGCCATCGGGGCCACCGAGGCCGAGGCCCGCGCGCTGGAGGAGGAGTTGGACCGGTTGATCAAACCGGAGTACGCCCAGCAGCAGCTCGCCACGACGTTGCGGGTCGCCCCGGAGGACCTCGACCTGGACCGGGAACTCCCCGCCGACCTGCCGAGCGAGGACGAGATCGAGGGCGCCAAGAGCCGCTACACGCTGATCGTCACCCTGGCCCGGCGCGAACGCCTGACCGTCCGCCAGCTCATCGGCCGGCTCGGCGGCGGGCGCGGACACCGCACGTTCGCCGGCACGCCGGAGCAGGTCGCCGACGCCATCGAGCAGTGGTACCGCAGCGGCGCGGCCGACGGCTTCAACATCATGCCTCCGGTGCTGCCGTCCGGGTTGGAGACGTTCGTCGACCACGTCGTGCCGATCCTGCAACGCCGCAAGCTGTTCCGCACCGAGTACACCGGGACCACCCTGCGCGAGCACTACGGGCTGACCCGACCGACGAACCAGTTCACGCGGCAGCTCACCACCGCGTCCCGCTGACCCACCGGCAAGGAGAAGTCATGGTCGACCAACGGCCCTTCGGACGCACCGGCGTCCGCATCAGCTCCCTGACCCTGGGCGCGATGAACTTCGGACGACAGGGCGACCCGGACCACGCAGACGGCATCCGGATCATCCACCGGGCCCTCGACGAGGGCATCAACGCCATCGACACCGCGGACATCTACTCCAACGGCGAGTCGGAGGAGATCGTCGGAAAGGCCCTCGCGGGCGGGCGACGAGACGACGTCTTCCTGGCCACCAAGTTCCACGGCCAGGTCGGTGACAACCCGCAACACCGCGGCAACTCACGCCGCTGGATCGTCCAAGCGGTGGAGAACAGCCTGCGCCGGCTGGGCACCGACTGGATCGACCTCTACCAGGCACACCGGCCGGAGCCGGAGACCGACTTCGACGAAACCCTCGGCGCCCTCACCGACCTGGTACGCCAGGGCAAGATCCGCTACATCGGCACGTCCACGTTCGAGCCGTCCGCGATCGTCGAGGGGCAGTGGATCGCGCAACGACGCGGCCGGGAGCGGGTGGTCAGCGAGCAGCCGCCGTACTCGATTCTGGCCCGCGGCATCGAGCGCGAGGTGCTACCGGTGGCCCAGCGGTACGGGCTGGCGGTCATCGGGTGGAGCCCGCTGGCGGGCGGGTGGCTGTCCGGCCGCTACCACTCCGGTCTGAAGGCGCCGATCTCCGGACGCGCCGAACGGTTCCCGGCCCGGTTCGACCCGACCCTGCCCGCCAACGCCGCCAAGCTGGCCGCCGTCGACGAACTGACCACACTCGCCGACGAGGCCGGGCTCTCCCTCATCCATCTCGCGATCGCCTTCGTCCTCGAACACCCCGCGATCACGTCGGCGATCATCGGACCGCGCACCCTGGCACACCTGGAGTCTCAGCTCGGCGCCGCCAAGGTGACCCTGTCCGAGGACGTACTCGCCCGCATCGACGCCATCGTCCCGCCCGGCACCACCCTGAACCCCGCCGACGCCGGCTACCAGCCGCCGTCGCTGAGCGATCCGGCCAACCGCCGACGCGGCGGGACGACGCCACGCGCCGCCGGACCGGCCCGATGAGCAGCCTTTCCTCCCCCTGCACCCTTCCCCCGCGAGGAGCCACCGCATCATGATCCTGTCGAGCCGCCGCGGCTGGCGCCGTGGTGTGGCGATGATCGCCGCCGCCGTCCTGGTCACCGGCCTGCCCGCCGTGCCGGCCGCCGCCACCACCACGACCGACACCGCTCTGGAGTGGTACGACGCCACCGCTGCCGCCGTCGCGACCGGCACCCGGCCGCAGGTCACCAACAACCGCGCGTGGGCGATCAGCTGGCTCGCCGCGGCCCGCGCCACCCGCACCGCGCCCACCGGAAACCCCCGCCACTACCGGGACGCCGCACTCGCGTCCGCCGTCCACACCGCGCTGAGCACCCTGATTCCCGAGAATGCCGCCGCGCTCGACACGGCACTGCGGACCACACTGGACCGGATCCCCGACGGACGGGCCAAGGACCGGGGCACGTCCACCGGCCGCGCCGAAGCACGCTCGCTGCTGAGCCAGCGGGCGGGCGACGGGCTCGACCCCGCCTCCGTCAATCCGGCGTATCCGAACCCCGTACCGGGTCCGGGCATCTGGGAGCCCACCCCACCGGGCTTCTCCCCCGCTCAGCAGGCCGGAAACCGCTTCGCCCGGCCGTTCCTGCTCGACCGCCCGGACCGGTACCGGCCCGGTCCACCGCCCGCGCTGGACTCGGAGCGCTACCGGGCGGACCTCGCCGAGGTCCGGGCGTACGGGGCTGTGGACAGCGCCGTACGCACACCGCAGCAGACCGACCTGGCGACCTTCTGGCTCGGCTCCTCACTGACCCTCTACACCGGGATCCTGCGCGCCGCACTCGCGCAGTCCACCGGGCCGGTCGCCGGGCGGGCGAGCCTGGTGGCCATCTTCCACGTCGCGCTCGTCGACACCCAGATCGCGACCTCCGACGCCAAGTACGCCCACCTCCGCTGGCGACCGGTCACCGCCATCCGGAGCGGCGCGGGCGGGGATCCGGCCTGGACGCCCCTGCACACCACACCGGCGCATCCGGACTACCCGAGCGGGCACAACACCTACTCCGGCGCCGCCGAGCAGGTGCTCACCGCACTGCTCGGGCCGCAGGCCCGAAAGCCGTACACCATCACCAGCCCGAGCCTTCCCGGCGCCACCCGGACCTACCGCGACTGGCGACGACCCACCAGGGAGAACGTCGACGCCCGGGTGTGGTCGGGCATCCACACCCGTACCGCGGACGAGGTCGGCGTCCACCTGGGCCACGACGTCGCCGCGCACACGCTCCGCAACGCACGCCAGCTGTTCGGCTGACCGAACCCATCGGGGCGGGACGGCTGTCGCCGTTCCGCCCCCGAGAGCGGGGAGACCCTCCGATGAGCCTCGAGTTCCTCTGGTACATCCCGAACCAGGTCCAGCCCGGCCACCGCGGCGACGACGTGATCGACAACCACAACAGCCTGGAAACCCTCACCAACCACGCCAGGGCCCTGGAGGAGCACGGGTGGGGCGGCGCGCTCATCGGGACCGGTTGGGGCCGGCCCGACACCTTCACCGTGGCCACCGCGCTCGCCGCCCGGACGACCACGTTCCAGCCGCTGATCGCGATCCGACCGGGCTACTGGCGGCCCGCCAACTTCGCCTCCGCCGCCGCGACCCTCGACCACCTCAGCCAGGGCCGCACGTTGATCAACATCGTCTCGGGCAAGGACGACCTGGCCGCGTACGGCGACGGCGAGAGCGACCCGGCCCACCGCTACGCCCGTACCCGAGAGTTCCTGCAGATCGTGCGCAAGCTGTGGACCCAGGAGAGCGTCACCTACCAGGGGGAGCACTTCGCCGTAACCGGGTCCACCCTGGCGCAGCGACCGTTCGTCCGAGGCGAGCGCCGCCACCCCCGGCTCTACTTCGGTGGCGCCTCCCCCGCCGCCGAGGAGGTGGCCGCCACCGAGGCCGACGTCCAGCTCTTCTGGGGTGAGCCACTCGACGGCGTGGCCGATCGGATCGAGCGACTCAAGCAGCTCAGCGAGAAGCTGGGACGCGAACACGCTCCGCTGGAATTCGGACTACGGGTCACCACACTGGTGCGGGACACCACCGAAGAGGCCTGGGCCGACGCGGAGGCCAAGGTTGCCGCCATGGCCAAGGGCGCCGGTGTCGCCCGCGACCACAACTGGCAGACCGCCGTCGGCCAGCGCCGCCTGCTCGACCTCGCCGCACGCGGAGAGGTCCTCGACGACAACCTCTACACCACCCCCGGCAGGTTCGGTGGCGGCGGAGCGGGCACCACCTGGCTGGTCGGCTCCGCCGAGGACGTGGCGAGTTCGCTGCGCAGATACCAGCGGCTGGGCGTCACGCACTTCGTGCTCTCCGACACGCCGTACCTCGGGGAGATCAGGCGTCAGGGCGAACAACTGCTGCCGCTGCTGCGCACCTGACTCGGTGTAGCCCTTACCGGTCCGCCGTGCTGGGGAGTTCCGTGACTGCCCGGCCGAGCATGTCAGCCCGTGATCCGGATTCGCTCGCGTGAATCCGACTGACCCCCCGGGCGACGGGGCCCATGGGCCGACGCAGTGTGGTCGATAATGGCGAGGTGAGCTCGGACGGTCGCCACAAGTCACCGTGGGTCTGGAGGACCGTCGCCTTCTTCGTTGCCGCCGTCGGCGGTCTCGGATTCCTGATCTGGTTCATGTCCTCTCGGGGCCTTGAGGAATCGGACCAGTGGGCCAGCGTCCTGGGCGCGGTACTCGGCTACATCGGGGCGGTCGCCGCTCCCCTGATCTGGATGATGAACCGCGCGGGCCGTACCGCGGAGGTGGACGAGGAAGCTGCCCTGGTCCGATTGCGAGAAGCGGTACGCGGGACCTGGACGCGGGAGGTCGCCGCGCGCAGTCTGCACCTTCCGCGCCCCATTAGGCTGCACTGGCGTCCGACCACGCGGCCGAGCGTGCAGGTCGCCTCGGATCGCGGGCCACGGACATCGCAGCGTCAGGGTTCGCTGGTCACCGACGACGGGGCGCCACCCGGGGCAGTCCTTGTCGATATCGTCGCCGATCCGGGCTTGCGGCAGGTCGTCATCGTCGGCGAGCCGGGGGCAGGCAAGAGCACTCTCACGATCCTGTACGTCGTCGCTGCCGTCACGACCGATGAAGAGCGGGATGCCGTGCCCGTGCCGTTGTCCGCCGCGGGTTGGGACCCGACCCGGCCGGATGGCGTGGAGGGCTGGATCATCCAGCAGATTTGTCAGGACTATCCCCAGTTGCGCCCGGTCGAGGCGGATCAGTTGGTGCGCCGGCGCCGAGTGATTCCGGTGCTCGATGGCCTGGATGAAATGCCACCCGGTGTACGCAGCTCAGCCCTGGAACGGCTCGAAGAGGCGGTCGGCGCTGGGCTTCGCGCGGTGGTGACCTGCCGAACCGACGAGTTCGCCGAGGCAACCGGCGAGGTCGGCGCGCTCCCCCAGGCCGTCGTCCTGGAAATCGAACCGGTTGATCCCGAGGACGCGGCGACATACCTCACGGATCGCGAAACGCTGGTCAGTACCCGCTGGGACCAGGTCACCACCGCGCTGCGGACCGATCGTGACGGACCGATCGCGACAGCGCTGTCGACCCCCCTGATGATCTCTCTCGCCCGGCAGGTCTACCAGCGACCACAATCCAGGCCGGGGGAACTGGCCGGTCTGGACGACCCCGACGCGGTCCAGCAGCAACTACTGTCCCGTTTTCTGCCCTCGGTGTACGGGGCAGACCGTGCTGATCGCGCTGGCCGCTGGCTCGCGTTTCTGATCCGGCGTCTGGCGGCGGGACCGACGGACCCCGACCTGCGCTGGTGGCGGCTGGGGCAGACGCTGCCCCGCTGGCTGCTGATCGCGTCGATCACCGCGGTGTCCACGGCTCTGGGCCTGTTCTACGGGCTCATCGTCGGTGTCGTGATCCGCGATATTGGGCTCCTGCCCTGGCTGCTTCTCTTCGGCATCACCTCCTTCTTCCTCGGGCTGATCGGCTCCCTACACACGGCGCGGGTCACATCGCCTGAACCACCAAGACCATCCCGCTGGTCCGGCCTGCGGGACATCGCCTTGGGCATCGGCGACATCTATCTCGCGGCGGCCGTGATGTCGGGGATAGGTACGATCGTCATCCTCGCCCAGTACCTGGGCGCACCAGCGGCAGACGCGGTCAGCGTAGGCGTTGTGGACATTCTCGGCAGCTTGTCACCGCTGAGCATCGCCACAATCCTGGCCCTGATCGGTGTATCGCACGTCCTGGTCTACCGGCTCGGCTCCGGTCGTGCTGGGCTACCCCGTCGCAGCACGCCGGACCTGCGAGCGCTGTCATCGCATCTCGTACCCGGCCTCGGGGTCGGCTTGCTATTCGGGGTTCCGGTGGCGTTCGTCGGCCTCGCCGACATCGGGGTTACCCCTCGAGGGGCCTTGATCTCGGCGGGCGTCACCACCGCTTTCATCGCCGTGGTACTGAGTGTCGGGCGTTGGTTGAATTCTCCCGTTACCGACACACAGCACAGCCTCTCACCCCGGTCGGTCCTGGCTGCCGACCGGACCGCCCTACTGGCGACGGTCGGCGGTGTCATCGTGGCGGTGACGCTCTGCTCCGCCGCGGCACTAGGAGCATTCGACATCAAGGCCCCTCCCGCAGTAATCCTCGCGATGGGCTTCGGCCTGGCCAGCTTGACCGGGAACCTCGTTCTGGCCGGTTCGGCGTCGGCCTGGCTGTTGTACTCCGTTGCCCGGATATCTTTCGCCCTGCGGCGCCAGCTGCCCTGGCGGCTGATGGGATTCCTGCGCGATGCACACCACAGCGGGGTCCTCCGCCAGGCTGGTGCCGCGTACCAGATCCGTCACGACCTGGTCCGGTCACACATCGCCGATAGGTGGGCGGCATCGCCGATCGGCGTGACGACGCGGCCAAGTCCCGGGCCAGACCCGGTGCCGGGCAGCGGTTGGAAGACCGCCCGCCGGCGGATCGCCGTCATCGTCGTGGCCACTGTCGTACTGGCGGCGTTGCCCATCACCGCCCGACTCTCGGATCCCCGCGCCTTCGTGTATCTCGGAGAGTCATGGGCGGACCCGGTCTTCAGCTCCGACGGGCGGGTGGTGGCGACTCTCAGCGAGAGCGGAACGATCCACTTGTGGGATGGTCAGACAGGAAGGACGCGGGCCGAAACCACGGTTCGGATAAGCCGGCGCGGACCGATGGCCTTCTCGCACCTGGCCATGACGGCGGACGGGTCGCGCGTGACGGCCGTCGACGGCCTGTCCGAAGAGGTGTTGACGCTTGACACCCGGACTAATACCGAATCACACCTGGTGGACGTCGGTAGAGTGGTCGCCCTGGCTCAGGATGGACAGACGTTGGCTGTCGACTCTGGTCAAGATGGGTTCCGGCTATGGAACCCCTTCACCGGATGGTCAGCGGCTCTTGACGACGACCCACACCGAGAGTTGCTGCCCTACGGGCCGCCAAGCGCATTCAGTCCCGACGGCCGGACCCTGGTCGCGGTCGCCATCGGCAGTTGGCAGCTCTGGGACGTCCGGAGCCGCAAGCCGATTGGGGCACCGAAGCCGACCACAGCCGGGATCAACGAGCCCGCCTTCAGCGCCGACGGACGACTATTGGTCACCTCCGAGCTTGACGACGGGACCGTGTCGCTGTGGGACACCGGCACGGGATCGGAAATACACCGAGTCGTCACCGACCGAGACGGGGAGGCTGACCTCATGGTCAGCCCTGACGGGCAAATGGTGGCGATCAACGGGTTTGGTGAGGACCTCAAGGTCTGGGACCCCTCGACCGGCGGGCTCGTAGCCACCATCCACGGAATCGGCAGATACGTCGCCTTCCGCCCTGGTGGGCAGACCCTGGCCGTAGTTCGGGGCGGAGGCCACCTGCGGTTGTACAACCCCGACGCCTCCCGCGTCGCCGTACCGTGGATCGATCAGGCCCAGAGCGGGTTCTTCTTCAACTCCGACGGGACTCGGCTCCTTACTCGGGACGACGAGTTCAGGGTGCGTCTGTGGGACCTCACGTCTCGGCCGGGCCGACGCCACAGTACGCGCACGCCGTAGCACACCTAAGCGCTCCACTCAGGTCAAACGTTGTGCCGACGACGAACAGTTTGATCAATCCGGCCTGCGGGTCCCTGCTGGCACGGTTCGTGATGGCGAGCTCCCGGAGCAGGCTGTGCTGCGCGAGGCATTCGAGGAGACCGCCCTGCATGGACCACGCATCGAGCGGTACCTCGGCGTAGCGGAGTGGGACATGCGGCCCCACGCCGACGCGGTGCACGTGCGGAATACGGCGAAAATCGGCCACCAGCGCCGATGGTGGGCCGTCCCCACCGTCACTCGGTCAGTCACCCGATTCCTTCGGGACTGCGGTCGGCTCGTCCGTCCTCCGTCAACAGCCGCTTACTCGTGACACTCGTCGCCGCGGCGGTCAGAAACGACCAAGGTCATCTGATCCTTCGCCGCCACCCCGCCCACCGGGTCGAGTGCCGGCGTCCGCCTACGATGGACATCAGGCCGTGAGTCGATGTCAGATGCGCTCGCTGACGCCCGCACAGAGGGTGCCGAGCGACTTGAACAGGCTTCTGGAGAGGGCGCCCTCGTCGAATCTGATCGCCCACTCTTCCTCGATCGACAGGATCACGGTGACCGTCTCGAGCGACGACACACCGGCGGCGAGGAGATCCGTGTCCCGGTCGATCCCCATCGCATCAGGAATCCCGGTGTCCCGATCCAGGATCTCCCGCAGCCGCCGCTCGATGGCGGCATCCTTTTCGCTTACCGTGGACGTCATCGCCCTCTCCCCTCAGTCGCGTCGCCGAAAATCATCTGGGCAGTTCGCTCCGAGACTGGACAAATCGGCTTCGCTCCGGGTCGAACAGCCTGGTGACGAAGTCGATCGGCCAAGTCGCTTTGGCATGGTCCATCTCGCCGTACTGGTCGAGGTAGGCCACATCGTCCGGACGAAGCCGCGCGAGCAGCTCCTGCGGAATGATCGAGGGGAAGAGGATATCGGTGAAGTGGAGTGCGTAGTACACCTCACGGCACAGGTCGTACGACTCCACGAGCGAGCCCAACCGTGCCTCGTCCGGCCGTGAATCACCACTGGCGAAAATCGCCGCGATATCCAGGAACCGCATCAGGCGGAGGTCTTTGTTCGCATCGATCGACGCGAGAGTTATCGCTTCGCGGTAGAGATGGACGGCCACGTCGATCAAGAAGTGCTCGCGAGACGCCACGTGGAACGACATGCCGTACGCGTGGACGGCCTCGGCCCCGCCGAACCAGTCCTCCATGGGGAGGCTCTTCCCCGTGACCGGTTCAAGCAGCCCGAAGCGGAGATCGACGCGGTAGTGGTTGATGTAGTCATTGGCCGCCGGGCGGATGAAGATGGGGACCGACGACGCGTTCAACCGCCAGAACACCTCGGTCCGACGGGCGATGGGTTTGACGACGCGGGCGTCCTTCGTCAACGTGCCCTGCGCATAGCCCAGCTCGGTGAGAACTGCCGAAGCCCGCTCCCGATCGGATTCATGGATGAGGAGATCGAGATCGTTGAACTCCCTGACCGCGGCTTCCGGGTAGATGGAGTAGGCAAGATAGCCGCCTTTTCGGACCAACACCTCCAGATCATGAGCAGCCATCCGCTTCGTGATGCTCGCGATCTCCTGCGCGAACAGCCAACTGCGTTCGCGATTGTAGAGGTAATAGGTCTCGAGGAGCGTCGTGACGAATAGCGGCGCATTGAGGGATCGAGCAAAGGAACCGAGGACCGCGCCCACCCGGTGATAGGCGGCCAGATAGCTCAGCCGTGCCCACTCGTCTCCCGATAGCTTTACTTGTTCGCTTGCCTGATAGTCGGGCTGAAGCAGGCGCCGGCACAGGTCGATCAGCAGCCGGGCCTCATTTGAAATATCCATGATCATCCAACCGTCTACGCAGTCGTCGCCAAGGGGATTAATCGTTGGTCGGCTGACTGTTCCAAGTCTCCAGCATCGACCCGCACAGGTCCGCACTGGGATTGTCTGCGCCCAAGAAGATGGTCTGAGCCATCATGCGGAAACCCGACATCTTCTCGCGAAGGGTCTCGATCGACTCCTCCGGGTGGACCGAGTCGATGATCGCGTTCGGCCCGAATGCGTTGAACTGATGAGAAGTACCGCGTGGAATCTGCAGATCCGCCCACGTGTTGGGCGGAACGACCACGTTATAGCGGGTCGAATCGCCGAGGCTGTCCGGGAGCTGGTCCGTGAATGACTCGAACTCGATGGGGTCGCTTCCGACCGGCCCGCTCAGGACCTGCAGCGGAGACAGGCTCGACACCTGAATACACGTGTCGCGCCCGGTCATCATGCGAACGAATCGCAGACCGGTGTGAAAGTGCATACGCGAACAGATTCCACGCGACGTCACATCGAAGAAGTCCATCAGATATCTGTCGGCGAAGAATCCTGTGAAGGGTGACTCGAGCATGTAGACGTCCCCCTCCTCGAACGTCTGCGCGCGTACGACCCCCTCGCGGTCCGGAACGCTCGCGCGGCCCGAAGCGTGGGCGGCGCGGACCAGGTTTCCGAGGGCGTCGACGATGGCTTGGGCGACGTGCGGCTCCAGGGTCATCACAGGCGTCAACCGGCACGACGCCTGGTCGGTGAACTCCTCGAGATCATGCACTTCGTTTGTTGAGTCAGGGTCAGCCTTGAGCCTGTCGGTCACGATACCTCGCCCCCATGAAGAGATCGACGATCTTCCGCCGGGCGAGTCTACGTTCTGGCCGCCGACCCGACCAGCCCACACGGAATCACGCTGGTCAGGCCATCCTCCAGCGTGGACCGACGACGGCTCGTCCGCCGCCGACAGAACATGACCTTGCAGCCTCCGCTGGAGTCATGGATACTGATGCCTCAGCAGTCGGGGGTCGATGCGCATCGATCACTTGATGCCGCGCAACACACGCGACCTACGCTCGTCGGGGGGACGGACGCGACCGCATATTTTCCCGCGAAGGCCTCGTGCGTCATCCCACAGTGGAGGCTCCGCTCCGGCGCCTCTCGAGCGACGTGCCAGACGACGCGCGGGCCGCTGAGACGTTCGCCGCTCCGTCAGCGGGCAGGATGAATGTGGGCGGCAGAACACCCACCGTTGACATACTCGCTTTGTAGCGGGCGGGTGACGTAGGACTGCATCCGAATCAGGTGTGGGCGCGGCAGCGGTAGGCAGAGGAGCGGCGTGACGGCAGACAGGCAGGATCGACTCCAGTCTTTCTTTTCACCCGGCGAACAGGTGGAGCGTCCGGCCGCAGGTCATCCGAAGCGTTATCGGGCGAACGCCCTTCAACAGCAGATGTGGGCGCTGGACCAGCTTCAGGACGGGCCCGGGGCGTACGTTGCCGGGTTCGCCTGGCGCCTCAGCGGACGAATCGATCCGGAGAGGCTGGCCACCGCCGTTGACGCACTGGTCGCCCGCCACGAAGCGCTGAGGACGACGTTCGAGCGCGTCCAACACCGCATCGAGGCCGTGGTCCACCCGCCGCATGGCGGCCATCTGCGCATCTGGGACCTGACCCAATCGGCAACGGCAGCCGTGCCGACCGATCCGATGGCCCACATCGAGGGTGAGCTGCGGAAGCCGTTCGACCTGCGCAGGGGCCCGATCTTCAGAGCTCACCTCTATGTCGGGGGCCCAACCAGCGCCGTGCTGCTGCTGACCATGCACCACATCGCGGTGGACGGTGGCTCGGAGGGGGTCATCAACCGCGACCTCGGTGCCCTCTACCGCGGCGATTCGAACCTGCCCACGCTGGCGACGAGTTCTGATTTCCGGGCGCCGCTGGTGAACGGCGAAGAGGCGCCGGCGGAAACGATCGAGTTCTGGCGGAAGACCATGGCCGGAACGACCCGGACGAAGCTCCCGCTGGACCGGGCAGCGGGCGACCGCCTCGATCCCCGTGGCGCGACGCTCAGCTTCCCGTTGGCCGCCGAGGACGCGGCCGCCGTCCTCGCCGCGGCGAGACGGCAGCACGCCACCCCGTTCCTGCTGCTGCTCACTGCCCACATGATCGCCCTCGCGGCGTTCTGTGGCGACGACGACATCGTCACAGGCGTACCCGTGCAGCATCGCGACGCCGAGGAGCTGCAGGACGTGGTGGGGGTGTTCGTCAGCTCGCTGCCGATCCGGGTCCAGCTGGCCGGGGACGACGAGATCCCGGTGGTCCTCGACCGGGTCCGGGACGCGCTCTACGACGCGTTGGAGCACCGGAACGTTCCCCTGCAGACCATCGTCTCGGCTGCCGCCACGGAGCGGGACCCGACGGTCCATCCGCTGTTCCAGACCATCTTCAGCTACACCATGGTGGAGCGCTCAGACCTTCAACTCGGTGACGTCTCGGCCACCGCGCTCGAGCTTCCGTTCGGCACGGCCAAGTTCGACCTGACCCTGGCCGTTCGTCAGCAGCGGCAGGCGTTCACCGTCGCGGTCGAGTACCGCACGAGCATCTTCGAACAGGTGACGATCGCGGCCTTCGCGGAGCGGTACCTGGCGATCCTGCGCGCGGTAACGGCCGAGCAGCCCGCGCCGCTGGCCACGCTGCTGGACCATCGGCCCGCCCGACGGTCGTGACTTCTCCACCACAGCACAGAGAAACAGGAGCCGCAGCATGAACGGGGAAACCGAAAAAGAACATGACACGTGCCAGGTCGTCGTCAACGACCACGGCCAGCACAGCCTTTGGGATCAGGCGCGCCCGCTACCCTCCGGATGGCGTCCGGTGGGTCGGCCCGCATCCCGCGAAGACTGTCTGCGGTCGATCTCTGCCAGCTGGCTCGACATCCGTCCGCGAGGACCGGTGCCCCAGCCGACCGACGGCCGGCCCGCGACGCTGCTGGAGAGTTTCCGGCGCACAGTCACTGAGCATGCGGATCGGCCCGCCGTCAGCGACGACGACCAACGGCTCACCTACCGGGAACTCGACGCCCGGTCCACCGCGCTGGCGACACTCGTCGCCGACCGTGGCATCGGCGTCGAGGACAGGGTGGCGCTCTACCTGGAACGCGGCGTGGACTTCCTCGTCGCCGTGGTCGGCGTCCTCAAGGCCGGTGCGGCGTACGTAGCGGTCGATCCCCGGTATCCGGACAACCGTCGCGACTTCATGATCGGGGCCAGTGGCGCCCGGCTCATCCTGACCACGCCCGGCTGGTCCACCCGGATCAGCCACCTGGACGTCACCGTGGAGGAGTTTCGGAGCGCGCCGGTGTCCGGGGAGGCGGCGGGCCCGGCCCCCGCGATCGCGCCCGACAGCCTCGCGTGCCTGCTCTTCACCTCGGGCACGTCGGGCAGCCCGAAGGCCATCGCGCTCGAACACCGCAACCTGGTGGCGTTCGGGGCCAACCCGGCGCTCCCGGCCCTGCGCCCGGACGACCGGGTGGCCCAGGTGTCGAGCGTCTCGTTCGACGCGTTCCACTTCGAGACCTGGTGCAGCTTCGCCCACGGCGCGGAGATCGTCGTCCTGCCGTCCTTCCCTGACCTGATCGGCGGCGAGGTACAGCGTGAATTGCGACAGCGGCGCATCACCGCCATGCTCGCGCCGACGATGGCGGTGAACCAGGTGCTGCGCGAGGACCGGGACACGTTCACCGGCCTGCGGATCCTGCACACCGGCGGGGACGTCCTGCTGCCGGCTGCCAGCCGGGATCTGCTCGACAGCGGTTTCAGCGGCGAGTTCTTCAACCTCTACGGGCCCTCCGAGGGAACGACCGCCTGCACGGCGTACCAGGTACGGGAGGTGCCCGACGACGCCGACACAGTGCCGATCGGAGCAGCCCTGGCGGGGGTCCGGATCCACCTTCTGAACTCCGCCCTCGACCCGGTCGCGGACGGTGCGACCGGCGAGATCCACATCGGCGGCGACGGTGTGGCCAGGGGCTACGTCAACGACCCGGCGCTCACCGCCGAGCGTTTCCTGCCCGACCCCTTCGCTGGGGAGGGGCGACGGATGTACGCCACAGGTGACCTGGCCCGCGTCAACGCGGCCGGCCAGCTCGAGTTCCTCGGCAGGGTCGACGACCAGGTGAAGATCAGGGGCTACCGGGTCGAGCCGCGGGAGGCCGAACGCGCGCTCTACCAACACCCCGACGTACGCGACGCGGCTGTGCTCGTCGCCGGCACCGCGGACAATCGCCACCTCGTGGCATTCATCGTCCCCCACGAGACCGCGTCACCGAAGAGCGTCCGGGCGCACGCCGAGAAGGCGTTACCCGACTACCTGGTGCCGAGTGACTTCATCATCGTCCCCGCGATCCCCGGCGATGACCACGGGAAGCGGGATCTCGGCCACCTCCACCGCCTGCTGGCGGAGCACCAGTCCCGCCGTGAACGCTGGGTGGAGCCGAGCCGGCCCCACGAGAAGTACCTAGCCGATCTGTGGGAGAAGCTTCTGGCGGCCGAGAACATCGGCACCGCCGACGACTTCTTCGAGTTGGGTGGCCACTCGCTGCTGGCCTTCCGGGTGCAGCGCGCCATCCAGCGCGACCTCGGCATCAAGGTCGAGTTCCGGGCCATCCTCGAGAACGGTGTCCTGCGGTCGTTGGCCGAGGTGATCGAGCTTCAGCTCCAGGCGGACGGCACCCGATGACGCATTCGGATACCGCCATCGACCTGGCCGACGTCGACATGTTCGTGCGGCAGGAGCACCACCGTGCCTTCGCCTACCTGCGGCAGCACTCGCCGGTCTATTGGAACGAATCTCCCGACGGCTTGGCGTTCTGGGCGTTGACGCGCCACGACGACGTCCTGATGGCCTACCGGAACCATGCCTCCTTCAGCTCGCAACGCGGCGCGGTGCTCGGTGGCTCGTTCCGCAGCGAGAAGGACACGGCCGCGGGTCGCATGTTGGTCGCCTCGGACCCGCCGCGGCACCGCATGATCCGGCGGGCGCTGCACCCGGCGTTCGACCGGGACATGGTGCTGAAGGTCGAGCTCCAGATCCGTCAACTGGTCGACGAGGCGCTGACGCGCCTGGTCGAGGACGGCGGGGGTGACTTCGCGGAGCGAATCGTGCCGCAACTGCCGGCCGGTGCGGTCATGGCGATGATGGACGTCGACTACCAGACCGCCCACGAGCTGGTCGGTCTGACTCGACAGATGATCGGCTTCCGGGACCCCCTGTACGACGGTGGGATCGACTCCGCGCAACTCCGGCTCGCGTACTTCCAGAGCCAGATCTTCGACTTCTTCGCCGACCTCGTCCGGACCCGTCGGCAGAAGCCCGGCGACGACGTCGTCAGCATGCTGCTGCGCGCCGAGGTGAACGGGCGGCCGATGCGGGAGGAGGACATCCTCTACAACTGCATGAACGTCGCCGTCGGCGGCAACGAGACGACCTCTTACACGGCGTCGAGCGGAATGATCGCCCTGATGGAGAATCCCGGCGAGTACGACAGGCTGCTGAAGGACCCCGGAACGCGAGACACCGCGATCGAGGAGTTCCTCCGTTGGGCCTCGACCAACGCCTACGTGCAACGCGTGGCGACCCGCGACGTCCCGATCAGGGACACGCTGATCCGGGCGGGCGACTCGGTGACACTGTGGAACGTTTCGGCGAACCGGGACGAGGAACAATTCACGAACCCGGACCGCTTCGACGTGACCCGCCAGCCCAATCGCCACGTGTCATACGGAAGCGGCATCCATCGCTGCGCCGGGGCGGTCACCGGGCACACCGAGCTCACCGTCCTGCTCGACGCGATCATCGCTCGACAGCTGCGGCTGGAGCCCGCCGGCGCTCCACAGCACCTGAGGTCGAACTTCATCCTGGGTGTGAACAGCCTCCCGGTGGCGGTGGTCGGCACCCGATAGCTCCAGGAGACCGACGCATGCCGCACCGGACCGCTCCGGTGCGGCACGCGTCATCGATCGGAGGCCAGCCGCTGGTGGAGCTGCGACGCGAGCAAGGCGACGGTCGGGAACCTCAACAGCTCCACGATCGCGACCTCGCACCCGTCGATGGTCTCCTCGATCTCGGCCCGAACCATCAGCATCTTGAAGGAATCACCCCCGACCGCGAAGAAGTCATCGTCGTAGCCGAAGTCCGAGGTGCCGAGGACGGACCGCCAGATGGCGCCGATGCGGTCCTGGAGGTCCTCAACGGAGTTGATGTCGATGGCCTCTGCTCCTTGTCCCATCGATGTTCCGGTCAGGTACTGGCCAACGCGGTGGCCAGGGCGCGCGGAGTCGGGTTGCGCATCAGATCCACGAGTCGCAGTGTGATGCCGACGGCGCGCATCTCGACGAGGACGTTCACCGCTCGCGCCGAATTGCCGCCGACGACGAAGAAGTCGTCGTCCGGCCCGATCTCGGTGTCCAGCATCCGGGTCCAGATCTCCTGGATACGGCTGGTGAGGTCGACGTCCGGCGAGGTGGGACCGGGCGTTCCGGCCGTCGGCTCCGGCAACGCCGACACGTCGAGCTTCCCGTTGACCGTCAACGGAAGCGCACCCAGCACGGTGATGGTGGCCGGGCTCATGTACGCGGGCAGCGAAGCGCTCGCATGCGAGGCGACGTCGTCGGTGTCGACCGTGGCCGTTCCCGCCGCTACGACGTACGCGTCGAGCCGGGCGGTGTTCGGATCGTCCGCCGCCGCCCTGCGCACCACCACCGCCGAAGCGCCCACTCTCGGGTGACGTTGCAGCACGGCGCGGATCTCGTCGAGCTCGATGCGATGGCCCCGAACCTTGACCTGGTTGTCCAGTCTGCCGAGGTGTTCCAAGCCGCCGTCGGGCAGAAACCTGCCGAGGTCGCCGCTGCGATATGCGACTCCGCCCCGCAACGGATCCGGCAGGAATCGTCGCGCGGTCAGCTCATGCCGGTTGAGGTAGCCGAGCGCGACACCCGCACCACCGACGTGGATCTCTCCGGTGCGGCCCTGCTCGACGGGCGACCCGGCCTCGTCGAGAAGGTAGACGTACCAACCGGGTAATGGCCTCCCGACCGACCGGGAGCCTGTTTCAGCGAGCGCCCGGGTGATCGTCTGCTCGGTGACGTGCACGGTGGTCTCGGTAATGCCGAACATGTTGACGACGCGGCAATCCGGGTGTGCGTCGAACCAGGGCAGCAGGCTCCGGGTATCGAGTGGTTCCCCGCCGAAGATCAACAACCGCACGTCGACGTCGTCATGGGGTACGGCGAGCAGTTGAGCGAACGCCGACGGCGTCTGGTTGAGCACGGTGACCGACTCGCCGACCAGCAGGTCGCGGAAGCGCTCGGGGCTCCGGGAGTCAAGGCCGGACACGACGACGAGCCGGCCACCGGTCAGCAGGCAGCCCCAGATCTCCCAGACGGAGAAGTCGAACGCGCTGGAGTGGAAGAGGGTCCACACGTCGCCTTCGTCGAACTCGTACTCGCCCCTGGTTGCCTCGATCAGCCAGGTCACGTTCCGGTGTGGGACGACGACACCCTTCGGCTCCCCGGTGGATCCGGACGTGTAGATGACGTAGGCGGGGTCGTCCGGAGTTCGGTCCGGGGTGGGGCGGTCGGGGCCGGCGAGCCCGCGCAGCGCTTCGGGGGACGCGGTTCGCGCCGGGACCTCGATGCCGTTCAGCCGGGTGATCATGACGTTCGCCCCGGTGTCGTGGATGAGGTGGGTGAACCTGCCCACCGGGTAGGACGGGTCGGTCGGCACGTACACCGCGCCCGCCTTCAGCACCCCGAGCAGCACCGCGACCAGATCGGCAGATCGGTCGAGGCAGACGACCACCATGTCACCCGGAGCCACCCCGAGGGTGATCAGCCCGCGCGCCACCTCCCCGGCATTGCGCGCCAGTTCCGCGAAGGTCATGCTGCTGGCGCCGTCGGTGACCGCGACCGCGTCAGGCGTGCCCGCGGAGACCCGGTCGAAGGCCGAGGTGATCGTCCCGGGATCGGCGTCCACGGATCGCGGCGACGCCCCGAGCGCGATCAACTCGGCGGTCGGAGGGTCGCCGCGGAACAGGTCGCGCCGGTCAGACGCGGGGTTCACCCGGTCCCCCTCCGTGCACGGTCGCGTCGATGAGCGACAGCACCTGCTCGACGCTGTCGGTCAGGTACATGTGTCCGCCGGGCAGGTCGAACATGGCGAAGTCCTTGCTGGTCGCTCTCGACCAGCCCGCCACCTTGTCCCGGGGGACCAGCACGTCGTCCCTGCCGACCATCG
This sequence comes from Micromonospora sp. NPDC051543, assembly GCF_044454415.1. Taxonomy (NCBI): domain Bacteria; kingdom Bacillati; phylum Actinomycetota; class Actinomycetes; order Micromonosporales; family Micromonosporaceae; genus Micromonospora; species Micromonospora sp. NPDC051543. Next base: position 446,339 of record NZ_JBITDT010000003.1, read on the forward strand.
CGGTGATCGGAACCGGCAACAGCTCTGCGGTGCTCGGCGCGTAGCGCTCGAACATCTCCACGTCGGCCCGCAACGTCGGCAGGATCAGCTCGCGCAGCTCGGGGTCGGACATCGCCGCGTCGGTGAACCCGGCGAACCCCGCCACCCGGTCGAGGAACGCGTCATCCGGCAGCCCGGTGGCCCCCAGCGAACGTTCTTCGGCCGGGGCGGCGGCCCCGCTGACGAACAGCGCGGCCACGGTGACGTCCGGTTCCGCGACGAGGCGGTGGGCCAACTCGAACGCGATCAGGGCGCCGAGACAGTGCCCGAAGAGCACCACCTCGCCGGCCACGGCCAGTGTGGGCAGGAGGTCGTCGACCGCCGCCTGCACATCCCGCAACGGTTCGGCGTCGATACGCCGCTCCCGACCGGGCAGGAGACCGGGCCGAATGTCGAAGCGGTCACCGCACAGCGGTCGCCACGCGTGGTAATAGGACGTGCCCGCGCCCGCGAATGGCAGACAGATCAGCGGCGTCGCCATGTGGGTCAGATCGCTGCGGAGCGCACCGACGCCGCGGCCCGGTCGTATTCCGCCACGGCTGCGGCGGCGACCTCCTCGGGGGAAAGGCCGTCCGTCGAGAGGATCAACCACGTCGGATCGTCGGCGATCAACTCCCGGCAGAAGGAGTCGAACCTGTCGAGCTGGTCGAGGTTGGTGCGGAAGTACGCGTTGAGTCCGTGGGCGTCGCCGTCTCGGGACAAGGACCGGCGCTTGCGCTCGGCCGGCGAACAAGTCAGATAGATCTGGGCCGTGAACCGGGGGGTGCACTGGGCACGCCACTGCTGGGACAGGTATCCCTCACCCGGGTTGAAGAACTCGTTGCCGCCGAAAACGCTGAGCCAATACCGATCCTGAACCAGGATCGGACCATCGTCCGAGGCGTAGGGTGACGTCGCGGCCGCTTCGGCATCCACGATCATCTGCGCTGACTTCAAGACATGGAACGGGCGCAGGAGGTCGGGATTCGGGAACAACCGGCTCGTGCCGTCCTTCACCGCCTGCCTCGCCGCGACCTCCAGCGAGTCGGTGATCTCACTCTTGGTGATGTGGCAACGCCGGCGCTCGACGCGTTCGCCTCTCGCCTCTAGCATTTCGTACACCCGACCGGTGGTGGTGGTCTTTCCGCCGAAGTTGAGGCCCTCGAACAACACGCCTCGGATTTCAACGCGACTCGGAACACTCATTGTCGAAGCCTTTCGAGAAATATGCGGGGGCGGGTGTTCAGGGCAGCCGGGTCGGGAACATCGGCTTGCCATCGGGCGACGGGGCATACCGCGACCGCAACGTCGACAGCGCCTCCACCGTCCGCACGGGCTGCGCACCGACCGTCGTCTCGTACGCGAGCATCAGACCGTCGATGCCGGCTTCCCACAGCTGCGAGATGTATGCCAGCTCCGAACGATGCGGAAGCCAACTGTCGGCCAGGCTGTCGAACAGCTGGGTGCCCACGATCACCGGGCAGGACAGGTCGGCCGCCGTCTTGATCACGTCACGGCAGAGGGCGTAGAAGTCGACTTCACCGGCTTCGAGCAGGAGATCGCCCCGGCCGAGCAGAATCGCATCGGCACTGCGCGCGATGTCAGCCACGGCGAGCGCGCCGGCCCGGGTCTCCACCTTGGCGACCACGGCCGGCAGGTCGTCGCGGCCACTCTCGCGCATGAGAGCACGGGCCTGCTCGACGATGGACGCCGACTCGACGAACGACAGGATCACCGCCGAGAACACGGTGGACGGCGCGAGGCGCAGCGCGGCCGCGTCGCTGGAGGTCAGGTCGTCGAAGCGGGGCATCTTCCCGCTGACCACCGCACCTCGACGCCGGGCTAGCATGCCTCCGGTGAGCGGCGTCGTCAGGCAGTGGTCGCCGTGCACCTCGTCGACCCGCAGCGCGTCCTCACCGTCGCCGATCAGGATCACGTCACCCGGCTCGAGGAAATGGCCCATGTCGTTGCCGGACAGGCCGAGCCGGGGCACCGCCGCGTGCTCGTCCGACGGCGTCGGCGCAAAGTCCACGCGGATCTTCGGGATGCCCGCCAGCGAGAACTCGACGTCGTTGGTGAACCGGCTCTTGGCTCCGGGCAGGTCCAGCAACAGGTCCTGTGGCCGCCCGAGCTTCTCGGCGGTCGACGCGATCTCCACCGCCAGACGGGCCAGCTCATCGATCGGCAGTTTGGAGGCCGGGAACCGGAACGCGTCCGCGCCGGCGACCACGAGCCGCTCGGCGACGCCGGGTTCCATACTGGATGGCCCCAGCGTAACGACGATATTGGACACGTTGGATCCCCGTTTCGCCAAATCCACCGTTTGATGTCCGGACTATCGGACGATCCCGGATGGGCGGATCGTACGAGTAACGATCTTAGGTAGCGGCTATGGCGCCGTCAAGGTTTCCTAGCGTCCAGGCGTTCTTGCAGGTCAGACAGAGATCTGGCGCGCGAACGCACGAACATTGTCCGGCATGGATCAGCCGGTGTAGTACTCATCGGCGGTGTTGAGCGCCTCATCCAGAATCGCCAGACCCTCGCGTGCCTCAGCCTCGGTCGTGGTGCACGGCGGGACGATGTGGATTCGGTTGCGGTTGGTCCTCGGCCACAGCCCACGCTGCTTGCAAGCAGCCGTCACGGCCTTCATCGCCGCGGCGCCCGCACCGGTCCTGGAACGCACGAGCGGTTCGCGGGTCGTACGGTCGCGAACGAGTTCCAGAGCCCAGAACACCCCAAGTCCCCGCACCTCACCGACTGAGGGGTGCCGGGCGAAGATCTTGGCTAACTCCGGCCCGATGACCTCACCGCCCAGCTTCCGGGCGTTCTCCAGGATGTGTTCGTCCTTGAAGATTTCGATCGAGGCGACCGCGCTGGCGCACGCGAGGGGGTGGCCCTGGTAGGTCAACCCGCCGGGGTAGCTCCGATCGTCGAACGTCGCCGCGACCTCCTCGGAGACGATGACGCCCCCGAGTGGGATGTAGCCGGAATTCACGCCCTTGGCGAATGTGATCAGGTCCGCCCTGACATCCCAGTGTTGGATGGAGAACCATTCACCACAGCGCCCGAATCCGGCCATCACCTCATCGGCGATCAGCAGAATCCCGTACTGGTCACAAATCTCGCGGACGCCGGCGAGGTAACCGGGCGGCGGCACCAGGATGCCGTTGGTGCCGACAACCGGCTCGAGAATGATCGCCGCGATCGTATGGCCACCTTCGGCCATGACGGTGTCCCGCAGGTGCGCGAGTGCTCGCTCGGTTTCCTGCTCGGGACTGTCACTGTGGAAGGCTGAGCGATAGAGATATGGACCCCAGAAGTGCACGGCCCCGGGGACCGTGTACGGCTCGGTCCCCCAGCGTCGCTCGTCGCCCGTCACGCCGATGACGCCATGGGTCGCGCCGTGATAACTGCGATACATGGCGAGGATCTTTGATCTGCCCGTGTGCAGTCGTGCCATCCGGATGGCGTTCTCGTTGGCCTCAGCGCCGGCATTCGTGAAGAAGACGCTGCGAAATCCTGGCCCCGCGACCTCGCAGATGAGGCGGGCCGCCTCCGAGCGAGCGCCGTTGGCGAACGCGGGCTGGATGGTGGTCAGGTGTGCGGCGTAGTCCTGGATCGCTTTGACCAGCCGCGGGTGTTGATGGCCGATATTGACATTGACCATCTGACTGGAGAAGTCCAGATAACGCTTGCCGTCGTAGTCGACGAAGTAGGACCCCGATGCCGACGCGACGGGCAGCGGGTCGACCTGCGCCTGCGCTGACCAGGAGTGGAAGACATGAGCACGAGCGAGCCGAACGATGGTGGCCTTGTCGGCCGGGATGCCGGCGAGGGGATCGGCGAGTTCGCCATTCTCGGTCATGGATGCGCTTCCTCAGAGGTTCGACGTCGGTACCGGACACCCTAGCCTTCAGCCGTCCGTCCAAAGTGGACGCTTGGTCGGGGCTCGGACATCGATGCTGCTAAGACTGATGTCTAGCTATGCGAGATCATCTCACTTAGAATCTTGGCCGAGAGACTGCCCGCAGAGTGACAGCGCACGGCGAGGGGACCACAGTGCAACTCGGGATTGTTCGATGAGCGCCGCGCCGATCGGATCGCTGGTCAAGCGGTTGAGCGCCCTCTACCCGCGCGACGACGACGCGCAGATGGCCGCGGCCATCGCCAAGGTCGACGACGAGCAGCTCGGCTTCGCCATCGCCAAGGAGAAGGCGGCCACGCTGGCCATGAACCGACTCGCCGCCATCGCCCCGGAGCGCGTCGAACGACTACGCACGGTCACGGAGTTGGCTGCCCGGCTCGACCTGGTGGGCGCCAGCCGCCAGCGGTTCCCCGCTCTCTGCGCCAAGATGGACGAGGCCGCCGGTCGGATGGGGATGCCGATCTGGACTATCAAGGGCCTGGGCGCCCTCGAGTGGTACCAGGATCCCTACGCGCGCGACATCGGCTGCGACGTCGATGTCATGGTCACCGATGTGGACCACGCCATGACACTGACGACGTGGTTGCGATCGACCGAGGGATACGACTACACCCGCCAGGAGCTGCCCTGGTTGAAGGCGACCGCCGCTGGCGAGGTCTACGGCCAGGTCAACCTGAGCCACCCTGACCCTGAGATACCGAGCGTTGACATCCACTTCGGCGGTTACTCGGTCCGACACTGCGGCTGGCTGCCCTTGATCGGGCCGACTCCACCGCCTGGGCTCCACTCCTACTCCCCCACGGGCACCGTGCTACACGTTGTGGCCAACTCGGCCGGTGACTACTTCGTCCTGGCCAAGGACCTCAACGACCTGGCGGCCGCCTTGAGCGACGACCGCATCGACTGGGACGTCGTGCTGAGCAACCTGGACGCGGTCGCCCTGACTGGATATCTCGGATACCTCCTGGGCGAGGTGATCGCTTTCCAGGCGCTCGACGAGCCGCTGCTCGCGAAGGCTCAGCGGCTCCGTGACCGCTGCCCGGCCAAGCGTCTGCGGCCCGCGACAGCCGACTACTGGGGCGCGTCACACTGGCGACGCCGGTGGATCGGCACCTCCTTGCACGCCTTCGAGCTAGGCCGTCGCCGATCGCTGAAGGAGGGCGTGCGGCTGGGCGTCAGTGCGGCGCGCTACTACCGTCCGCGCTTGAAGCTGGCCGTCCGGAAGGACGCCGAACCGCTGCGTCTTGCGCAGTTGACGAGCTGGGAGTGCATCCGCCTGGTCCCGACCGACGTGGCCGCGGAACTGGTGAGCCCCGCTCCGCCGCGCTCGACCGAGGAGCCGGACGGCGCCCGCGACCCGCTCGGCAAGCAGATTGAGATCGTCCGGACCGGCGCCGGTGACCTGGTCCGCACGCCAGACACGGTCTTCGTGCCCACATTGGACTACAACCTGAGCGAGAGCCTGGTGCGGAGCGTGGCGTGACCGCCACGATCGACCTCACCGGTCGCCAGCCGGGCTGGCCAGCCCACGCCACGCAGCTCTGGAGCGAGTGCGTCGCCGAGGCCATCCGGGACGATCGCCACAGTCGCACCCCGCCGCGAGCCGGGCTGGCCGAGCTTCGGGCCGAGCTCGGTCAGCGATGGGGAATGGACCCTGAGCGGATGGTGGTCACCACCGGGGTGTGCGCAGCCGCCGCGCTGCTCACCCGGCCAGGGGACGTCGCGTTGGTGGAGAGCCCGGGGTTCAGCGGTCTCCCGGCCACCCTGCGGGCCATGGGCGCTGACGTCACCCTGACGTCGTGGGAACGGATGCCCGCCGACGCCGCCGCGGCGGGAGAGGCCCGCTGCTGGGTGACGTCACCGGGCCGCAACCCGGACGGCGCGACCCTGCCAGCCGCCATCGCCGAACGGATCGGCCCGCACCGGCTCGTGGTGAACGAGATCTACCGGCCTTACGATCCGGACGCCGCGGTCGTGGACGCGGACATTCGGCTGGCCTCCCTGTCCAAGGTCGCCGGGGGTGGCAGCCGGCTCGGCTGGCTGACCGTTCCGCCGGACCAGCTCGACTCCCTGCTCGGTCGGCATCTCGCCTGGCCCGCCACTCTCAGCCAACTGGCCTGGACCTTGTTCCTCCGGCGCGGCGGGCTGGATGAGGTGCGGGAGGTCTATGTCATGCGATGCCACGAGGCCCGGACCGCCTTCGTGACGGTCGCCGACGGCGTGCTCGACGATCGCGCCCGCGCGGCCGGTGGGTCCTCGCTGCTGCTGTCCACGGCCCAGCCGGATGCCGTGGCGGTGTTGCGCGACCACGGCGTCCTGGTCGGGCCGGGACCGGATTTCCTGGCCGGCCCGGAGCAGGTCCGCCTGTGCTTCAGCGACGTCACGCCGGAGGAGGCGACAGACGCCGGCCATCGGATCGTGTCCCTGGTCAACGCCGGCCGGTTGACCATTCCGCAACTCCTCCAACCCGCGGTCACGAACGTGTGACCCGCCCGATGGAACGCAACTGTCGCTCTGATGTGGACAGGCTGTCGAAGGGTCGGTTCGTGGACCCGGGCCTCGGCCTGCGCTGAGGTCCGGGTCGGGTGGTTTTGGCGGCACGGCCCTCTACCGCACGTATCGGCCGCGCACGTTGGCCAAGTCCATCGGCCCAGGGGCACGTCACCGAGCCCCTGGGGGACGATCGGCGCGGGATCCGGACACCTTGACACCCGCAGAGCGGGTAACTAGGTTCAACTAGGCGCGAGACGATCTTCGATACTTCGATACGTTCGCTATGAATCGTCGTCTCGCGATGCGCTCATGTCGCACGCGATGAACCGAGGTGCACCAACGCCTTTGCCCTGACTGTACATCGTGAGCGGTGCAAGCACGGGGAGAACATGCATGACATCTGTGGGCGTTGAGCTCGGCCAGGACGGACACGACGAGCTAGGCCGACTGGCGATCGAGATCCTACACCGAACCGTCCGGTCCGAACAGATCCGTCTGCCGTCCGATGTCGGGCGCAACAGTGGCGCGTTCCGCTCTCGCCGCATTCTTGCCATCGTCCGACCGGCCGACGTGACCGAGGTCCGCGCCCTCGTCGCCGATCTTGCGCGGCTGGGTGACGGTCGCCTGCACCTGCACCCGGTCAGTTCCGGGCGCAACTGGGGATTCGGATCGGCCGAGCCGGTGAGCGACGGCGCGATCGTGCTCGACATGAGCGGGCTGGCCGCCATCCGCCTGCTCGACATCGAGGCAGGTGTGGCCGTGGTGGAACCCGGTGTCAGCCAGGGGGAACTGGCCGCGCGCCTGCGCGATACGGACCACTTCCTCAACGTCACGGCGTCATCCGCCACGACGAGCGTGGTGGGCAACACCTTGGACCGGGGCATCGGGTTGCACCGGCAGCGCACCGACGACCTCGTCGGGCTGGAGGTCGTGCTCGCCGACGGCACGATCGCCCACCTAGGACGCTGGCCCCGGCCGGACGTCGCGACGGCGCCGTACGCCTTCCAGCCCGGCCCCAACGCGTTGCACCTGTTCACGCAGTCCAACCTCGGCGTGGTCACCGCCGCCGCGGTGCGCCTCCTGCCGCGCCCGCGAGCACGCCGCGTGGTGCGCCTGAGCTTCGACGCCGCGCGGTTGGCCGACGCCATCGACCGACTGCGCACGTTTCAGGCCAACGGCTTGACCAGCGGCATCATCAAGATCTTCAGCGTCGGCGCGCAAGCGGCGTACGGTGGCGAAGGCGGCACCGGCTACTACGCGTACCTGCATGTGCGAGGTACCGAGGCGCTGGTCGCCGCGACCGTCGACGAGCTGGGCAAGGCCGTCGTCGAGGACGGCGTCTTCACCGACAGCCGAGTGCTGGATCCGGAGGTCGACCCGGGCGAGTCCGTCGCCGAGCGGGCGGCGCTGCGCGGCTATCTCGGCGACCCGGACGCCAACGACGCGATGGTCAGCGGGATCTTCGGTACGCCCGCCGACCAGGTCGACTCGGCCGGCGCCGACGGCTGGCTGTTCTGCGTGCCCGTCGTGCCGTTCACCGCGGCCGCGATCACGAGTGTCTCGCGACTGTTGAACGAGCAAGCGCGGCAGGTCGCTCCGCACATCGTCCTGGGCCACACGCTCAACGTGCTGCCCGACGGTTGGGTCGACGCCGTGGTGTCCATGCGCTTCGCGCGCACCCCCGCCGACGAGACCCGGGCCCACGCGCTTCTGGACACCCTGCACGAACGCCTCGCGGCGTCCGGCTTTCACCCTTACCGGCTGGACATCGAGCACATGCGGGGGGCGCCCGGCTTGCGGGGCGACCCCGGCCAGGAGGAGATCCTTCGTCGCCTCAAAGCTGTGCTCGACCCGTCGGCCCTCATCTCCAGGGGGCGCTATGAGTAGCCACCGATCCTTTCCCGCGCATCTGGTATCGGTCCGAGACCTGGACCACGACCAAGTCCGGGACCTGTTCTCGGGTGCGGCGGCTTTCCGGGACATGCCTCGGGCCGAGGCCGTGACGCTACTGCGCGGCCACGTGGTCGCGATGATGTTCTACCAGCCGAGCACCCGTACACGGCTGGGCTTCGAAGCCGCGGCGCTGCGCCTGGGCGCCTCGGTCATGGGTTTCGCCGATCCGTCGACGACCCGGTCGGTGGACTACATCGGCGAGACGCTCGAAGACACGATCAACGTCGTCGCCGAACTCAGCGACGCCATCGTGATGCGCCACTTCCTGGCCGGTGCGGCCAGCCGGGCCGCGGCCGTGTCGTCGCGTCCGGTCCTCAACGGGGGAGACGGCTCGAACGAGCACCCGACCCAGGCCCTCACCGACTCGTGGGTGATGGCATCGCGCCTGGGCGACCTCGAGGGCGCGGTCATCGGCCTGGTCGGCGATCCCGGCACCCGGGTGCTCCGGTCGCTCACGCTCCTGCTGGCCATGTTGAAGGTCAAGCGGATGCTCTTCCTGGTGCCGCCGAGCGCGCCCCTGATGTCCGCGTACGCCTCGTCGTCGTTCGTGCACACCACGCTGCCCGGCGATCTACGGGCGGCGCTGCACGCCCACGGCATCGAGTACGACTTCCGCTCCGACGTCTGCGACCTGCTGGCCGAGGCGGACGCCATCGAGCTGATGCCGATCGACATCCCGGCGCTCGAGGCCGTTCCGGCGTCGCTGCGCAAGCAGCACAACGTCACGCCGGAGCAGTTCCGGGTCACGGCGGCCAAGATTCACGCCACCGGGTCCAAGGCGCTGGTGCTGCATCCCGGCCCGCGCAAGGACGAGTTGCACCCCGATGTCGACAGCCTGCCCAACGGGCTCTACTTCGACCAGGTGCGCGAGTCCCTCCACATCCGCATGGCGGTCCTGGCACAGCTGTGCGGAGTGAACGCGCGCCGGACCGATCGGCCGGGCGCTGTCGACGTGAGGGAGGCCACGGCATGATCGGAGTAGACACCGGGACGACAGCCCCGGACGAGGTGAAGCTCGGCTTCTCCGACATCCTCGACCGGATCCGGCAGCTCACGCCATCCATCGCGGAGCGCCGCGAGGAGATCGACAACGGACGGCGGCTGCCGCCCGATCTGGTCGCCGCCCTGCGCGACACCGGGGTGTTCCGCGCGGCGATGCCGACCGCCTGGGGCGGGCCGGGGCTGAGCTCCATGGAGCAGATCCTGTTGATCGAGGAGCTGGCCCGGGCTGACGGATCGGTCGGCTGGTGCGCCATGATCGGCATGGATTCCGGCATCTACTCCGGTTATCTGCGGCCCGATGTCGCGCGGACGATGTTCCCCCGGCTGGACATGATCTCCGCCGGCTGGACACCGCCGATGGGCCGCGCCCACGAGGTCGAGGGCGGCTACCGGGTCGAGGGCCACTGGCGGTTCGGGAGCGGATGCCTCCACGCCGACGTCCTCAGCGGCGGTTGCACCGTGTTCCGGGACGGCTCGCCGCTGCTCGACGAGCACGGCAAGCCGACCTGGCGGGTGATGATGGCCCACCCGGGGTCCTATGCGATCGACGAGGCGTCGTGGGACACCACCGGTCTCTTCGGCACGGGTAGCTGCGACTACCGGGCGACGGACCTGTTCGTCCCGCAGGAGCACTCGTTCTCGTTCCAGGAGCCCTACCGCGAAGGGCCGCTGCATCAGCGCTCGGACGCCATCCTGCGCAAGATGCCCGGGGTTCCCCTCGGCGTCGCACGGGCCGCCATCGACTATGTGTACGAGATCGCCGACCGCAAGACCGACCAGCCGGGCGTCAGCTGGCGCCGGTCGCAACGCGTGCAGATGGTGGTCGCCGAGTGCGAGACGAGGCTGTTGGCCGCCCGCAGCGCCGTGTTCGCGACGGTCGAGGGCCAATGGGAGCGCCTCGCCGCCGGCCAGCCGCTGACGAAGCAGGAGCGCGCCGCCGCGGCGCTGGCCCGCTACAACGCTTTCCGGGCCGCCAAGGACATCACGTCGACGCTGGTCGACCTCGTCGGTGGTGATGCGATCTACCGCCGGCGTACGCCGCTGGACCGCCACGCACGCGACATGATCACCGCCTGTCAGCACGCCGTCGGGCAACACCGGATCGCCGAATCATCCGGACAGCTGCTGATGGGTTCCGAGACCGACGCGGCGTTCATCTGATGCGCGGGGGGACGAAGCACGAGCGCGTCGCGCACATCGTCAAGGCCCTGCGGCCATCGGTGGTCGCCAAGACGACCGCGTTCCCGCCGACGCCGACACCGTGGGCCGCCACCTATCGCGTGGACTGGCCCGACCTCGGCGATTCATGCGTGGTCCGACTCCTCGACGACAACACGGATCCGACCGAGACGGCGGTCGAGTTCGCCGCGGCACAGCGGTTCGCCGAGATCGGCGTCGGGCCCGGTGTACGGATGGCCGACCCCGCCGCCGGTGTTCTGGTGATGGACTTCATCGGCGGCTCGCCGGCACGGCCGCCGAGCGCACCGCAGGCGCTGGCGTTGGCCGACGCCCTCGCCCGGTTGCACGGTGCCGACTGGCACATCGACCAGCGCCTGTACGCGACCAAACGGGAAGCCGCGAAGGCGACCGTCCGTGAACTGACCGCGGCACACGATCACCTGACCCTCTACCGGACGGTGCTCGACGAGTTCGACGGGCTGCGCGCCGGTCTGGCCACCGTGGGCAGCCCGCGAGCGCTGTGCCACAACGATCTCAACCCGACAAATGTGCTCTTTGACGGCGACACCCCCTGGCTCATCGACTTCGACCACGTCGGGTTGGGTGATCCGCTGTTCGATGTCGCCACGGCCATGAAGGCGCTCGATCTGCGGGACGAGCGGGCGGACCAGTTCGTCACCCGTTATCTGGGCCGGCCGGCGACCGAGGCCGAACTGGCCCGGTTGGAGCTGCTGAGCTGTCTGGCACTGCTGCGCTACGGATTGATGACACTGACCCTCGTGCCGGCCGACGATCTGTCCCGCCTCGCCTCATGGGGTCCGGACCAGGTCGGCGAGGCGTTCGTGTTCGCCCGGCCGGCCGGCGAGTCCTTCGGCGGCTCGATCTTCCGGCTGAGTCTCGGCTTCGCGACGGAGGGACTGGCCCGGCTGCGTGCCGAACCGGCCCGTGCCGCCGCGGCCCTGCTGCGGATCCCGGTGGGGCGCTGAATGGGCGTGTCAGTTGCCAACATCCTCGCGGCCGATGTCACCGCCGACATCGGTGGCCTCGTCGCGGCCGTACGCCCGTCTGACACGCTGCTGGCCGTCGGCTCGCTCGTCAACGGCCTGGGCAGCAGCTCGACCGAGCTCGACCTGCTCCTGCTCGGCAGTGGCGTACCCAACATGGGTGTGTCCGCGACCGTCGCGTCGATGAGTTCCAGCTTCTACCGGACGGGGTCAGGCCGGGCGGTGAAGGTCAGGTTCTGCAGCGACGAGGAGCTGTACCGGATCGCCAGGACGGTGGACCACTTCGGCCAGGCGCTCATCGAACCGTCGGCGTGGGCGAACCTGCCGCATCTGGAGGAGCCCGCCCAGGTTCTGCTGCACGAGGTACGCAACGGGATCGTGCTGACCAACGCCTCGATCGCCCAGTCGTGGCGCGAGACGTTGCGGGTCGACCAGTTCCACCTCTACGTGGCTACGTTGTCCCTGCTGCGGTACGCCGCGCGCAGGCGCAACGTGTTGCAGCAGATGCAGGACGGTGACGCCGAGAACGCCGAGTGGATGCTGCTCGAATGCCTGGAGGCGATCCTGGCCGGGGCGCTGGCCGCAGCGGGCGAGACGAACCCGCGCCGGCGGTGGCATCTCCGGCTGGCGCGCCGACTCGACGCCGGTTTCCAGGAAGCCGGGGTCGCCCGGGTCATCGAGATGATTCGCACGAGGGCATCCGCCGACACCGGCGAGGCAGTCGCCGTCGGGCTCTCCGTCGCCGATGAGCTGCGCGATCACCTGCTGCGTCGCTGCCCGCAACTGTCCATGCTGGCCGCGCCCAGCACGGTCACGGCTGGCGAATGAGGCCACCCGACCGCATCGTTGGATCACCATCCCGGGAAACGAGGAGCAGTCATGCCCGCAATCGAGTTCATCGGCTATTCCCGTGAGGAAGCAGTCGAGCGAATGAACCGTTACATCCCGCTGTTCGCCCACCTGGAGTGGGTCGATGACTTCATCTTTCAGATCGAGGCCGACTCCAAGGTGATCGGTTCGAACCGCATCGAGCAGCCGCTGGTTCGGGTCCGGTCCCGGTTCCCGGAGCGGATCGAGATCACGCGGAACATCCTGCTCGACTACGAGGACGTGGAATCACTCGTCATCGACTTCCGACCGCGTCGCACGGCGTCTGAGCCGAAGGAATAGCCACATGCTCATCTGCGGAATCAAGACCACCCATGACGGCGGGGTCGCGCTCATCGACGACGGCCGGCTGATCTTCTCGTACGAGATGGAGAAGCTGAACAACAACCACCGGTACGCGAAGATCGAAGACCTGTCCATCGTCTTCGATCTTCTGGTGCAGCACGGATACCGCCCGGAGGACGTCGACCATTACGTCCTGGACGGCTGGTTCAAGACCCACAAGGTTCTTCTCTGGCAGGGCCAGGAGGTCGAGATCACGCTCGCGCCCTACCGGCGCGGGCTGATCGACACCGACGTGCTCCGGCCGTACTCATTCCAGACGCAGGACCTGTCCTATCTGAGCTTCACCCACTATGCCGGTCACGTGGCCTCGGGGTACGTCACGAGCCCGTTCGCCCAGGCCGGTCAGGGGTCGTACGTGCTCAGCTGGGACGGCTGGATGTTCCCGTTCCTGTACTACATCGACGGCGAGACCCGCCAGGTGACCAGCTGCGGTCCGGTCATGCCGCTCATCGGCGAGGCCTACAACCAGCTCGGCAGCCTGTTCCCGCCGTTCGACGAGCCGATCGAGTACCCACACGTGCTCGCGCAGGCCGGCAAGATCATGGCGTACGTCGCCCTCGGCCAGGCTCGCGAGGAAGTCATCGAGCACCTGGGGAACGTCACCGAGGCAGCGTTCCGCCACGTCCTGGGTGCGGGCAGGGACGACGACCACTTCTACACCGTGGAAAACGGCAAGAAGATTCTCAAGGAGATGAAGAAGACCACCGCCGTGCCGGGGGTGAGCACCGACGACATGCTCGCCTCGCTCCACGTGTTCCTCCAGCGCAAGCTCGTCGACGGCGTCCGTCGGGTGGTAGCCGAGTCGCCGTTCCCGGACCGCAATCTGGTCGTGGTCGGCGGGTGTGCCCTGAACATCAAGTGGAACAGCGCCCTGCGCGACAGTGAAGTCTTCGATCATGTCTGGGTGCCGCCGTTCCCGAACGACGCCGGCAGCGCGCTCGGCACCGCCTCGGCGGCCATGCTGAGCCAGAGCGACCGGGCCAGCCTGTCGTGGAACGTCTACTCCGGGCCTCCGCTGAACGCCCCGGATCCGCTGCCGTCGTGGAAGCAGCAGCCGTGCACACTCGAAGATCTGGCGCTGATTCTGCACGAGCAGGACGAGCCCGTCGTGTTCCTGAACGGACTTGCCGAACTGGGTCCCCGCGCGCTGGGCAACCGCAGCATTCTCGCGCCGGCGGGCTCGGCGAAGATGAAGGATCTGCTCAACGAATACAAGGAGCGGGCCTCCTACCGTCCGGTCGCGCCGATCTGTCTGCAGGAACGGGCCCCTGAGGTGTTCGCGCCCGGCACCCCGGATCCCTACATGCTCTTCGACCACCAGGTACGCGCCGAGTGGGTCGACCGGGTTCCGGCCATCTGCCATCTGGACGGCAGTGCCCGGTTGCAGACGGTGACCGCCGAGGAGAACCCGGCGATCTTCCAGCTCCTGACCGCGTACGAGGCGCTCAGCGGGATCCCGCTGCTGTGCAACACGAGCGCGAACTTCAACGGCTCGGGCTTCTTCCCGAACGTGCGCTCGGCGATGGAGTGGGGGCGGATCCGGCTGATCTGGTCCGACGGAACCCTCTACGTCCGGGGCGAGTGATGCCACCGACCGAGGGACCGCGTACGTCCAGCCTGGTCGCGAGCGCCGGACCGGCGATCTTCAGCCCGGAGAACTTCCGCAAGGCGATCGCCGCCGGTGCCTCAGCCATCCGCGTGTCGGCGTCGAAGTACCCGCTGGACGTGTTGGCCGAGAAGGCCGACGTTGTCGTGGCCGCGGCGAAGGAACTCGAACGCCCGGTCGACTTGTGGCTGGACCTGCCCGGTTCGAAGAGTCGGTTCACGAACGACGACTTCTTTCCGCTGGCGGGTCTCGAGCGTGTACGCGTCTGGTACCAGCCGGTGCCGGCCCGCCGCGACATCGCCGTTCCCGAGATCGGGCTCACCGGAGACGACCTCGGTGCCATCATCGAACCCGGTGACATCCTCATCGCGGGCGACGGCGAGGACGCGTTGCGGGTCGAGAGCGTCGCCGAGGACCACTGCATGGCACAGCCGTTGACCTTCGGGGACCTGGGGCGCCGCAAGGGGGCCACGGTCGCGGGCAAACGGCAATCGTACGTGTCGCTCACCGAATCGGATCTCGAAGCCCTGGCGACGATCGGCGACACACCGTACTCGGCCGTTGTCGTGTCCTTCGTCGAGGACGCGAAGACGATTGAGACGGTGCGCGCGGCGATGGCCGCCGGCACACCGACCGACCGCCAGCCGGCGGTGATCGCGAAAGTGGAGACCCGAGCCGGAGTGGCAGCGGCGCGCGAGATCGCCGAGGCGTCGGACGCGGTGCTGCTGGGCCGGGGCGACCTGCTGATGGACTGCGGGGAGCTGGACTTCTACGACCTCGGGAAGGAGGTCCTGAAGACGTGTGCGAAGGCCGGTGTCCCGGTGATCGTCGGCACGCAGCTCATGCCGAGCATGTCCGTCGGGTGGCTCCCGAACCGCTCGGAGCTGGCCTACCTGTCGCATCTGATCGAGAAGAACGTCGACGGGCTCATGCTGGCCTTCGAGACCACGGTCGGCAAGCAGCCGATCCGCACCATCGCACTGGTGGCCGAACTGATCCAACGCTACGGCGGCGGGCCGACGCGGCCGATGTTCCCTCTGCGCTATGAGATGTGAATGAGCGAGCCGCGCTCGTCGATCGGGCCTGTCCTGTGGTGGGACAGGCCCGATCAACCCCGGTGCAGGGCAGCCGGGCTGAGCCGTGGAAGTAGCATTCGGCCCGGCTCGCCCCTGACCGGAATCAGCGCATTCCGACGCCCGGTGGGCGGCGATCGCACCCCGCCTGACCGCCTGGCGACAGACCCGCACCCACGGCGGCGTCAGCGGACGCACACCCACCCGCGACCTGCGCGACAACGTCTCAGGGTGAGTGGTGGTCAGCCCCGGCGGTCATGCCGAACCGGGCCGCGACGGTCGCGGCCCGGGCGCAGTCGATCGCGTCCCGCAACGCCTTCACCCGGTTTTCGGCGGACAGTCCGTCCGAGACCAGGGCGACGTGGGCCAGTTGCTCGATGGCCTCGGTCAGCGCGACCAGGCTCTCCACGAGCGGGTCGCTGCGATCGGCCTCACGCATCATGACGTCGAGCGCGCGGTGGATCAGCGCGACGGGATGCTCGTGTTGACCGCCCACTCCGTGGTGGACGCTGTCGTTGCCTTGGGCGGGCTTGACGAGCAAAGGATCCCCCGGTCATTGCACTGCCCGATGTCGACGATCATGCCGTCCATGGGCGACTTACGATACGTGTTCGCATTGATGGGACGCAAGGTTCCTCGCCGGCCTCGACCTACCCTTGACCGGCACCGCAGGACTGATCGAAGGGTTCTCCGCCGATGAACGCCATCTCGACGTGACCACGTCGCCCAACGGCGGCCGGATCACGACGGTCACCGATCCGCAGTCCTACGCCGCGCTCGCGCAGCGGGTGGATCCCGACCTCGCGCTCGTTCCGGTCCTGGCTCCGCCGGACGCGCCATCCGCGTTGGTCTCCGAGCCGGCGACCGCGTTGCCGGGCCCGCGCGCTTGGCAGGGCGTGGTGCTGGTGACCGACGACGACTTCGAACCCGTCGGCCAGGTGCTGGCCCGCGGATCGGGGCGGCCGATGCGGCGTGCCACCCTCGCCGAGGCGGTCCGGCTCAGCACGGACGTCCCGGTCACCCTGGTGGGTGCCGTCGACGGCGTGACCTCGGCGGTGCTCGCCGCGCTGCCCACCCATTCCCGACTCGGCCTCTTCGTGGCCCGGGACCCGGCCACGGCCAGCGGGCTCGCCGCTCGAACGCTTCTTTACGGGCCGACCGTGGCCGCCACGTCCGCCGACCTCTCCTTCGACACGGTCACCGAGGTCGACGGGCCGGACCGGCTGACCGGGCTCGACATCACGACGGCGGGGCTGCGGGCGGCCACGCGGAGCGGCGTCGCCATCCTCACCGGCCGCGGGCACGCCAAGAACTGCTCGATCAACCTGCTGGACGGGATGATCTGCGGCCGACTCGACGAACAGGCTCTGCTGCCCGTCGAGCCGGTCCGGCCCGACCGCTGGTCGGGGCATCTCGCCGCCTGTCAGCAGAGCCAACAGTGCTGCAGGTTCGGCTACAAGATCAGCGACAATCTGCGCGCCACGGAGGTCCGTGCGGCCTTCGTGGTGTTCGACGCCTGCCGCATCGCCGCCAGCGGCGATGGCGCGGTGCGCACCGACGTGTCGGTTCCGCTGACCATGCTCGCCGGTTCCTCCCTCGCCGTGATCTGCGCGGTGGGCACCCGTGGCGGCAGTTCCTGGGCGGCGCCGCTGCTGCGAGGGCTGCTCCGCGCCGGCCTGCCGCTCGGCACGGCGCTGGCCGAGGTCAACCAGGCGATCGCGGTGGACCCGACGGGCCTGGGCCGGCTGGTTCTCTATGGCGACGCCGGTCTGGCGCCGATGCCCGGCGCCACGGCCGTCCGCGTGACGGCGTCGGCCGACGGGACGACGGAGATCCCCGCCGGTCCCGCGGCGACGCTGCTGGACGGGACCGGCCTGCTTCCGGTGCGCCCCGGCGGCCCCGTGGTGGTGACCCGGGCGGACGGCACGACCAGTTGGGCCCTGACCGAGGCGTACGGCCGGTCGACCGGTCCGGTCGCGCCCGCGCCGGGGCTACTCGACGTGTCCTGGCGGGACCGGTACCGGCCGTGGTCACAGCGGCTGCGCGAGCTCCCCGAGATCGGCATGCGGGTCGACGGCGACCGGCTGGACGCGCTCGACCGCGCAGCGCGGACGGCGGTAGAGCAGCGCGCCGCGGCCGAGCATCTGGGCGCTGCCCGCGAGGCGGCGGAGGCGTACGCGTCGGCCCGCGCGGGACTGTTCGCCGTGCAGCACGCCGCGATCGAGCAGGAGCTGACCGTCGTAGCCAGCTCCTTCTACCACTCCTACGGCGGCTGGCCGGAGCCCTGGCAGGTGCTGCGGACGGCCGACGACGCGGAGCGGTGTCTCTTCTGCATGGACGTCACCGCCGTCCGCCACGACGTCATCCCGGCGGCGGGCACCGGTCCCCGGTTGTGCTACCTGGTCTGCTCCCGCTGTGGCGAGGTCTTCTGCGGTGCGGCGGAGTTCGACGCGACGGTCCTGATCACGGCACCCGCCGAGGTGGCCCGTGGTGAGCGGTTCCGCCTCGGCGTCGAGGTCACCGCCTCGGCGGACCGGGCCGTCGCGGTGACGGTCGGCGCTGCCTTCCGCCGGCAGGATCTGCTGCGGTGCCGGCTCGACGGAATCGAGTCCGTCGAGCTGGCCGCCGGGGCCGGCCACACGGTGGAGCTGCACGGAGAGAGCGAACCGGAACGAACGATTCCTGACATGCACAACATCTATGTCCTCGTCGCCGTCGACGGAGCGGTCCGCTGCTTCACGCGTGCGATCTGGCTGGGGGCCTAGCGCGTGGACGCGACAAACCGCCTTGGGGCGCTCGTGGAGCGGCCCTTCCGCATGCTCTGGATCGGACGGACGACGTCGTCGTTCGGCGACGCGCTGATGCCCGTCACCCTCGCCTTCGCGGTGCTGTCGGTGGGCGGCTCGGCGTCCGACATCGGCACCGTGCTGGCCGCCTCCACGGTGGCCAAGGTGGTGCTGCTGATGCTCGGCGGCACGCTCGCCGACCGGATGTCCCGCCGGTTACTGCTCGTGGGCAGCGACACCTTCCTGCTGGTCATCCAGGCTGGCGTCGGCGTTCTTCTCCTCGCCGGTCGACCGAACGTCGCGGTGCTGACGGGTGCCGCGGTCTGCTCCGGCGCGGCGGCCGCGATCGGCAAGCCCGCCTTCACCGGGATGGTCCCCCAGACGGTCAGCTCACCACGCCTGCAGCAGGCCAACGCGTTGATGGGCATCTCCCGCAGCACCGCCGAGATTCTCGGGCCGCTGGTGGCGGGCATCCTCGTAGCCACGACCGCGGTCGGCTGGGTCTATCTGCTGAACGCCGTCACCTTCCTGGTCAGCGCCGTCGCCGTCGGCCTGCTCAAACTGCCGCCCAGCCGGCCTCGTGGACGCACCAGCTTCTTCACGGACCTGGCGGTGGGCTGGCGCGAGATGGCCTCGCGCTCCTGGTACTGGATCGCCCTGTGCTGTCACGCGATCTGGAACCTCGGATACTGCGCCTTCCTGGTGCTCGGTCCGGTCATCCTGGACCGGCAGGCCGGCGGCGCGTCCGCCTGGGGTCTGATCAGCACCAGCATGGCGGTCGGCGCGCTGGCCGGTGGGGCGCTCTCGCTGCGCTGGCGGCCCCGGCACCCGCTGACCATCGCCCACCTGGGCCTGGCGCTGACCGCTCTGCAGCTCGCCGCCCTGATCGGCCCGTCGCCGATCCTGGTGAGCGTGGCCGCGGCCGTGGCCGCGATGGCCGGGGTCTCGTTTGTGAACAACGTCTGGCTGACAGCCATTCAGCGCCTCATCCCCGAGGAAGTGCTCTCCCGGGTGAGTTCGTACGACTGGCTGGTGTCCTTCACCGTCGCGCCGCTGGGTTTCGTGGCGGTCGGTCCGCTGAGCGGCCGGATCGGCGAGACCGAGGTACTGCTGCTGGGCGCGGCGTGCGTATGCCTCTCGGTGGTCGCCGTGCTCCTGGTCCCCCGGATCCGGTCGTTGCGACAGGACCGCAACGGAAACCTGCACGGCTGGCCCGAGCTGGACGAACCGGCCCGCGCGGGGCTGGCCGACTCACCGGTTTCGGCCGCCCGGGGCTCGTAGGAAGCCGCGCTCAGTGGCCCAGTGAATCGTCTTCGGGAGGTTCGCCACATTCCACGACCGCGGAGGCACGCCCCCCACCGGCTCCACATCGCCGCCGTTCTCAGTCTCGGGCTGGTGTGGCAACCTCAGCGCGAGGACTCTCATCGACGTCTCGTCGCGAGCCCTGGCCCGACCTCGCATCGTGTCGAACCACGTCTCACGGTCAACCTTGTCCAGGTCGTACCCGAGACGGACCAGTTCCTCGAAGACCGCATCCCAGGTCGGGCTGGCCGGCGCCAGAAGGCCATAGCGGGCGGCCGGATCGGGATCATGGGCGACGACATTCGCCACCATCCTGGCCGCCACATCCACTGGCAGCCATCGTGGACCGCCACGGCCGGCCGGCCAGCACCCGGATTCGAGGCCGGCTCGCATGGTGAGCCACCGCCAGTCCCTGAGATTCACCTCGCCGGTCTCCGTGTCGGGACCCAGGCCACCCACCCGGTACGTACTGACGGCGAACCCCGCCGTCTGGCAAATCTCGATCAGGGATTCCGCCAACCACTTCGATTGGGCGTATCCGCCGGACGGAGGTTGGGACGGTAGCTCTTGCGCGTAGCTCCCGGCCCTGCTCCGACCGAGAACTGCCACGGAAGATATGAAGTGCATGCGCTTGCTGCGAGATTCGCCGGCCAGGCGCAGGAGCGCGAGCGTCCCCGAGACGTTCGCGTCTACCAGCCGCTCGAACGGAAGGGAGTGGTTCACCAACGCCCCCGCATGCACGATGGTGGCCACCTCCCGGCCCAGCTCCCCCCACTTTCGCGCCGAGAGGCCCAGGAATGGCAGCGACAGGTCTCCCACTATCGACTGGACCTGGCCGGTGGCGTCGATCCTGGAGGTGACGTCGCGTACCAAACAGTAGATCTCCTGATCGGGCATGGCTGTCGTGATCTGCTTCAGCAGGCTGCGCCCGAAGAATCCGGACACACCCGTGAGCAACAGCTTGCCGTTCCCCGCGCCGTAATGGCCCGGCGGACGGAGTTCCGCCGCCGATCGACGGTAACGGGACACAAGCCCAACCAGGCTGCTGTCCTCCCCGTCACGAGTCACCGCGAACCCACGTTCGCGGCCGCTTGCGACGCGAGCTGCCTCCGGTCCGGCTTTCCCGAGCGCAGCCGGGGTATGGCCGCTAGCCGCACGATTCGCAGCCCCAGCAGAGACGGCGAAGCGACCCGTGCGCAGGCATCTCTGACGAGTTGCTGGTTCAGCTCATGATCCGCGCGAGTCACGTAGAACACCGTCACGGCCTCGCCGCGATGCACGTCGGGCCGGGCAGCCGCACAGGCGTCGTCGACCCCGACAACGCCCAGGACGACGCGGTCGAGTTCATCCAGGGAGATCGAGGCGCCGGCGCACTTGACCACGTTCTTGATTCTCCCGGTGAGGTACAGGAGCGAATGCCCTGGGTACCGCGAACTTGGCTCGACGAGCCCCAGGTCGCCGGTATGGAACCAACCGCCGGCGAAGGCCTCTTCGGTCGCGGCAGGGTTGTCCGCGTAGCCCGACATCACCGAGTGCCCGCGAACGACGACCTCTCCGACCTCCCCCGCGGGTACGAAAGCTCCGTTGGATTGAATCGCGATCTCGTTCCCGTGTATCGCCGACCCGACCGACGGAATATGCGGAAAATTCGCGCCGAACTCACAACCGTGCAGCACGCCCCCACGGCTCGCGTAGGGCATCACGGTCGAGAAGTTCATGGTTTCGGAAAGTCCGTAGCCCTGAACGGCGCACTTGCCCCGCTCGTGGATGCCCTCCAGGACCTCCGACGGCAGCGGCGCGGCCGCCGACACGAAGTAACGCAGACGTTCGAGGCTGGGCCATTCCCGAATGCTCGACAGCGCCCGCAGAAGCGGCGGAACCGTCGTCGCGAGCGTCGCCTCCTGGCGATGAAGGGTGGAGATGAAGTGGAACGGGTCGAATTCTCCGTACA
Source organism: Micromonospora sp. NPDC051543 (assembly GCF_044454415.1). Lineage (NCBI taxonomy): Bacteria > Bacillati > Actinomycetota > Actinomycetes > Micromonosporales > Micromonosporaceae > Micromonospora > Micromonospora sp. NPDC051543. The sequence continues at coordinate 467,864 of NZ_JBITDT010000003.1, forward strand.
AGAGGCAGTGCGCTCCGCGCAACAGGGTCGCGAACAGTCCGAATTCGAGGCCGTTGACATGCGAGATCGGCAACGGACACGCGACGACGTCAGTGTGCGTCATCCTGTGATGACGTGCGACGGCCAACGCGTTGATCACGATCGAGTACTCGGCCTGGATGACCACTTTCGAAGCCGCTGTCGACCCTGTCGTGCACACCATCACGCACGGTCGGTGCGTGGCCGACTCCTCGTCACCGACGCGCGGCGGACGAATCCGTCTCCGGCCGTTGCCCGGCCTCAGGTCGACCGTTGCCGCGCTCGTGACTATCTCGTTCGAGCGCACCTCCGGCTCGTTCGCGTCCACCAGGAGTGCCGCGCCGCCGGCCGCGATGACCGAGAGGATGGAGACGACACTCTCTATCGAGTTGCTGACGTGGATCCCACAGATGTCGCCGGCTCCGACGCCAGATCCGGCAAGTTCACGTTGCCCGGCCGACACCCGGGCCCATAGTTCGGCGTACGAGCACGACTCGTCGCCATCAGGTCGCAGCACGGTGATCGCCGGCGCGTCTCGCCGCACTTGCGCCTGTTCTGCCACGCGTTCGATCAACGAAGGCCGTGGGACCAGCGCCTGGGACCAAGGAACTCCCTGGTACGTATGGGCCTCCAGGAAGTCCGCCGTCGACGCGCCGGCCACTGGCGTCTCACTCGTCATGATCAATGTTATAGCACGCAGCGTCCTGGCCGGACGCCACGACGATCTTGGTGGTGACGGACTGCTACGAAGGCGACCCACCACCGACCACTGTGGACGCTTTGACGCTCGGTGACCGCGCCGACGGTCTCGGCCACGACGCGATCAAGCCGGCTTCGCTGGGTCGCAGTACCACGGCGACAGTCTATATCCTTGATCAGTCTGCCTCCTGAAACCTGGCACCGATCAGGAGGAAACGGGGGCGGCGATAGGGAGAATGCTCAATGCCAGACGCGACAGACGTCCGACGGATCCCGCGTACCGGCCTCTCGCCAGGCTTCGCCCAGCTACTGACCGAACGCCGGGCTCGGCTCGCCGAGCAACTGACGACCGGCCGGCGCACCCATCGCTGGTTTCCGGTGCTCTCGGTGCTCGCGCCGGTCATGACGCAGGCGGAGGGTGAGATCACCTACCCCGGTGACCCGATGTGCCTGTACGCGGCTCTGTCGGTGGCCGTGCACAACGCGGTCCACGACGCGGTGCCCCTGGACCAGGCGAAGCACTACAACGACCTCGCGCCGCACTGGACCAGATTTCCGGATCCGGCCTACCGCAACGCCGTCAGCCACGATGGCTATCGCCCCTACGGCGAGGATCCGAACACCGACGAGACGGTCTTCGACCCGCGAGTCTGGGACCAGAACGCCAAGCAGCGCTGGCGGGACCTCGTCCGCCAGACGCGACCATCGGTGGTCCTCATCTCCAGCGTCTCCCCCGCTCACCGCTACGCGCTCGAGATCGCCGAGATTGCCAAGGCGGAGGCACCCGGCGTGTTCGTCGTGCTCGGGGGCCGACACGTCGACGAGACCATCACCTGCGCACCGCGCAGCGAGACACTGACGGTGGCCGCGAGCAGCACCCTGGCGGTGATGCGAGCCGGCGAGGTGCCCCACGTCGTGGACGCCACGATCTCCGGGGAGGCCTACCACTCTCTCGACCTGCTGATGCGGGCCGTCGCGTCCACCGTGGATCTGGACACCGGCGAGGTCGACCCCGAGGCCGTACGCGGCTCGCTCGAGGAGATGCTCGCCGCGTGGGGGACGGCACCCGGGCGATCCCTGATCACGCTGATGACGCCGGCCCAGACGGTCGCCTATCCACAGCACGGTACGCAGATCGACCTGGCCGCGCTCCCGGCACCCTACGAGGGCTTCGCGATCCGCTCCCGCTTCCCCATCTTCGTCGACCCGCGCACCGGTGACATCCGGCGGACCGCCCACATCATGATCTCCAACGCCTGCCCCTACCAGTGCAACTTCTGTTCGGAGACGGCGAACCTGGCCGGCGGCCTGAAGAAGTTCCGCCGGACCAGTGCGGGCATCGACCGGGTCGTCGAGTACGTCGGCTACGGCGCGGAGGCGATGTTCTTCGACGACTCGATCTTCTGGAGCGGGACGTACCGCGATATTCTCGACTTCTGCGCCGAACTGCGCGAGCTGCGCTCCGCGCCGGCGGACGCGCTCCCGGAGCGCCACCGCCGCAGCCTGCCCTCCGCAGCCGACATCGATCGGCTACGGAGGCTGGAGTGGGGCGCACAGCTGACGGTGGACGTCCTCGCCGCCCTGAACACGCCGGACAGGTCCCGTCAGGTCCTGGCGGCAATGCGGGAAGTCGGGTGCAGCTACGTCTACATCGGCATCGAGAGCTTGTCCGACCAGGTGATGGACAACATTCACAAGAATCTGCGACGCGTCGAGGGACGAGGCTGGGCCACGAAGGTCCGCGAGGCCGCGGTGCTGGTGAAGTCAGCCGGTCTGCGGGTGGGCTCGGCGGTCCTGTTCGGCCTCGACGGCGAGACGCGGGCCAGCATCGAGGAGACCATCACCGGGGTGGCCGGCCTGGTCGCCGACGGTCTCATCGATGTGGCCAGTCCGAACATCCTCACCTACCACCCCGCCACACCGATCACCAGGTTGCACGGCATGACCGACAAGCTGGACTACCACTCGCCGAACATCGACAACCGCGCGCCCTACATCTACTTCGAGGAGGCGTTTCCCGGCGTGATCTCCACCGCGCTGACCGAGGACGACCTGTGGTACATCCACTCCGAGACGACGCGCCATTGGGGCACCGCGCGCAACGACAACACGGCGACTCCACTTGATCGGTACGAGGTGAGCCTGTGACGAGATCCGACCCGGTGGATCTGGCTGCGCTGCGGCGGCGGGACGGGGAGAAGTGGGCGGCGGTCGACGACGGGGTCCTGCCCGCGTGGATCGCCGACATGGATTTCCCGGTGGCCCCGGCGGTGCGCGACGCTCTGCTGCACCGCGTCGACACCGACCTCGGCTACGCCACCGGATACGACGAGTCGGACGGCGGCCCGCTCGGGCATACCTTCGCCGACCGCACGCGCCGCCGGTTCGACTGGGCCGCGGACCCGGCCCACGTCCGCACGTTCACCGACATCAACCAGGCGATGCAGGTCGTGCTCCACCTGGGCACCACTCCGGGCGATCCGGTGGTGCTGCACTCCCCCGCCTGCCCGCCCTTCGCCGACGTGCTGGTCCGGCTCGATCGGCCGCCGCGCCTCGTGCCGGTGGTCCACCGCGACGACGACTGGCAGCTGAACCTGGACCGGATCGCCGACGAGGTCCGGCGCGGCGCCCGCGCGCTGCTCCTGGTGAATCCGCACAACCCGACCGGACGCGTGTTTCGCCGCGCCGAACTGGAGTGGCTGGCCGCGCTCGCTGTCGAGCACGACCTACTGGTGATCTCCGACGAGGTTCACGCCGACCTGGTGTACGAGGGTGGCCGTCACATTCCGTTCGCCTCCCTCTCGCCGGAGGCGGCGGCACACAGCGTCACACTCACCTCGGGCAGCAAGGCCTTCAACCTGGGCGGGATCCGCTGCGCCGTCGCCCATATCGGCGTCCCGCGGCTGCGCGAGGCCGTCGACGCCCATCGCGGCATCCTCTTCGGGCAGGTCGGCGTGCTCGCCATGACCGCGCTGAAGGCGGCGTGGAGCTCCGGGGACGATTGGCTCGACAGCGTCCTCGGGGTCATCGCCCGAAACCGCCAGCAGGTGCACCGGGATCTCCCCTCCCCGCTGGTGCACCGGTTGCCCGAAGCCACCTTCCTGTCCTGGATCGACTGCCGCCCGGCCGGTCTCGGCGACGACCCGGCCGCGTTCTTCGCCCGCGAGGCCCGCGTCATGCTGTTCCGGGGCAGCGACTTCGGGCCGGAGGGACGCGGGCACGTGCGGCTCAACTTCGCCACGGAGCCGGAGGTCCTCACCGAGATCCTGCGCCGCCTGAACGACGCCGTGACAGGTCTGCCGTGACCCGTTGGCCGGGGAGGACCGGCCGCCCGTCTCCCAGGGGTTGTTTCATAAGGGCGGTCGAGCCGAGGCGGAGTCCGGGCGGCGATCCGGCAAGGCGCGGTTTCGTCCGGATACCGGTGTTGTATCCGG
>NZ_JBITDT010000004.1:0-29338 GCF_044454415.1 Micromonospora sp. NPDC051543
CACCCGGCGCACCCGGGCCAGGACCGATCGCCAGGACGACGCCCGGGCCGGGACCGATCTCACCCGGCGCACCCGGGCCAGGACCGATCGCCAGGACGACGCCCGGGCCGGGACCGATCTCACCCGGCGCACCCGGGCCAGGACCGATCGCCAGGACGACGCCCGGGCCGGGACCGATCTCACCCGGCGCACCCGGGCCAGGACCGATCGCCAGGACGACGCCCGGGCCGGGACCGATCTCACCCGGCGCACCCGGGCCAGGACCGATCGCCAGGGCTGCCGTCGCCACTGGGCTCACGCCGAGGGCCAGTCCGGCCGCCGCAGTCAGTCCGGTCATCAGGATCTTCCGCATCGTCATTGCCTTCTCCCGTGTCGTTGGTTGATGAATTGACCGTACGGAAGCGGCGAATACCACAAAACCCCCGTTTAGTGATACTTGTCTATACATAAGACCGTTGATTCGTTACGGATCGTGTGCGGTGCGCTCGGACGCTCCAGCGTTGTCCCGGAACAGTCAGGTTCGCGGCAGAAGAGGGCGCAACCACGCCCGCCGTCGGGGAGTGTTACCGGCGCCCAGGGGCACCGGCCCGGCGGGCAAACGGGGAGGGGCAGTGACAGCAACGATGGGAGCCCGCGCCAACGAACCGCCGGCGGTGCTGACGTCCGGAGGGTCGGACGCGGCGGCGATCGCCTTCGACGACTTCTACCACGCGCACTTCCGGAGCGTCACGGCCCAACTGTGCGCGTACACCGGGGATCTGGGCCACGCGCAGGACCTCGCCCAGGAGGCGTTCTGCCGGGCGCTGGCGCGCTGGGACCGCCTGGTCCGGTACGACGATCCGGTGGCCTGGGTTCGCCGGGTCGCCTGGAACCTGGCCCGCAGCCGCTGGCGTCGGCTCCGCACGGCACGCAACCACCTCCTACGGCAGCGGCGCGTCGAGGCCGAGGTGGACGGCCCGACACCGGACCGGGTGGCCATCGACGCGGCGCTCACGCAACTGCCGCCCAACCATCGACGGGCCGTCATCCTGCACTACCTGGCCGACCTGTCGGTCAGTCAGATCGCCCTGCAGGAAGGAGTGGCCGAGGGCACCGTGAAGTCCTGGCTGCACCGAGGTCGGACCGCCCTGGCCGGACTGCTGGACGAGAACACCGAGGGGGTGTCCGATGTCTGATCTCGACCTGCGGCTGCGCGAACGGTTGACCGCGTACCGCGCGGACGTCACCGCCCGGGCCGTCGGCCCCGGACCCGACCAGGCCCGACGAACCCTGCGCCGTCGGCGGCGGACGAGGGTCGTGGCGGTCGCGGCGGCCGCGGTCGTGCTGGTGTTGGCGCCGGTCGTCGCCAACGCCGCGCTGAAGGGCGACCGGACACCACCGGTAGTGGCCGAGTCCGTCGACCCGACGTCCCCGCCGACGACGACACCGCCGCCACCCACACCGTCGGTCAGCCAATCACCGGATTCCATACCCACTGCCGACCCGGGCGCCCCGGACGGCCGGATCAGCCGGGCCCAGTTGCTCGCCGCCCGTGTCGACCTGCCGACGTGGCCACAGACCGCGCCGTCCACCTGCATCACGACGAACGTGCGGCTGGCGACCACCTCGAACAAGAGCTTCGTCCCGTTGCTCACCGACCTGTCCGTGGACCACGCCGACCTGGACGGAGACGGCGCTCAGGAGACGGTTGCCGTCGTCGCCTGCCGGTACGGGGAGGCGTTGGCGAAGCAGGTCGTCGCCTTCGACCGGGATGACGACGGGCGCATCGTGACGCTCGGCCGGGTCGTCCGGACCACCGACGGTGTCGAGGACATCCTCGGGGTGACCCTCACCGCGGCCGGCTTGGTCGACGTGCGGGTGGCCGACCTGCAGCCGTGCTGCGACACCCCGGAGTACTGGAAGCAGGAACAGACGCGCACCTACCGATTCAAGGGTGGCCGGTTCGTGCAGACAGACGGCCCCACGAAGTTCGGGAAGGATCCCCGGCTCACCGACCTGCGCCTGTCCATGACGCACACACTGGTCAACGTCACGGGTGGTCGCGAGCTGACCATCGTGCTCACCGTCACCAACGCGGGATCGGTCGACGCGGCCCAGGTCCAGTTCAGGGGCCTCGACGTGGGTGCGCCGACGACAGGTGACTGGTCCAGGTGCGACCCGGCGGCCGCGGCGGCCGATGACCACCGGACGTGTCTGGTGCCGGGGGTGCCGGCCGGCGAGTCGCGGCGCTACACGTTCGTCCAGAGGGTGCCGAGCCGCTCGGGCCCCGATGCGACCACCCGGTTCTTCTTCGTGGCCCACTACGACGCGCAGGACCGGCAGTGGCGCGACCGCAACGAGAAGGACAACAAGGTGCAACTCCCCGGCGTGTTCTGACGAGAAGTATGTCCGGTGTCCCACCCCGTCGGGGTGGGACACCGCCGTTCACTCGCCCGAACCCCAGTCGGGTCGTTGCAGGAGGCCGACGAACTCGACCAGCAACCTCTCGCGCAGCGCCGGTGGGGCGGCGTCGAGCAGTGTGTTGACGACCGCCATCCGATCCGGCAGCGGACCGGCACTGTCGCCGCCGCCCAGGCCCAACCCGGCCGCCAGGCCGGCCACCACCTCCGGCGTCAGCGCCTCGGGGGTGAGGACGCCGACCAGGGACGCCACCTCGGCGGGCAGCCGCACCGGGCCGCTCGCGTGGGTCGCCGCCACCGCGGCGGCCAGATCCGGGCCGAACTCGGCCACCCGGGGCGCGACCGAGGCGGTCACCGTGAGGTGCACACTGGCCGGCAGATCGGCGTACGACAGTTGGGGCTGGGTGTGCCAGCCACGGGCGGTCAACTCGTCGACCAGGACGAACAGGTCCGGGCCACCCTCGGTGGCGGCGAAGCAGACCACCGTGGACTCCGGCTCGGCCATCAGCCGCAGCCCGTCGACGGCGCGGACCGCGTCGGCCAGGGCAGCGACCGCGTCCCGGGTGGTGGCGGCCAACCGCAGGTAGCCGGCGTCGCCGAGGTGTCGCAGGGTGGCGTACGCGGCGGCGATCGGCCCGCCCGACCGGGTCGAGGCGATCACCGGGTTGATCATCGTGTAGCCGGGCCAGTCGGCGTACGCGAAGTACTGCGGCGCGCGTCCGGCGGCGTCCCGGTGCAGCAGCACCGACACGCCCTTCGGCGCGTACGCGTACTTGTGCAGGTCGACCGAGATGGACGTGACGCCGGCAACGGTGAAGTCGAACGCCGGCACCGGCTCGCCGAGGCGACGCAGGTACGGCAGGACCCAGCCGCCGAAGCAGGCGTCGACGTGGCAGCGTACTCCGGCCTCGGCGGCGACGGCGGCGATCTCGGCGACCGGGTCCACCGCCCCGTGCGCGTACGAGGGCGCGGAGCAGGCGACAAGCACCGTGTCCGGCCCGATCGCGGCGGCCATCGCGGCGGGTTCGGGACGCAGCGTGTCCGGCGGGACGGGCACCACGTCCAGCGCCACCCGCAGGTAGTGCGCCGCCTTGGCGAACGCGGCGTGTGCCGTCGACGGCACGACGATCCGGGGCGCGGTGATCTCCGGGTGGGCGTCCCGGGCCGCCTTGACGGCGAGGATCAGCGACTCCGTGCCGCCGCTGGTGACGCTGCCGACCACGTCCGGCGCGGTCGTACCCGGGCCGCCGCCGAGCACCCGGCCGGCCGCGCCGACGAGCGCGTTCTCCATGGCCAGCAGGGACGGGAACGCGGTCGGATCGAGCCCGTTGACGTGGGCGCTCTCGGAGTGCGCGGCGGCGGTGAGGTCGTCGAGCCCCGGCACCGCCGGGTCGTAGACGTAGGCGAACAGCCGCCCACCGTGAGTGGGCCGATCAGCGGCGCGAAGCCGCCGCACCTCATCCAGCACCTGTTCCGCGCCGACCCCGTCGCGGGAAAGCGCGCCCGCCTCAACCGTGTTCTCGTCGATCATGGAGTTATGGTGCCCTTCTCGTAACGGTTAACGGCTTTCGTTCCCCACCACAACTCCATGATCAACCCCGAGGGTGGGGAGGGTGTAGTGGCGGAGCAGGAGGATGGGGGGAGCTATCAGGAGGGCTGGGATCAGGGTGAAGCCGAGCAGGACGCCGAGCCTCGCCGTGTCGGACTGGGCGGCGGCCGTTCCGGTGTCGGAGGAGACGTAGCCGGAGACCTGCAGCACGAGGCCGTAGATGCCGGGACCGAGCGCCAGGCCGAAGGTCTCCCCGGCGGTCCACAGGCCGGTGAACACGCCCGCCTGCCGGCGACCGGTGCGTGCCGTCTCGTACGCGATGCAGTCGGGGAGCATGGCCAGCGCGAACACCTGTTGCCCGGCATACCCGACGCCGAGCACCGCGACCACCAGGTAGACGGCGACGGGTGGCAGCACCGGCGCGGCGACCAGGGCGAACGCCCCGGCGGCGAGGATCAGCCCGGCGACGGCCAGGGCGGCCCGCTTGCCCAGCCGGGCGCCGACCCGGGCCCAGATCGGCATCACCAGCAGCGCCGGCCCGACGAAACAGGCGAAGAGCAGCGTCGGCCCGTTCCGGTCGTCGCGCAGGATCTGCCCCGCGAAGTAGTTGACCCCGGCGAGGATGGTCGCCACCCCCACGGACTGCACCACGAAGCAGATCAGCAGCGCCCGGAACGGCCGGTTGGCCCCGGCCACGGCGAGCTGCGCACGCAGCGTCGGTTCGCTGACGTCGACCACCCCGGCGGGTGCGGACCGGGTGCCGAGGAACGCGCCGAGCGCGCCGACCGCGATGAGCGCCGCCACGAACAGGCCCATCCAGCGGTGTCCGGGCACGCCGTCGCCGCCGGCCGTCACCACCAACGGGGCGACCGCGCCGGAGATCAGGATGGCCAGCGCCAGCACAGCGATCCGCCAGGTCATCAGCCGGGTGCGTTCGGTGTGGTCGCCGGTCATCTCGGCGGGCATCGCCATGTACGGCACCTGGAAGAAGGCGAACGCGGTGGCCGTGGCGAGGAAGGCGAGCGCCACGTACGTCGCGGCGGCCGGCCCCTTGTCGAACGGCGCCGCGAAGATGGCCGCGAAGAGCGCGGCGAGCGCGAGACCGGCGACGAGCAGGTACGGGCGGCGTGCGCCCCAACGCGACCGGGTGCGGTCGGAGATCCGGCCGGCGACCGGGTTCACCAGCACGTCCCACGCCTTCGGCAGCAGCACCAGCAGGGCGGCCACCCCGGCGGCGACGCCGAGCGTGTCGGTCAGGTAGGGCAGCAACAGCAGGCCGGGCACGGTGCCGAACGCGCCGGTGGCCAGCGAGCCGAGCGCGTATCCGACGTGCACCGGGCGGGGCAGCCGACCGGTGGCGGGCAGGCCGGCAGCACCCGGCGGCTGGTTCATGGGGCCGAATGTTACTCACGTTATGGCGGGGGTCACATCCCCTCCCCGGGCGACCAACCCGCCGCCGCGATGTCCACCCCCGCACCGCGCAACGGCGTCCCCTCGGCCCGCAGTCGGGCCCGCGCCTCGCGCTCGTGCCCCGGCGGCAACCGACCGCTTGCGGTCACCACCCGATGCCAGGGCACGGAGCCACCGTTCCGGGCCATGATGGCGCCCACCAGGCGCGCGGAGGAGCGACCCGAGCGTTCGGCCAGCGCGTCGGCGACCGCGCCGTACGACATCACCCGACCCTCCGGAATCCGCTCCACGAGGTCCAGCACGGCCTCGACGTACTCGTCAGGAGTCACAATCCGCCACCATATGGGAACGCCACCGGCCCGCGCGGGCGTGACCACGCAGAATGGGCGGGTGCGCGACGCAGTCACGGCCGCTCGGCGGATCGTCGTCAAGATCGGGTCCTCCTCGTTGACCACCGCCACCGGCGGCCTGGCCGACGAGCGGGTCGACGCGCTCGTCGACACCCTGGGCCGGCTCGGCGCCGAGGGACGCGAGGTCGTGCTGGTCTCCTCCGGCGCGATCGCCGCCGGCCTCGCCCCGCTCGGCCTGACCCGACGTCCGCGCGACCTGGCCACCCAGCAGGCCGCCGCCAGCGTCGGCCAGGGCCTGCTGATCGGCAGGTACGCGGCCAGCTTCGCCCGGCACGACCGCACCGTCGGGCAGGTGCTGCTCACCGTCGACGACGTGACCCGGCGGGCGCACTACCGCAACGCGTACCGCACGCTGCGCAAACTGCTCGACCTGCGGGCCGTGCCGATCGTCAACGAGAACGACACGGTCGCCACCGAGGAGATCCGGTTCGGCGACAACGACCGGCTGGCCGCCCTGGTGGCCGCCCTGGTGCACGCCGACCTGCTGGTGCTCCTCTCCGACGTGGACGCGCTCTGGACCGGCGACCCGACCCGTCCACAGTCGGTGCGGATCGCCGAGGTACGCGGCGAGGAGGACCTCGCCGGGATCACCATCGGCGGCGCCGGCCGGTCCGGCGTCGGCACCGGCGGCATGGTGACAAAGGTCGAGGCGGCCCGCATCGCCACCGGCTTCGGCATCCCCGTGGTGCTCACCTCCGCCGACCTTGCCGCGCCGGCGCTGGCCGGCGAGCCGGTCGGCACGCTGTTCCACCCGCAGCGGCAACGGCCGACGGCCCGGCTGTTCTGGCTGGCCCACGCCACCTCGCCCCGGGGGCGCCTGCACCTGGACCCGGGCGCGGTGGCCGCCGTCGTGGGGCGGCGCAAGTCGCTGCTGCCGGCCGGCATCACCGCCGTGGACGGCACCTTCACCGCTGGCGACCCGGTGGACCTGGTCGACAACGCCGGTGCGCCGGTCGCCCGTGGCCTGGTCAACTACGACGCGGTGGAGCTGCCCGGCCTACTCGGCCGTTCCACCTCCGAACTCGCCGCGGCGCTCGGCCCGGCGTACGAACGGGAGGTCGTCCACCGCGACGACCTCGTACTGCTGTAAGCCATCTCGCCCAGCTGAGGAGTAGTCGATGAGCGTCGTCGAGCAGGCACGCCGGGCGCGGGACGCCGCCGCCGACCTGGCCGTGGCCACCCGTACGGTCAAGGACGCCGCGCTGGTCGCGATGGCCGACGCGCTGGTGACGCGTACCCCGGAGATCCTCGCCGCCAACGAGGCGGACCTGGCAGCCGGGCGCGAAGCCGGGCTAAGCGCGGCCGTGCTGGACCGGCTCGCCCTCGACGAGGGCCGGGTGGCCGGCATCGCGGCAGCGCTGCGTGAGATGGCCGCGCTGCCCGACCCGGTCGGCGAGGTGGTCCGCGGATCGACCCTGCCCAACGGGCTGGAACTGCGCCAGATCCGGGTGCCGTTCGGGGTGGTCGGCATCATCTACGAGGCGCGGCCCAACGTGACGGTCGACGCGGCGGGGATCTGCCTCAAATCCGGCAACGCGGCGCTGCTGCGCGGGTCGTCGTCGGCCGCGCACTCGAACGCCGCGCTGGTCGCCGTGCTGCGCGACGCGGTCGCCGGGGCCGGTCTGCCGGCCGACGCGGTGCAGTTGCTCGACGCCAGCTCGCGCGACTCGGTCAAGGAGCTGATGCGGGCTCGCGGGCTGGTCGACGTGCTCATCCCACGCGGTGGCGCGTCGCTGATCCGCACCGTGGTCGAGGAGTCGACAGTGCCGGTGATCGAGACCGGAGTGGGCAACTGCCACGTCTACGTCGACGCCGCCGCCGACCTGGGCAAGGCCCTCGCGGTGACGTTGAACGCCAAGACGCAGCGCCTGTCCACCTGCAACACCGCCGAGTCGCTGCTGGTGCACGTGGACGTCGCCGACGCGTTCCTGCCGCCGATGCTGGCCGCGTTCGCCGAGGCCGGCGTGATCGTGCACGGCTCCCCCGAGGTGGCCGCCCACTCGGCCGCCGTCGTCCCGGCCACCGAGGAGGACCACGCCACGGAGTACCTGTCGGCCGACATCTCGGTGGCGGTGGTCGACTCGCTGGACGCGGCGGTCGCGCACATCCGCCGCTTCGGCACCGGACACACCGAGGCGATCATCACCGACTCGACGACCGCCGCCCGCGAGTTCGTCGCCCGGGTGGACGCGGCGGCGGTGATGGTGAACGCGTCGACCCGGTTCACCGACGGGGGCGAGTTCGGCTTCGGCGCGGAGATCGGCATCTCCACGCAGAAGCTGCACGCCCGGGGGCCGATGGGCCTGCCCGAGCTGACCAGCACCAAGTACGTCGTCACCGGCGACGGTCACGTGCGCTAGCCGGACGGGCGGCAGGCCCGGATCGCGGACAGCGTGGAGTGCACGTCGAACTGGTGGCCGTCGTCGCTCTCCCACCCACCGTCGCTGCGCTGGGTCTCGGCGAGCCGCCGCAGGGCGCGCACCATGACCCAGTCGTGGGAGTCGATGCCGACCCGGCGCAGCGTGGCCGCCAGCCAGGCCACGTCGCCCGCCGACATGGTGGCCATCCGTTCGGCGAGCACCACCTGGATCCGCGCCGACTCCTGGAACATGTCCTGGCGGTGCAGGACGGCCGCGCTCAGCCAGCCGGCGGCGAGGAACGACGGCCAACTGCCGTCGGGGCGCAGCCGCGCGACGATCGACTGGGCCGCGGCCTGCACCACACCGGCGTACGCCCCACCGACCCGGTGATCGAGCGGACCCGAGGCGCGGGCGTCCAGGCCGGCGACGGTGAGCCAGAAGCCGGCGTTGGCGGTGAGGAAGAGTTTGGCCTCGGGGTCGCCGGGTCGGGCCCACTCGGGCGCCGAGCCGGCCAGGGAGAGGTCCTCGTCCCAGCCACCGTCGGGCTGCTGCCGGGACGCCAACCAGTCCAGCGCCCGCCGGGCGGCGGGACGACCCAGCGCGCCGAGGTCGTCCAGCTCGACGAGCCGGAAACAGGTGGCGTCGACCGAGGCCACCTCACCGCCCCAGGTCGCCGGCCAGCCGCCGTCGGGTGACTGACCGACCTCGGCCGCGTCCAACAGCTCCGGCGGGGCGGGCGTGCCGTTGCGCAGCCAGGAGAGGCGGGCGCGTTCCACCGCGTCCCCGTGCGCCACGACGAACCCGATCGCGGCTTCCAAGTCGACCACGGCGGAGACGCTACCTGCGCAGACGCGATCCCGCCTCGGGGAATCGGCCAGCCGGAAATGGCTGCGTCGCTCTGCGCGCGGGTCTGGTCGGAGCTATCTGCGTCGATTGACGCGACGGGTCGGAGCCGGGACGACAGGGCCGCCCCGGCTCCACCGGTCAGTACGCGGGCAGCGACGGGTCGATCTGCTTGATCCAGGAGAGCACGCCGCCCTGCACGTGGACGGCGTCGCGGAATCCGGCCGACTTCAGCGCGGCGAGCGCCTCGGCGGAGCGGACGCCGGACTTGCAGTGCAGCACGATCTGCTTGTCCTGTGGGAGCTTGGCGAGGGCCTCGCCGGAGATGATGTCGCCCTTGGGGATCAGGGTGGCGCCGGGGATCCGCACGATCTCGTACTCGGCCGGCTCCCGCACGTCGACGAGGAAGATGTCCTTGCCGGCGTCCTGCCACTCCTTGAGCTCCAGGGCGGTGATGGTCGAGTCGACCACCGCCTCCTGGGCCTCGACCGAGACCGCGCCGCAGAAGTCCTCGTAGTCTTCCAGCAGGTCGGTGACGGTCGGGTTCTCGCCGCAGAGCACGCAGTTCGGGTCCTTCCGAACCTTGATCTTGCGGTACTCCATCTCCAGGGCGTCGTAGACCATGAGCCGGCCCACCAGCGGCTCGCCGATGCCGGTGAGCAGCTTGATCGCCTCGTTCACCTGGATCGACCCGATCGACGCGCAGAGCACGCCGAGCACGCCACCCTCGGCGCAGGAGGGGACCATGCCGGGCGGCGGCGGCTCCGGGTAGAGGCAGCGGTAGCAGGGGCCGTGCTCGGCCCAGAACACCGACGCCTGCCCGTCGAACCGGTAGATCGAACCCCAGACGTACGGCTTGCCGAGCAGCACCGCGGCGTCGTTGACCATGTAGCGGGTGGCGAAGTTGTCGGTGCCGTCGACGATCAGGTCGTACTGGGCGAAGATCTCGCGGACGTTCTCCCGGTCCAACGCGGTGTTGTGGATCTCCACGTTGACCAGCGGGTTGATCTCGCGGATCGACGCGGCGGCGGATTCGGCCTTGGACCGGCCGACGTCGGACACGCCGTGGATGACCTGGCGCTGGAGGTTCGACTCGTCGACGGTGTCGAAGTCGATGATGCCGAGCGTGCCGACCCCCGCCGCGGCGAGGTACAACAGGGCCGGCGAGCCGAGGCCACCGGCGCCGACACAGAGCACCCGGGCGTTCTTCAGCCGCTTCTGCCCGGCCACCCCGACGTCCGGGATGATCAGGTGGCGCGAGTAACGGCGGATCTCGTCAACGGTCAGCTCGCCGGCGGGCTCGACGAGCGGGGGCAACGACACGGTGGACTCCCCGGGATCGGCGGTGTGAACCGCGCCATTGTTGCTCGCCGGGGGGCCGGTCGGCCATGAGGGAGGACACGTGGTCCGCGATGCGGGAGCGGGAATAACTCAGGGGACGGCGTTGCCGGCGTAGCGACGGCCGTCGAGGTAGGGCCAGGCGTTGGCCACACAGCCCTCCAGCCCGTACGTCTGCTGCTGCATCACCGGAGCGGGCTCGCCCGGACCGGGGCACGCCTCGTGCTCGGCGCCGAGCTCGTGGCCGACCTCGTGGTTGATCACGTAGGTGCGGTACGTCTCCAGCGGTGCGCCGTAGTCGGGCACCGCCTCCTGCCAGCGGGCCAGGTTGATGATGACCTGGCCGGGCAGCCGGCAGGACGTGTAGCGCTCGGTGGTCAGGCCGCCCTCGGCGCACATCCGCTCCGACGTGACCGGGGTGGCGAGGTAGATGGTGAAGTCGGCGGCCCGGGCGTCGGCCACCCGCTGCACGCGCAGCTCGCCGGAGGCGATCCAACTGCGCGGGTCGGCCAGCACCTCGTCGACCCGTGCCGCGAACGTGCCGACGTCCTGGCCGCTGTCGCGCTCGACCACGACGCGGTACCGGCGCAGCGGTCCGTCCTCGCCGTGCACCGCGGTTTCCCCGTCGGCGGCGGTGAACCGTCCCGCGCCGACCGACGGGTAGTCGCTGGGCGCCGGATGGGCCTCCCCGCCGCCCACGCCCATGCCGCCCGGTGTCGGGATGGGCGGCGCGTCGGCCGGCGGCTCACCGCCGCGCGCCACGGTTACGCCGATGGCGGTGGCGAGGACGAACGCACCGAGCAGCAGAGTGCGCCGTCGTCGACGGCGCATCCGCACGAGACCGGGACGCGCGCCCTCGTACGCCGACCCTTCCGACGGGTCGGGCGGCTCAGGCGGGCCGTAAGGGGACGACGGCGTCATGACGCCAAGCCTGCCAGATTATTCGGGCAATTCTCCGCTTTTGGCGTCTATTGCCGCAATACGCCTCAGAGTGCCGGCCCGGCGTAGCGCCGACCGTCGACGTACGGCCACGGATTGGCCCGGCACCCGTTCAGGAAGAGGGTCTGCTGCATCATCACCGGCGCCGGACGCCCCGAGCCCGGGCAGCGCTCGTGGTGGTGCCCGAGCTGGTGACCGACCTCGTGGTTGACCACGTACGTCCGGTACACCGACAGCGGCACGCGCGCCGAAACGTAGTGCGGCACCGACAACCGCCACCGGTCCAGGTTGACGATCACCTGACCGGGCGCGCGGCAGGAGGTGTACGGCTTCCCGTCGATCCGGATGTCCACCCCACCCGCGGCGCACATCCGGCCCGCCGTACGGGCCGTCGCCAGATAGACGGTGAAGTCCCGGGGAGCGTCCCCCGGCACCTGCTGCAACCGCAGCCGACCGCTGTCGACCCAGCTGCCCGGTCCGGTGAGCGCCACCTGGACGGCCTGCGCGAACGCGGCCACGTCCTCGTCGCTGCCCGACTCGACCGCCACCCGGTAACGACGCAACTCACCCGCGCGGCCCAGGACCGGGCCGGAGCGGTCGTCGTGGTCGAACCGGCCGGTCCCGGCGCTCGGGACCGCCCCGGGCATCCGCAGCACCGGTGACGCACTCGGCGACGCCGACACCGTGGCGCTCGGCGACGGACTCGCCGACGCCGGCAGCGGCCCCGCCATCAGCGGCGGCGCAGCGGCCTCCTCGGCGGCCAGCCGGTCGGACGGCTCGCCCCGCTCCTCGGCGACCACGGTCACCGCCGCGCCGATCGCCAGCACCACCGCCACCAACTGGGCGATCAGTGCGAAGCGTCGATGACGGTGAGCGGACCTGAACATTCCGGTCAGCCTGCCAGATCGGACGGCCGGACGGACTCCCCCTTTTCGGTGAGCAGACCCACCACCGCGCGGGCGACCAGCCGGGGCACCTCCAGCTGCGCCACGTGGCCGACCCCGTCGAGCATCAACAGGCGGCTGTCCGGGATGACCCGGGCGGTCTGCGGCGCGACCCGGACGTCGACCAGCCGGTCCTGCCGACCTGCCACCACGAGCGTCGGCGCGCGGACCGCCCCGGCGAGCCGCCACAGCGAGCCCGACCCCGGCAGGTACGCCCGCAGGAAGCTGGAGACCAGACCCCGGAACGTCCGGACGTACGCGGCCGCGTAGTGCGCCGCCTCGTACCGCACCCGGATCTCCTCCAACGCCTCCTCCCGGCGCTGCACACAGATGCGGCTCAGATCGGCGACACACGCCTCGAGCACCTGCTCGGCCATCACCTCGGGGGCGAGCTGGGTCAACCGCCGGGCGACCAGCCGCTCACCCCCCGGAATGGCCAGCACCGGCAGCATCCTGCCCTGCAACGACCGCCGGAAGTCCAGGAACGGCAGCGCCGGAGAGATCAGGGTGAGGGTGCGGACCAGGTCCGGCCGCAGCCCCGCCACCTGGACCGAGACCGCACCGCCCAGCGAGTTTCCGAACAGGTGGACCGGCCCGCGACCGGAGTGCTCGATCCACCTGATGACCAGGTCGGCGAAGGCCGGGATCGTGTAGCGCCGGCCCGGCTCGCTCCGGCCGAACCCGGGCAGGTCGATGGCCTGGCCGTCCAACCGGTCGGTGAGCAGCCCGGCCAGGTCGGTCCAGTTCTGCGACGAGCCACCGAGCCCGTGCACGAACAGCGCCGGCTCCGCGTCCGCCCTCGTCGCGGGAGTGTCCCGCACGTACATGACCTGGCCGTCGAGGCGAACCTCCCGCCCCGGCCACGGTGGCGGCACACCGGCGTCGGGAAGGAGGTGGTCCGGCCAGAGGGTGGCACGCTTCATCCCTCCAGTCTGCCTCGCACCATTCAGGGCCTGTTTCATAAGGACGGTCGAGCCGAGGCGGAGTCCGGACGGCGATCCGGCAAGGCGCGGTGGGGGGGGGGGGGGCGGGGGGGTGTGGGGGGGCCCCCCCCCCCCCCCCCCCCCCCAACGCCGCCGGTCGTCGTCCGGGCCCGCCGCAGGCCGGCCAGTTCTTATGAAAACAGGCCTTTAGGACAGCAGTGCCTCCAGCCGGCGGTTGACCGCCGCGAGCGTGGCTCGGACCACCGCCTGCCGCGGATCGCCCGCCACCAGAGCCGAGCCGGCGAGCTGCTCGACCCAGCCTTCGCAGACCAGCAGCACCACCACGGTCGCCACCTCGCAGTTGCCGAACGGCACCACCGCCGCGTGCTCGACGAAGCAGCGGCCGCGCTCGGCGTTCTCGGTGCCGCGCAGCAACTCGTCGACGGCGGCGGCGGCGGCCACCGCGCAGAGCCGCAGCACGTAACCGTCCACCGCCGGCCCGGTCGCGTACCCGGCGGCGGTACCGTCGCCGGCGAGCAGCCGTACCTCCACATTGGCGTCCAGGCCGAAGGTGCTGACCTGCACGTGGTCGATGACCACGCGCGGCCCCGGCGCGCCGCCGGTGTCCAGCGGGCGGGAGGGCGCCGACTCCGTCGTGGTCACCTGACCACCGGAGTACGACGTACCGAGCGTCGCCGGGCTGCCAGTGGCTCCACCGGCGGGCACACCCGAGACCGAGCCGGGCTCCTCGACCGTGGCGCGGCCCCGGTGCGGCGTGCCCGTCCGCCGCCGGGGTGCGGCGTCCGGGGCGGTCCGCTGCTCGGGGCTCGTCGGTGCGGCCGCCGCCGAGCTGCCGCCGTCGGCGATACGCGTCTCCGCGACGTTGTTGCGTGGCTCGGCGGGACGGGCCTCGGCGGGACGGGCCTCGGCGGGTCGCGCGTTGGCGGGTTTCGCGCCACCCGACCGGGGCTCGGCGGGTCGCGACTCGGCCGCCCGGCGGCGTACCGGTGGGGACGGCGTGGTGGGCAGGCCGGGCACGTTCTGCGGTGCCGCGGCGAGGCCCATCCGTTCCTGGAGCAGCCGGGCGACCTGCCGGCTCACCTCGGCCGGATCCGCGCCGTCAGCCAGGTCCAGCCGAAGGCTGTGCGCACCCGCCGGGGTGCGACGCAGCGCCGCGTCCCGGACTCCGGCCACCTCCCGGACGGCGTCCAGGATGGCGTTGACGTCGAATCCCTCGGGACGCTCCCGCAACGGAGCGGGCTCGTCGTCGCGGCGCAGGTGGGTGGCGATGCGCGCGAGTTCAGGGGTTTCGGCGGGTGGCTCCACGGCTGGCGGCTCCGGCACAACGGGCACGTCCGGTTGCGCGGGGACGCGCTGCGGCAGTACCGCCGGGGTGTCGGGCCGTCGACCGCTGGCGGCGGCGTCGGCCGGCGACGCCGGTTCCGGGGCGGATCGACGGGCCGCGTAGGACGGGGCGGACGCGGATGGCCGGTCGTGTCGCCCCGACCCGGCGGTGGCCGAGGCCGGACCGGTTGCCGTCGGGGCGCTGGGGGCGGGCCCGACGGTCGATGGGTCGGGTGGCTCGGGGCTCGCCGGCCGGAGCCGGAACGGCCCGGTTGGTCGGACCGGCTTGGCCGACTCGCCCGCGTCGCTCCCCCGGGCGGGGCTCGCCGGCCGGCTGGCTGGCCAGGACGGACGATCGCCCGGCGAGGCCGCCGGAATGCGCCCCTCGGACCAGTCCGGTCGTTCGGCGGCCGCGTTCGCCACGGGTGTCGGCGAGTTGCCTGCCCACGACGGACGCTCGGCCGCCGGACGGACGGGCGTCGCCGGTGACGGTGTGCTCTGCTTCGGCGCGTCCACCACCGTCGCCGGGGGGCCGGCGGGCGCCGGCGGCGGGTCGACCGGCGTCGACGGGTCCACCGGCGCGGGGCCGGCCCAGGTTGGGCGCGCGGACGTGCTGTCGGAGGCCTGCGCACCGGCCCAGGACGGACGGGACGCCCCGAAGCTGGTCGGCGCCGGGTCCGACTCGCCGGACCAGGAGGGGCGCGGCGGCGGAAGGGCCGATGCCGGACCGGCCCAGGACGGACGGTCGGCAGCCGGCGGACCACTGGTCGGCTCCTCGTGAGCGGCGCTGGTCGGCACGGGACCCCCGGCCCACGACGGACGCTCGGCAGACGGCGGACCGCTGGTCGGCACGGCACCGCCACCCCACGACGGACGCTCGGCCGCCGGCGGGCCGCTGGTCGGCATGGGACCCCCGGCCCAGGACGGACGCTCGGCAGCCGCCGGCCCGCTGGTCGGCACGGAACCCCCGCCCCAGGACGGACGCTCGGCAGCCGCCGGCGCGGCGGGCGTGGGCGCCCCGGGCCCGCTGGTCGGGGTGGGGTCCGAGGCATTCGCGCGTGGTGGCGGGTCGGTCGGCACGCTGCTCGACATCGGCGCGGCCCAGGACGGACGGTGCGCGGCGGGCGTACCGGCCGGCTCGGACGTCGGCCCGCCGGCCCAGGACGGGCGCTCGGTCGGCTCGGAGCGGGAGGCATCCGGCGGCACGCTGGCCGGGGTCGGGGCCGGACGTTCGCCGGCCCAGGACGGGCGCGAGGGCCGGCCGCGGTCGGATGTCACCTCCGCCTCGGTGGCGAGGTCGTACGCGCGGGGGGGCTCGGCGGCCAGTGGCTCGTACGGACGCGTCGACTCGGCCCGCACCGGCTCGTACGGCACGCTCGGCTCGGCGACCCAACCCGGCGCGGACTCGTCCCGCGTCGGTTGGTCGGACGGTTCGCCGTCCTGCCGGGACCAGGGTGGCGCCCACCCGCTGCCCCAACTCGGGCGGTTCCAGCTCGGCCCGGACCAGTCCGGCTCGACGGAGGAGGGCTCGCCCGCTCGCCGGGTGTCGGCGGCGGGGCGTTCCGGTTCGGACTCGTCGCCACGTCCCGACTCGGCCGACGCCTCCGGCGCGAGCGCTTCGCGCCGGGAGCGCGACCCGGCCTCCCGGTCGTCGCCGGTCGAGCGGTCGCCGGTCGGCGCGTGGAGTCCGGGTGGCACCTCGAAGCCCGAGGCCGCCGTGCCGACGGGCGGCACCTGGATGGGCGCGGTGCCGGGCACGCCCGGTTCGGCCCAGCGGGCGCCACGCGGCGTGGTGGGGTCGGCGGTCAGGTGCCGGGCACTGCCGCCGTCGGCCTCTCCCGACCCCTGGTCGGCGGGGGGCGCGGGGCGCTGGGCGGGCACCGCCAGGCGGCCGGCGCCCAGGTCGGGCCGGTCTTCGGCGGTCCGTCCGGGTGGCGCGCTGACCGGTGTCTGACGACCCGACGGCGCACCCACACCGTTGATCTCGGCGTCCCCGTGGTGGGCACCGTCGACCACGCCGTCACCCTCGGCCTGGTGGACGCCGTTCATGTGGTGGCCGTTGACCCGGGCCGGCCGCTCGGCGGCGCCGGGCAGCCCAGGCAGCGGCGCGGGCAGGTCACCGTGCCTCGTCGAGGTGGTGCGCCAGCCGGACGCGGGGTCGGGCTGCCATCGTGGCGCCTGCTCCCCGGCCGCTTCGCTCTCGCCGGACGGTGACCACCCGCCCGTCGAGGGCGCCCACCCGTTGCCGGAACGACCCGGGTCGTCGTGCTGACCCGATCCGTCACCGTGCTCTCCCGGGGTGGCGGCTCCGGGTTGCCCTGTTTCACTCACCGCGCGCTCCTTGGTCGCCCTCGCTGAGGCTACCGTGTGGGGAGAGTGGCGATAAGTTACAGCGGCGGGCCAATTCCACGACGCGGTCGGGGGCCGCCCCGGTCTGGGGGGAAAATGGCGGCTCGTACGAAGAACTCGGAGGATCCCATGACGGCTGTGGGGAACGGCGCACAGACCGCTGGCAGGCCCACCCGCCTGCCCCGCTCCGCGCGTCGTAAGCAGCTGCTCGCGGCGGCCCAGGAGGTGTTCGTCGCGCAGGGCTACCACGCTGCGGCGATGGACGACATCGCCGAGCGGGCCGGGGTCTCCAAGCCGGTGCTCTACCAACACTTCCCCGGGAAGATGGACCTTTACCTGGCGCTCTTGGACACCCACTGTGACGCCATCGTCGCTCAGGTGCACGAGGCGATGCGGGGCACCAGCGACAACAAGGAACGGGTCAGCGCGTCGGTCCGCGCGTACTTCGACTTCGTCGATCACGAGAGCGAGGCGTTCCGGCTCGTCTACGAATCGGACCTGCGCAACGACCCGGCGGTCCGGCAGCGGGTCGAGCGGGTCGAGCAGGGCTGCATCGCGGCGATCACCGACACCATCATCTCCGACACGGGCGTGAGCCGGTCGCACGCCGAGTTGCTCGCCTCCGGGCTGGTCGGCGCGGCGGAGTCGGCCGCCCAGTTCTGGCTGGCCGGCGGCCGGCAGGTGCCGAAGGCGGAGGCCGAGGCACTGGTCGCGGCGCTGTCGTGGCGGGGCATCGCGAGCTTCCCGCTGCAAGGTGAGTCAGCCTGACCGCCACCCCCGTGATCGGATAGCCTTCGCAGGGCGGTTATCGCCCAGTTGAGGAGGCACAGTGGAGGTCAAGATCGGCGTGCAGTACGCGCCGCGCGAGCTGGTTCTGGACAGCGCGCAGTCGCCGGCCGAGATCGAGCAGATCGTGACCGACGCCTTCGCCGGCAACGGCGGCACGCTCTCCCTGACCGACGAGAAGGGCCGGCGGGTCATCGTTCCGGTCGAGAAGGTCGCCTACGTCGAGATCGCCGAGGCGTCCCCCCGCGCGGTCGGTTTCACCGTCCGCTGACCGGTCCGGCCGTCGCGGCAGGTCGGCGTCCTGCCACCTGCCGCGGGCCGGTACCGCGTGAACGCGCCCGACGAGGGGCGCTCAATTGTTCAGTCCAACGGCGGCCATTCGCGCGGTGTGCGCGGCGGTGAGCCGCGCGAAGAGCTCCGGCACGTCGATCCGCTCGGCCTGCGTGATCAGTACGGTGAGCGTGGCGCGTTCGGCGGCGACGCGGCCGGCTTGGGACAGGGCCTCGCCGACCAGTCGCCGGGCCCACATGGAGAGCCGGCCGGCCACCCGTGGGTCGTCGGCGACGGCCAGCCGGATCTCGGCGGCGGCGAATTCCGCGTACCGGGAGTCGTGCAGCACGTCGAGCACCAGCGCCCGGTCGGGTCCGTCCAGCGCGTGGCCGATTTCCCGGAGGAAGTCGTCGGTGATGGCGTCGCCCACGTACGCCTTGGTGACGACCTCGGCCCAGTCCCGCGGCTCGGTGGAGTCGTGGTACGCCTGCAACGGTCGCACGTAGGGCGCCATCGCCTCCTCCGGCGGCACACCGAGTGCGGCGAGCCGGTCGGCGAGCCGGCGGTAGTTGTCGATCTCGGCCGCGGCCATCTGGTCCAGCTCGACGCGCCGGCGCAGGTCCGGGGCGAGTCGCGCGTCGGCGGCCATGCGTTCGAAGGCGAGCAGTTCGCCGAAGGCGACCAGACCCAGCAGGTCGGGGACGGCGGAACCGGCGGTGGACACGAGCGCAGGCTACCGTGTGTGATGCAGTTCACATTCAGTCCCCCCGCGTGGCGGCTGGCCGACCGGGAATCGGGACGTGAGCTTGCCTGTTCGGGTAGCATAGAGCAGTTGCCGCGGGCGCCGATCTGATCGAAGTCCAGCCTGCGGTGCGCGTGCGGCCCGGTCCGGCTCGGCAGTCTGCCCCCGACCGTGTGGCCCGCGTCATACCGACCGCGCCCTGAGGACATGACGGGGCGCACCCACGAGAGGGCACCCCCACATCCACATGAGCGAGCTGACTCAAGATCTGATGGACGGCCAGGAACTGGCCCCCACCGCCCCGGTCCGACCGGAGGCACCCACCTTCGCCGCCCTCGGCGCCCGCGACGAGACCGTCGAGGCGCTGGCCGCGGCCGGCATCACCCGTGCGTTCGCCATCCAGGAGTACGCGATTCCGATCGCGCTGCGCGGCGTCGACCTGATCGGCCAGGCGCCCACCGGCACCGGCAAGACCCTCGGCTTCGGCGTACCGCTGCTGGAGCGGGTCTTCGCGCCGAGCGAGGGTGGCGACGGCGTCCCCCAGGCGCTTGTCGTCGTACCGACCCGCGAGCTGGGCATCCAGGTCGCCAAGGACCTGGCCGCCGCCGGCCGGACGCGCGGCGTCCGGGTGCTGCCGATCTACGGCGGCGTGGCGTACGAACCGCAGATCGACGCGCTGCGCAAGGGCGTCGAGATCCTCGTCGGCACGCCGGGTCGACTGATGGACCTGCAGAAGCAGAAGCACCTCCGCCTCGACCGGGTACGCGCGCTCGTCCTGGACGAGGCCGACCGCATGCTCGACCTGGGTTTCCTCGACGACGTCGAGAAGATCCTGGCGATGCTTCCGGAAGACCGGCAGACGATGCTCTTCTCGGCGACCATGCCGGACCCGATCGTCACCCTGTCCCGGCGCTTCCTGCGCCAGCCGATGACGATCCACGCCGGGCACACCGCCGAGACCGGGCCGTCGCCGCAGACCCAGCAACTGGTCTACCGCACCCACTCGATGAACAAGGTCGAGGTGGTGGCGCGCATCCTCCAGGCCGAGGGGCGTGGGTTGACCATGATCTTCACCCGTACCAAGCGGGCCGCCGACCGGGTCGCCGAGGATCTCGACTTCCGCGGGTTCGCGGTCGCCGCGGTGCACGGTGACCTCGGCCAGGGTGCCCGGGAGCGGGCCCTGCGGGCCTTCCGCGCCGGCAAGATCGACATCCTGGTCGCCACCGACGTCGCGGCCCGGGGCCTGGACGTCACCGGCGTCACCCACGTCATCAACTACGACTGCCCGGAAGACCAGGACACCTACACCCACCGCATCGGTCGTACCGGTCGGGCCGGGGCGACCGGCGTCGCGGTGACCTTCGTCGACTGGGACGACATGCCGCGCTGGCGGATCATCGACAAGACCCTCGGTCTGGAGATGCCCGAGCCGCCGGAGACGTACCACACCTCCCCGCACCTCTACACCGACCTGGTCATCTCGACCGAGGTCAGCGGCACGCTGCCCACGGCCGAGCGGACCCGCGCCGGGCTGTCCGCCGAGATCGAGGAAGACCTCGGTGGCACCACCCGCTCGCGCCGGGGCGACAGCGGTGGCCGGGGCGGCCGGCGCGGTGAGAGTCGTGGCGAGGGCCGGGGCGAGCGCCGTGGTCGGGGCGACGGTCGCCGCGACCGCACCGACGCCGACACGCCGGCCGCCGAAGCACCCGCGGACGCCGCCGGCGACGAGGCCACCCGCACCCCGCGCCGCCGACGTCGCCGCCGGGCCGGCGAGACGTTGACCGGCGAGCCGACCGCGGTGATCGCGGCCGACGCGACGCCGGCCGGGTCCGTCGACGCCGCCGAGGGCGAGGCCGCCAAGCCGCGCCGCCGCCGACGCCGTCGTGGTGGCGGTTCCGGCGAGGGTACGCCGGCCGAGGCGACCGCGGACTGACCCAGCGAGAACCATCCGACATCCCCCGCACCGCCTCGCGCGGTGCGGGGGATGTTCCCTTCTTCCCACCCCACCTGCCGAAGATGGAACGATGCCGCAACCACTGGACGCTGCCCTGACCGAGGTTCGGGCGCTGCTGCTCGATCCCGCGCTGACCCGGGCGGTCGCCGCCGGACGCCGTCGCGGCCGTCGCCCCACCGTCGAGCGGGCCGAACTGCGTCCGGTGACGCTCAAGGCCGGGCCCCGACTCCAGGTCACCACCTCCGACGGCGTACGCCCGTACACCCGCAATGTCGCTCCCGGTCCCGAGGCCGACGCGGCCGTCGATGAACTCCTGGCCGAGCCCTTCGGCAACTGGCACGTGGAGACCGCCGACGCGACCCTCCAGCTCCGGGTGACCAAGTCCGGCGAGGCGCAGGTACACCGCGCGGCAACGGCCCGACCGGCGACGACACCGGGTGGGAACGACCGGGCGAAGGAGTACCTGCTCGATCCCGGCGACCCGATCTTCGCCGAGATCGGCGGCTCGGCGGCGAAGCGCCGCCAGGTCGACGCGTTCCTGCGGGCCCTGGCCGCGACCCTGCCCGACGACCTGACCGGTCCGCTGCGGGTGGTCGACCTCGGCTGCGGCAACGCCTACCTGACCTTCGCCGCCTACCGCTATCTGACGGGCCGAGGGCTCGATGTCGAGCTGGTCGGCGTGGACGTCCGGGAGGACCAGCGCCGGCGCAACACCGAGCTGGCGCAGCGACTGGGCTGGGCCGACAAGGTCAGCTTCGTCGCCGGCACGATCGCCGAGGCCGTCGTCGAACCCGCCCCGGACCTGGTGCTGGCGCTGCACGCCTGCGACACCGCCACCGACGAGGCGCTGGCCCGCGCGGTGCGCTGGCAGGCCCGCTGGGTACTCGCCGCGCCCTGCTGCCACCACGACCTCGCCAAGCAGCTGCGCGCGCAGCCCACCCCGGCGCCGTACGAGTTGCTGACCCGACAGGGCATCCTGCGCGAGCGCTTCGCCGACGTGCTCACCGACGCGCTGCGCGCCGGGTTGCTGCGGACGCACGGTTACCGGGCCGAGGTGGTGGAGTTCGTCGACTCCCAGCACACCCCCCGCAACCTGCTGATCCGTGCCCGCCACACCGGTGTCGCCGACCCACGGCACACGGAGTACCGCGAGCTGGTCGACCAGTGGCAGGTCACGCCCCGGCTGGAGGTCCTCCTGGCCGGCGATACGGGGTCCACCAGCTAGGGTCGACCTGCCGCCGGCCCGGGACTTGGCAGAGGTATCAGCGTCGGCGGTCGGCGTTGCTGCCCCGGTCCCGGCTGCCGGAACGGTCGAAGACCGCCACCCGGTCCCCGCCGTTGCGCGTCGGGCGGTCGTCGTCCACCGGGCTGCTCGGGAAGGGCACCACCTTCCCAGAACTCTCGGCGTTGCCGGCGGCCGTGAACGCGTTCCAGGAGATGTCGACGAGCAGCTTCTTCGTCTCGGCGTGCCGGACGGCCGCGTTCTGCTGTAGCGCCATCCGGGCGCCCAGCACCACGGCGACCAGGGTGGTGGTGATCGCGCCGGTGGCGGCCAGCACGTGGGCGCCGGTCGCCGCGTCGGTGCGGAGCACCAGGACCAGCAACCAGGTCCAGAACCCGGCGGCGAAGACGCCGGCCTTGACGACGAAGAAGAGGCTCACCGCACCAGGCTGGTACGGCTGCGGACGGCGCGATTCGGCCATGGTGCTCCTCGGCGGTGGTCCGGGCGAACGCGGCAGGCGGGTGCGCCGTGCCGGGACGGGCACCGAGCTTAGTAGAAGAACGATGATGATCGCTCGGTACCGGTCCGAATACTGCCCGAGGTGGAGTCTCATCCGTGGGACAGTTTGTGCGGTCAGTCAGTGGTTTCCGATCCTCGGCGTACTACGCTCGGAGGCGCATCTTCCCAGTGCTCGGCCGGGAGGGAAAGACATACCGGATGGGTTCCGCAGACGTAACACCGCAGATGGCGTTCGCCCGCTTCGTCCGGCGGGCCATCGACGACGCCCGCGAAGAGCGCGGGTGGACCGTGAGCGATCTCGCCGCGCACACGGGCGTGGGCCGCTCCACCGTGTTCCGTTGGCTGGCCGGTGACTGGCAGGACTATCCGGAACTGGCGAAGGTACGCGGTTTCTGCGCCGCCCTGGATCTGCCGGTGGCGGCCGCGTTCCGGGCCCTCGGACTGCCCGACGCCGGCCCGACGCCTCGACGCCGCAGCGACGACGGCCCGGTCGACGCCGACGTCCGCGCCATCCTGGATCGGCTGGCCGACCCCACCGTTCCGGCCGAGGAGAAGCACCACATCCGCGACCTCCTCCGCTACCTGGCCCGCCGCCCCACCCGCCGAGCCGGCTAACCCCCCCGGACCCCCGGGATCCTCCCGTCCCCCCACCAGATCTCCGCGTTGATCATGAAGTTATTGCCACGACACGCCGATGCGAGTGGCAATAACTTCATGATCAACGCAGTGCGGGCGGGGGCGGGCCAGGGGGGTGGGGGTTAGGGGATGGTTAGGGTTAGTTCGGCGGTGTGGACCTTGGTGGCTACCTGGAAGTCCAGGTAGAGGCGGTAACGGCCGGGGCTGGGGATGGTCAGCCAGAACTTGACCTGACCGTCGGCCAACTCCGGTTCGGGATGCACGTGCAGGTAGCCGAGGTCGCCTTCGCGCAGCGCCACCAGGTGCCCGTACGCGCCGAGGTAGCGCTCCAGCGCCGCGCCACCGCTCGGGCCGTCGATCCGGAAGGTCAGTGGCACCGTCACCCCGGCCTGCGGGCTGCCCTGGTAGCCGACCGTGAACCCGTCAACCGTCGTCGAGGTCGCCGGCGCGGGCAACGGACGCGGCTGGTACGCGCCCGGCACCACCAGGTCCACGCCGAGGGTCACGGCGCTCTGGCCGCCGTTGTCGGCGACCACGGTGAAGTCCGCGTACGCCCGCCAGACGCCGGGCTGCGGGAGGGTCATCGGCACCGACCAGATGCCGTCCGGCGTCATCGTCGGGTGCAGGTGCTGGTAGCCGGTCAGGTCCCGGCGTACCACGATGACGTGCATCGGCTTGTCGTGTACGACGGCGAAGCGGGTGACCGGTCGACGTTGCGCGTCGCGTACCTGAAAGCGCAGTTGCCCGGTGCGGCCGGCCGGGAACTCGGTGGCCAGTGGCACGAGCGTGTATCCGCCCGAGCTGACCGACAGACCGCCCGGCTCGGCGGCGGCGCCCTGGTCAGCGCCAGTGACGGAGCCGTGGTCGTGGGCCCCGGTGCCCGCCGGGTGGGTGTGGTCGGGGGTCGCCGCCGCGCCGCCGGTGGTGCCGCCGAGGCCGGTGCCGCCGTAGTCGTTGGTGCCGCCGTTCAGGCGACCGAGGCCGAAGCCGAGCAGGACGGCGAGCACCAGACCACCCACCACCAGCGCCAACCGGACCGTGCTCCGGTCGGGCCCACCGGCAACACCCGGAGCCGAGACGGCCGTGGCGACCGACCCGTCCGACAGCGCCTCGCCAGCCCGGTCGGCGGCGACGGTGCTCGGGTCCGACAGCGCCGCGCCCGCCCGGTCGGCGGCGACGGTGCTCCCGTCCGACGGGGGCGCGCCCGCCTGGTCAGGCACCGCCGGCGTCCAGCTCATCCCGCCACCGTACCGTCGTGCCCGGTCGGTTCCGGCCGACGCCGGGGCAGCGTGGCGGCCGTCGCAATCCGCCCGACCCGGGAACTTTCCCCGCGCCGCCGTTGACCGGCGCTCACGGACGACTCAGCCGGCCACGGCGAGCGCGAGCGGCAGCACGTCGGGGGCGCCGGCCCGCCGGAGTTCCCGGGCGACCATCGCCATCGTCCAACCCGAGTCGACCAGGTCGTCGACGAGCAGCACCGGCCCGTCCAGCGCGGCCAGCGCGTCGGCCAGTTCGGGCGGCACGGAGAAGGCGTCGTGCAGCGCGCGTACCCGCTGGGCGCTGTTGCCGCGCGGCCCGCCGGGGCCGTCCGGGCCGGTCGCGGTGACCGCGCCGAGCAGCGGCAGCCGGCCCACGGCGGCGATCCGCTCGGCCAGGGAGCCGACCAACCGGGGCCGCCGGCGCGACGAGACGGCGACCACCGCCACCGGCCGGCGGGGCCACGGGTCGTCGCCGTGCGCCCAGGCCTTCAGCACCTCGACCACCGCGCCTGCCACGTCGTCGGGCACCGGCGCGTCGGGCGACTCCGGGCCGACCAGGTCCCGCAGCCGACCGCCCCACCCCAGGTCGGAGAGGCGGCCGACCGCGCGGCCGGCCAGCGCCTGGTCCGCCGGGGCGATCCGGCCCTTGAGGGGTACGCCCACCGCCTCCAACCCGGTCGGCCAGAGCTTCTTGGGCGCGATCTGGACGCCGGGCCGGCCCAGGAAGGTCTGGGCGGTGGCGAGCGCGACCGTCGACACGTCCGCGGCGAACAGTGGGCCGGCACACCTGTCGCACCGGCCGCAGTCGGTCGCACCGGCGTCGTCCAGGCGCTCCCGTAGGTATCGCATCCGGCAGTCGCCCGTCGACGCGTACTCCCGCATGGCCTGTTGCTCGACGGTGCGCGCCTGGGCGACGCGGCGCAACCGGGCCTCGTCGTAGACCCAGGGCTCGCCCGTGGCGAGCCAGCCACCGCGCACCCGGCGGACCGCGCCGTCCACGTCGAGCACCTTGAGCATCAGCTCCAGGCGGGCCCGGCGCAGGTCGACAAGGGGTTCGAGGGCCTGGGTGGAGAGCGGCCGGTCGGTGTGCAGGGCGGCCAGCACCGCACGGACCTGCTGCTCCGGCGGGAACGCCAGCGAGGCGAAGTAACGCCAGATGGCGGCGTCCTCGACGCCGGGCAGCAGCAGCACCTCGGCGTGTTCGACGGCGCGGCCGGCACGGCCGACCTGCTGGTAGTACGCGATCGGCGACGGCGGCGCGCCGAGGTGCACGACGAAGCCCAGGTCGGGTTTGTCGAAGCCCATGCCGAGCGCGCTGGTGGCGACCAGCGCTTTGATCTTGTTGTCGAGCAGGTCCTGTTCGGCGGCGCGCCGGTCGGCGTCGTCGGCCTGGCCGGTGTACGACGCCACCGGGTAACCCCGCGAGCGCAGGAACTCGGTGGTCTCCCCCGCCGCCGCGACGGTCAGCGTGTAGACGATGCCGGAGCCGGGCAGCTCGTCCAGGTGGTCGGCGAGCCACGCCAGCCGGTGTGCGGGGCTGGGCAGGTCGAGCACGCCGAGCCGCAGTGACTCACGGTCCAGCGTCCCGCGTAGGACGAGCGCGTCGCCCAGTTGCTCGGCGACGTCCTGGGTGACCCGCGCGTTGGCGGTGGCCGTGGTGGCCAGCACGGGCGTGCGCTCGGGTAGTTCGGCCAGGAACGTGCGCAGCCGCCGGTAGTCCGGCCGGAAGTCGTGCCCCCAGTCGGAGACGCAGTGCGCCTCGTCGACCACCAGCAGACCGGTCGTCGCGGCCAGCTTCGGCAGCACGCCGTCGCGGAAGTCCGGGTTGTTGAGGCGTTCCGGACTGATCAACAGGACGTCCACCGCTCCGGCCTGGATCTCGGCGGTGATCTCGTCCCACTCGTCGAGGTTCGCCGAGTTGATCGTGCGTGCCCGGATGCCGGCGCGGGCCGCCGCCTCCACCTGGTTGCGCATGAGTGCCAGCAGCGGCGACACGATGACGGTCGGGCCGTGCTCGCCCCTCCCGCCGCCCTGCTCGCGGGCGCGGAGCAGCGCGGTGGCCACAAAGTAGACCGCCGACTTGCCCCAACCGGTGCGCTGTACGCACAGCACCCGGCGTCGGTCGACGACCAGCGCCTCGATGGCCCGCCACTGGTCTTCACGGAGCCGGGCGTGCTCACCGGCCAGCCGACGCAGCACCGCCTCGGCCCGCTCCCGTACCGCCACCCGCTCGTCGCCCATCCGGCATTTCTACCAGCGCCGTCCGTCAGAACCCCGGCCCGCGCGGGAGGTGCCGGTCACGATCCGCGCGTTCGTGCCTCGTCGGGCCGGGACGCCGGGGGCAGGAAGAGCAACAGGTCGCGCAGCGGCTCGGTCGCGCTGGGAGGCAGCAGGCAGCGCGACGCGAACTCTTCCATCGAGGCGTACGGGCCGCGCAGCCAGCGGTCCACCACGATCTGCCGGCCCTGCTCGGACGTCAGGCCGGGCAGGGCCGTGAGCACCTGCTCCGGGACCGCGTTGACGTCGACCAGACCGCCGTCGTCGAAGGTGCCGGGCAGGTCGGGTCGACCGAGTCCCAACTCGGCACGGGCCGCCGGGTAGTGGTAGAGCAGGTAGCGGGCGTGCTCCCGGCGGATGCGCCGCTCCTCGTCGGCGCGACCGCGGGC
This sequence comes from Micromonospora sp. NPDC051543, assembly GCF_044454415.1. Classification (NCBI taxonomy): domain Bacteria; kingdom Bacillati; phylum Actinomycetota; class Actinomycetes; order Micromonosporales; family Micromonosporaceae; genus Micromonospora; species Micromonospora sp. NPDC051543. The sequence goes on from NZ_JBITDT010000004.1 coordinate 26,863, forward strand.
GCTGTCCGGTCGTCCGGTGATCGCGGCCCAGAGTCCACGGCTGAGCAGCACCACGTGCGCCGCCCCGGCGAGCCAGGTGATGAGGGCCAGGCCGAGGAAGGTCACCGCCTGTGGTCCGGGCACCTCGGCGTCCGGACTCTCGACGTCGAGCATGACCACCTCGACGACGAGCAGCGCCAGGTAACCGAGACCCGCGAGCGCGAGACGCCAGCTCCGCCGCCACCCCGCGTAGGCCAGGATCACCAGCCAGGTCAGGCAGCCGAACGAGAGCAGGACGAGCACCGTCCCGAGGATCGTGACCGTCCTGCTCGCCCAGCGCGGCGTCTCCCGCCGAGCGGGCTTCGTGGGGGCCGCCGGAGGTGGCAGGGGAACGAGCGCGGGGGGAGGCGGCACAGACAGGGCGGACGGCGATGCCGGTCCCGGCAGGGAGGGGAGGAGACCGACGGGGGCGGCCACCGACGCTGCCGGTCCGGGCAGCGGGGCTGCCGGCGGCGGTGTCGCGGGTGCGGGCGCCGTGTCCGCCGGTGCCTCGGGTGCGGCGGTGCGCTGCGCCGCCTCGGGTGCGGCGGTGCGCTGCGCCTGTGGTTCGGCGGTGTGTGGGGTCGCCGCCAGGGTCGGGTCGGAGCGCAGGATGCGCCGGTGCAGTTCCTGCAACGCCTCGCCCGGCTCGATGCCGTACTCCTCGCGGAGCAGGTCGCCGAACTCCCGGTAGGCGGCGAGCGCCTCCGCCTGCCGCCCGCTGCGATAGAGCGCGAGCACGAGTTGGTGTCGCAGCCGTTCCCGGACGGGGAACTCGGCCACCAACTCCACCAGCTCACCGATCGTCTCGCGGTGCCGTCCGAGGTCCAGCGTCAACTCGGACCGGGTCTCCAACGCCACGGCCCGTAACTCCACCAGTCGCTGCCGGGCCGCCTCGAAGATCGGCCCGGCGAAACCGGTGAACGGCTCGCCCTGCCACAGGTCAAGGGCGGCGACCAGTTCGGCAAGCGCCTCGTCCGTACGCCCGGTCGTGTGTCGCTGGCGGGCGGCCTGCACGCCCCGTTCGAAGCGGACCGCGTCGACCGCCTCGGGGTCCACCCGCAGCGAATAGCCGGCGTCGGTCAGGCTGAGGACCTGTCCCGGCGTACGGGGAGACCGGTCCGGTTCCAGCACCCGGCGCAGCCCGGCCACGTACTTCTGCACGACGTTGGGACCGTTCGCGGGCGGGTCCTCCGGCCAGACCGCGTCGACGATCTGCCCGGTGGACACCGGGCGGCCGGCGGCGAGCAGCAGTACGGCGAGCACCGCCCGCTGCTTGGCCGGACCGAGGTCGATCTCCCGGTCGGCGTACCAGGCCCGCTGAGGCCCGAGAATCTCGAAACGCAGTTGGCCTGACATGCGCGTTCTCGCTCCTGACACCCCCGGGACCGCCGGACGGCAGTGCCCGGCAGCCGGACGGCAGCATATCGGCAGCCGAACCGCCGTGCCGGCCGGCAACATCCTCGTCGGCAGAAGCCACGCAGCGAGAAAGAGACAAGCGATGACACAGGCAACGGGCACCGCCGGCACCATCCGACGGACGGTCGGTACGGTCGCCGCCGTGCTGGCCGCGACCACCCTGCTCGCGGGTTGCGGGACGGAGAGCGAACCCACCGCGACGCCACCGAACAGCCCGTCCGCCAGCCCGAGCGTCAGTCCGAAGGACGCGCTCCTCGCCGCCGTCCCGGACGGCACCGAGGGGGCGTTCCGGTTCAGCGGCAAGGACGCGTCGAGCACGATCGACGGTCGGATCGACCCGGCTTCCGAGGGATTCGAGATCAACATGGTCATGCCGCCGGACGACGGTGTCGTGGTGAAGATGTCGTTCCTGGTGATCAAGGACCAGAACTGGGTGAAGGCGAAGTTCAGCGGACGTCCCGGCCTGCCAAAGTTCCCCGACAAGTGGATGAAGCTGGACCGCACGAAGCTGACCGACGCCGCGAGCATCCCGACGTTCGACGGTGTGGACCAGGGCAACGCGGGTCCGCTGATCCAGGCGGCCACCGAGGTGCAGGAGAAGAGCCCCGGCCAGTACGTCGGTTTCATCGACGTGAGCGCCGGGGAGGCGGCGAAGGCGCTGGAGGACGGCGAGGCGGCGGCCCTCGGCGAGGCGGGCAAGAAGGTGCCGTTCACGGCCGTGGTCGGTGCGGACAAGCACCTGGCGTCGCTGACGCTGAAGATGCCGGCCGCCGGTAAGACCAAGGCGTACGACTACGTCGTCAAGTACGCCGACTACGGCAGCGCGCCGAAGATCACCGCGCCGACCGGCACCGCCGCGGTGAAGGCACCGGCAATGGCGTACGACCTGCTGAACGGCTGATCCACAAAGGGCGGCGGCCACACGGGGGGCCGCCGCCCCTCCCCTCCCCCACCCCCTTCCCCCTCCCCTCCCAGCCCTGTTGATCAAGAGGTTCGCGTCAGATTCCGGGCGGGTTGTGTCGCGCACCACTGGATCACC